>NVUK01000020.1 GCA_002401865.1 Candidatus Aerophobota bacterium | reverse complement strand
AAATAAGCTGTAACTCACTTACCGTGTCTGCGTCTAAGTTATCCTTATGCGCATCAAAATTGGTAATGATTTGATCGTACTGCTGGTTGTGGAAGAGAATTACAAGGATGTTGTATGTCGATTCAGAAAAGCGGTCATTTGCTTCAGACTGTACAGTTAAAAATGTTTCTAGTGCTGCTTGCTTATCAAACTCTACTTCACAAGTAGCTGCTTCAAAAAGTAAATCTTGTGCTAAGGCGGGGTTTGTTTTAGCAAGGTTTTTAAAAGCAGTAGCAGCCTCTGGGTACTCTTCTGTGATAGCGTGAATTCTTGCAAGAGCAAACTCAGCTTGTTTAAAGTATTGCCTTTGATCTATTTTGTAGTAGAGATTACGTGCTTCTTTAGCTAGGAGTTGTTGGGTTTCTTTTTCATCTGCTACTAATGCTTGGTTGAAAAGAGCTTCTGCAGAAAAAAGGTGGATCTCATCTAAATTCTCGGAAAGTGTAGGAGAAGGGTTGGATAAAAAGGGCTGGGCTACTTGGTAAAGCGTTTCGTGTTGCTGTAATTTGTAATAACATTGCAAT
Organism: Candidatus Aerophobota bacterium; assembly: GCA_002401865.1. Classification (GTDB taxonomy): domain Bacteria; phylum Chlamydiota; class Chlamydiia; order Chlamydiales; family Simkaniaceae. Next base: position 23,568 of record NVUK01000020.1, on the reverse strand, counting down.
TCGTTCACAAGCATTTGCTCTTTTAAGCCAGGGTGACTGATAGCGCGGTATTGACTAAGCGCTTGGTCATAAGCTTTTTTTTCTAGAAAGATATCGCCTAAAACCCAATGGAAGTATTCGCCAAATTCACTTTCTGAAAAATCAGACAAGAAAGTACTGATTTGGTTTTCAACAATACTAAAATCTCCATCTTTCCAAAATTCTACAATCTTACGCACTCTAAAACTTTCTTCGTCAGAATAAGTTTTAGGAGAAAACTTTTCGGCCATTACGATGGATGGAACTGTTGAAGATAGTAGTAACGAAAGGGTCACTGTTGAGAGCAAGTGGGAAAAAATCTTCTTTTTTTGATTGGACATCACATCTTCCTTTTAAAATTTTTTATTCTGGTATACAACAAAAGGAGATTTTTTATCAAAATAAAATTTAATCCATCAATATTATTAACAGTTATGTAGGTAAAAGTTAGCGTTGCTTAAGTGCAATTAAAAAACCTGGTGGTTTTTTTCGTAGAAAAGATTAGCATCGTAAAAATCGAGAAGTTGGTGCGATTTTGAATAGCCTTGTGCTAGCAATATGCTATAGATATCCAGCCCTTTAGCTTGGTCATTGATTTGAAAATATAAAATTCCAAGACGGAATAGTATTTGTTGATCTTGAGGGCGCAGAGTTAAAATTTCCTCGTATGAGGCAATCTCTAAATCTTTTTCTCCGGTAATATTATAGCAAGCGGCAAGCTTTGCAAAAACCCAAGGATCGTTTGGAGAGAGAGCTTTTATAATTTTGTACTCCCCAATAGCTTGGTTGACCGTTTTTATATAGAGCTTATGATTTTTGTTAAAAAGAGATTTGCTCGAGTAGATGTTGGCCAAATTGGAAAAAGTATTTGCTAGAGAGGCGTGTGATTCGATATCTTTGGGGTCTATTTTGATAAGCTTGATATGTTCATGGATACTGGAGAAGTAAAATACCTCTTTGATTTTTGAAAAATCTTTGCGGTGATATACTTTGGTAAATTGTGCAATGAGCCTGTTGAAAACACCAGGAACTTGGGGCATCGAGTAAAAAACTTTCTCTTGTTTTTCTACAAAGGTTGCAAAAGAAAAAGAGGCATTAGCAAGGCAGAGGTAATACTCTTTTTTCTGTAAATCTTGAGATAACTCTTTGGCACATAGGTCCATGAAATGTTTATGCAGTTTTAAGAATTGCTCGGGCTTTTTTGTTTGGAAGTAAAAAATAGCGAGTGTGTAGGCAAAAGCAGAAATGAGGAAAATAGAGAGAACCGTAGCAATAAAGGGTGTAGAGGCAAGGTAGGCTAAAGAGATGATAAGCAAAGATAACTCAAGGGTTAAAATGCCTAAAAAAAAGAGGTGAGTGAAGATATATGACTTCGTCAATTTTTTAAAATGTTTAAGCCCATGGTGGCAAAACGTGTGCACCTGACTTTTAAACCTTTTATGGTCGAAAAGAAAGGAGTAGAATTCTTTTTCTTGTTTTACAGCCATTTACTTATTTTAAACGTGTATCTTTTTTAATTATTTGTTGGTTAACCAACATATAGGCTCTTTTTTTTTGAAGCCATAAAAATTTTATTTTTTTTACGTGTTATTCATCATATAATTAATAACTTTCTCAGAAACTCCTTGAGAGCGCAATTTATCAATTTGATAAGTGTTAAGCACAAAATGGCTATCGGTTTTATCGATAAGGCCAATAATTTTATTAGGACTTACATGGGCTTTATGGAGATTGATAATATCTTTGACGTTGAGTTTTTCCCCTTGGTCAATTCTCCTATAAGTCCTAGGACTACGGTCTCTTAGATTGTTTCTATCAGTCTCGTCAAGGTAGGCACCTATAAGGCCTCCTGCGATAGCGCCTGCAGCGCCTCCAATGATAGCTCCTTGTGGTCCACCTGCAATGGCACCAATACCAACACCTAACGCGCCTCCTGTAAGAGCTCCTGTCCCTGCTTTTGTTTGACATCCAAACATTAGCATGGAAGAAGTTGCGATCAGCATGAGTGATTTACTCGACATAACTCTCTCCAACTATATTTCTTGCTTTAATACACTTGTACTTATCTTTCTACTACCATATCGCCTAAACAAAATGAAACTATTTTATCGCGCGTTTTGAAAAAAGGAGATAGGCAGCGCCTAATATAGAAAATAAGAAGCTGACAATAAAGAGATTAGAGATTTTTACAGGGGAGGGGGAAATCATTAAAAATAGAGCTAAAATAGGGGCAATGGCTGCTGCTAGAAATCCTAAGGATTGGGCAAATCCTATACAAAGTCCTCTTGCATCGCTTGGGCTATGCATCACTACTTGAGAAAACAGATTCGTAGATAGTAGCGAGGCAAAAAATTGAAATCCTGCAAAACAAATGATAAAAACAGTAAAAGAGGGAGCAAAACTTAAAGCAAGAGCAAGAGCACTTAGTGCAGAAAAGAACAAGACTAAAGCATTATTGCTAAAAGATTTATACTTAAGATTGGTTACAAACCCAAGAATCCAAACACCTCCAATGATGAGTAAAAGAGCCATTAACCATGTTTTATTTAGGGTATAAATACCAAAAATGATGCTGGAGAAAAAAGAGAGGGGAGCGCTGATACAAAGTAGTAAAAAGAGAAGAGCTGTGCCATTTTTTCTTAGTATATAGTTTTGTTTTAAAATAGTTTTAAGCTTTGCCAGCAAAGAAATAGAGGGGTGGGGGAGCACTTTTTGAGACAAGAGAAAGTTTTTTGAAAAGAGGATGATGGCGGTATTGACCAGGCCCAAAAAAGTGGCTAGTAAAAAAGCAATACGTGGATCGGTAAAATTGCCAAGATTGGCATCGGAAAAGAAGGTGGCGATAAAAATAGCTACCATGAACCCAGCTACTATGCTAAGTGTTGCTCTTCCCATCACCTTTTTTAGCATAGAGGGCTCATTTGTTGAACTAGCAAGGTAAGAAAAGCATAGAGCAAAATTGGCGGTGAAAAATCCTGTGAAGAGTCGGCTGATAATGAAGGTGTTAAGGCTTTTATAGTAGAGGGCTAGAAAAGAGAAGAACAGGCCCAGAGTCTCTCCTAAAAGGGCTATAAGAAAAAGAGGTTTTCCGCGGATATAGTCAGATCTGCTGCCGATAAAAGGAACACCTATGCATTGACCCAAAGGGAAAGCTATCATGACTGCTACAAAAATAAACCATTTATAATGCACAGGGGCGCTGGCGAGGTAAGGGAAAAAGTGGCTTTTGAAAATGAGGAAAAAAATGATGGGCAGGATGAGAAAAAGAGCAAACGAGTTGAGTAGTAAAACAGAGTAAAGAGGCGCGCGGTTTACTTTCATTGCCCTACTTTAGGAAGTAGGTCTCTAAAGCGGTACCCAATACCACGTACTGTTTCAATCCAATCAAAATTGGGGCCGAGTTTTTTTCTTAGCGAAGCAATATGTACATCAATATTTCTATCTACAATATAGGCATCGTCATTGTTTACATCATCGATTAACTGGTTTCTAGTAAGCACTTTGCCTTTGTTTGCAAGGAGCCTTTTTAAAATACCAAATTCTGAAAGGGTTACGGAGAGGATGAGATTATTTTTATAGAGAAGGTAACGGTCTACATCGACATTAAATTCTCCAAAAGAGAAGTTTTTTTTCGTTTTTGTCGTGACGGCACTACGGCGTAAAATAGCTTTAACTTTTGAAAATAACACCTTGGGAGAAAAAGGTTTTGAGACATAGTCATCGGCGCCAAGCTCTAAGCCTAAAATGATATCAATCTCTTTATCTTTAGCGCTGAGCATTAAGACAGGGACATGTTTTAAACGAGGGTTATTTTTAATTTTTCTACATACGTCAAAGCCATTTTCTCCAGGAAGCATCACGTCGAGTATGATTAAGTCAGGCAGGATTCTCTCACAAGCGAGATAGCCATTGATGCCATCGATTTCAACATGCAGACTATAGCCAGAAACTTCCGCCTGCAGTTTGATCAATGCTGCAATGTCTTCTTCATCTTCAATTAGTAGTATCCGGGTCTTGTAAGGCATTCTTGCCCTCCTCGCAATAAACGGTTGGCTTTTTTAAGGTTTAGACAAAAGATTTAGTCAAGTTTAGGGATTTTTATCATTTCACCTTTCTTGATTAGATCAGTTTGTATCTCGTTAACATCTTTAATAGCGCTAATAGAGACAGAAAATTGTTTTGAAATCTTTTCTAGGGAGTCTCCAGAAGTGACAGTATAGTAGTAAAATTGCTCATCGAAGGGAGTGTTAATTTCTGTAGATACGAAGTTGGGATGTTCTAAAGTGTTTTTTAGAGCTGAAATTTCATTTTTGTATTGTGATAAAGCGGCGCTTGTTTCATTTGCATGGGTAGAGAGTTGAACAACATCTCTAAGGATCCGTTCTTGATTTTTCTCAAGCATGGAAAGATGTTTTTCAAACGCTTCTAAGTTAGAAAGAATATTCTCTATACGTGCAGGGCTAATTTGAGAAAGGGTCTTTTTGTTATGCGTAGATATTTTTTCGATATCAATGACTTGTCCCTCTAAAACATGGTGCTCAATTTCGTAGGTATTGAGGTCGTGCTTAAAGTCTTCTAGGTCTGTTTTGATTTTGTGTAAGCTTAACTCCATTTGGTGCTGCGCTTCTTTTGGCGAAGACGTTAAAAGAGAACAGCTAGTAACTAGTGTCAGTGCAGGTAGAAAGAAGATATATTTGTAATTCATGTTCTCGTTCCTTAGATGTTATTACATCGATTGGTTGTCTTTATAGAGTTTAAAAATAACTCGTCTATTTTTTGACCAAGCAGATTCCCCATGGCCAAATTCTGCTGGCATTTCTTTTCCTAGAGAGAGGGTAAAAACATTACTTGGTGAAACACCAAGCGATATCAGCTGCTTTCTTACGCTGTTAGCTCTTTTAGAGCCAAGTGCAAGGTTATATTGTTCCGAAGCTCTCTCGTCAGTATGGCCCTCAACGAAGAGGAACCAGTCGGGGTTATTTTTCATGTTAGAGGCAATTTCTTGCAAGCATTTATATTCCTTTTTACTTCTTATGGTGTAACGGTCGGTATTGAAGTAAATATTCTGGAATATAGTAGCAAGAGGTCCTTTAGGTACTTGGAAAAGCTCGCGTGTAATAGCGTGAGGTTTTTTTTGCGTGGATTGGTGCATCAAAGGTGTTAAAGGAGTTTTGGATTGCATATTCGCTTGAGGATTAGCGGCGTTATCCATAGGGATGTATTCTTCAGAGGCAGGACCCACCAGGTCTCCTTCTTCTTCAATCATTTTAGAGTCGACATTTTTTTGCCACAACATGCGACTTTTTCTGTGTAGATAGCGACCAAGTGTTTTAGTGTCTTCCCAAACAGCACCTGATGAGTGATGACAGCTAGTAGTCAATAAAGAAATAGCGATAGGTAGTAGATAAGGCAAAAGTTTTTTTCTCATAGTATTCTCTTTATTTTGTGTAAGGGCCCCAGTTGGGATAGTGCTTCTTATGTGGACCACTTGTTATTTGCACTAATTTCTCCTGTTTTAAATTAAATGTAAATAGTTCTGAAGCATTACCTGCAATTGTATTGAATACAAGGTGCTCTCCAGAGGGGGACCAGCAAGGGTTTTCTTTATGAACAGGAGAAGAAGAAATTTGTTTTTCCTCTTTTTTGATAAAATCATAAATGACAATTTGCCGAATTCCGTCTATTTTAGCGCTATAAGCTATTTTGCGTCCATCAGGAGACCAGCAAGGATTTGTATTTTCTCTATATTTTCGGCTTAAGCAAAAATAGCGTCCTGTTTGGCGTGATCCTAAAGGAGAGGGCACGTCGATAATATAAATTCGTGGTGTTTTTTCATGGTCAGAGACAAAAGCAATTTTTTTTCCATCAGGTCTAAAAGAGGGGGAAGCTTGTACAGAGCCAGCAACAGAAAACACTTGAATAGGTTTACTTGAGGGTTTTAATGTGTGGGGATCAATGTATTGGATAAACAGATCAACATGGCCGCTAATGTCCGAGATAAAAGCAATTTTGTCTCCTTGGAAAGAACATGAGGGAAGCATTTGGTTCCCACTTAAACTGATAAAAGGTTCTAAGTCAGCCGCGCTACTTAAAAAGATTTTTGCTTCGCCATAAGCGTATGATACGAATAAAAATTTATTGTCTACACTACAACCTGCGCGTTGTAAAAAAACAGGAGTGATCGAATAAATATCACGCTTGCTTAACTGAGTATGTTTTTTGCCATCATAGTCACACTGCCATGTTTCAGAAAACCATTTGGTCTCTCCGGCACTATTTTCGTTATGGATTTGTTTAGAGTAGAGGATTTTTGTATCTGCAATACCTTGCTTGCTTGCGACATCAGCGCAAATTTTATCAGCAATAGCGTGGGCTGTGGCTCTGTTTTGTTCAAGCGTTCCGAGGCTATAGTTAGCTACTTTGTTATAAGAGGAGCAAAAGGGAGGGGTGTGCATGAGATGTACTTCTTTTCCCTCTTTTTTTAGAGTGAAAGTATCCACTGTCTCAGAGCGGCGACTGGGTAGAGAAAAATAGTTACTAAAGAGTAAATCGTCTTGCACTATACGCTTCATTTCTTTTAAATTTTTAGCGCTACTTTTGTCGGTATTTATAAAAACGAAGAAAGTGTTGCTGTCTGAGAAAAGGCCTACATTGATTTGTCCGTAGCAAGCATTTGTCAAAAATATAGAGAGCAAAATGCTATATTTAGCTGTTGAAGAAATTGAAAGTGAACGTTTCAAAACTTTTTGACTCGCCTTCTTCAAAAGGAGGGAAAGATAGGGTAGGAATAGATTCAAGTAGGTAGCTTTTGTTTTCATTGTTTTGAGAGCAGAGCACGGTTATGTCGGTTACTTTTCCACTGCAGTGTAGAGTAATTGTAACTTTTACTTCACCATAATTTGGTAGTTTTAATGCATGTTGCATGATAGAGGCAATGCGCTCTTCATAGCTGAATGCAGGGCTTAGCGCTTTTAGAGGTTGTTTCTTTATAGCTTGCGAGTGGATATTTTTAATCAGGGAGGGAGTGTGTAGGGTATGGTGGGCTGTGTTCCTGATCATTTTTTTAGGTTTAACGTTTTGAATTTTTTTGGGGCGCACTATATTTTTTACAGCTGTTTTTTTTACTAAAACTTCTTTAGAAATGGGAGTTTTTACTAAAACTTTTTTATAAAGGCACTCTTCCACCACCATAAGCATCGGAGAGGCTTTCATTGGTTTTTTTTTATTAACACTAGGGGCAAAAGGTAGAGCAAAGAAGATGACATGGGCGACAAAGGTGTAGATGAAAAAAGAGAGAAGATAAGGGGGGATTTTTTTTACAACATTCAAGATCTATGTTCTTCCTCCACAGCAATATGCAGCTTTTCAAAGCCTGCTGTTTCAAGTGATCCTTTGATAAACATGTAGTTTCCAAAATGTGCTTTTTGATCGGAAATTAGTAGAGGAGTTGCCTGGGGGTGGGACTTTTTTAACTGCGTTAGTAGAGCGCTTATTTGATTTAACTCCACCTCTTTTTGGTTGATGCGGATATTGCCACCAGCGAAAAGGTGAATAGTGATGGGTGCTTCATTAGAGGAGATTTCTTTTGTCTTATCGCTGCCACTTTTAGCAAGTTTTATAGAGTCTAGTGAGAGGAAAGGCGCAATAATCATAAAAGTGATTAAAACGACAAAAACAACATCGATAAGCGGTGTTAGATCGATGAGGTTTTCATTGTTGTCATGGGAACTGTCAAAACGGAATCGATTTCTCATGATAGATCTACTTTTCTATACTGCAGCTCCACGGTGGATACGAGGAACTGGGCAAAATCTTGCATATCGACACTGATTTGCCGGGTCATGTTTTTAAGAAAGTTGTTACCTATAAGGGCAGGAATAGCAATGAGAAGACCTAAAACAGTAGTAGTTAAAGCCATAGAAAGACCACCCAGCATTAATAGATTGGAGCCACCTGATAAAGAGGATTGCATTTGAGAAAAAGAGGTGAGAATACCCCATACAGTTCCCAGGAGTCCTAAGAAAGGGGCTAAAGGAACGATGGTGGAAAGAACAAAAAAGTATTTTTCGAGTTTTGCTTTTTCTGTTGTCATGGTGGAGTAAAGGCTCGATTCAATCATTTGAATATCTGCAGAACAGAGGTGATTTTGAAAAGACTTTGAATCTTTAGGATATTTTCTTAAGAAAAATTGGTTTTTATCGAGTAGGGATTTGGTGGTAGATTTAGTAGAGACAAAGAGTTGATGAAAGGGAGAGGGAAGAGCGATACCTTTAAAAGAGAGTTTGGAGGTAGAGTTAATGGTAAGCAAACATCCTTGATGAGCTTTTACGCCCTTTAAAAAAGAGGTTGCTGCTTTTTTAGCAGCTTTTAGCATGATGGTGTAGTAGATCAGAAAGCTCCAAGAAATTAAGGAAAGAGAAAAAAGGGCCATAAAGATTGCCTTACCAAAAAAATCGGATTGGTGCATAGCTTCAAAAAAAGTTATCATAATACGCTCTAACTATTGAGTTGATTTTCAATTTACTTTATATTAAGCGCCGTTTAACGCACAACAAAACATCGTTAGTTTAGGTGCTTTTTTAAAAGGAACCACGAGGAAATCCGTTTATGTTTTTTGATTCTCATGCGCACATGACTGAAGAGAGTATGTTTGAAGAGGTGGATGCTTACCTTAAACGCGCTAAGCAAGCAGGCATTACCCACATAGCTAATATATGCACAGATAAGTTAACTCTTGCCCGCGGTATAGAGCTTCAAAAACGGTATGATTGGATTGTTAATGTGGGAGCGACTACTCCGCATGATGTGGGGGAATTGGGAGAAAAAGAATTTGATGTTTTTGCTAAAGCCGCAAGAGATGGGGTCCTTGCAGCTGTTGGAGAAACGGGGCTGGATTACCACTATGAATATAGTGATAAAAAGGTGCAAAAGCTCTTTTTAGAGAGATATTTAGATCTTGCTGATGAGACGGATCTCCCTGTAGTTTTTCATTGCCGAGATGCTTTTGATGATCTGTTTGCTATAACTAAGGGGATCAAAAGTAAAGCTGTTTTACATTGCTTTACAGCAGGGGTAAAAGAAGCGTTAAAAGGTGCTGAACGTGGTTGGTATATTTCGATTAGTGGTATTGCGACGTTTAAAAGATCACATGAGCTTCGAGAAGTGATCAAAGAGCTGCCTATAGAGAATATGTTTATAGAGACAGATGCGCCTTATTTGGCCCCGCAGTCAAAAAGGGGAAAACGTAACGAGCCGAGTTTTATTGTTGAGACGGCGGAGATGATTGCTGAGGTGAAGGGATTGACTTTAGAGCAAGTGGCTAAGCAGACAATGAATAATGCTAAGGCGTTTTTTTTGTAAAAAAAATCTTTGTTATTTTTTCTATGCCTGCTTTAATGCGAGACAAAGAAAAAAAAGGCGTAGGGCATGTCTGGCAAAACTTATCGGATGTCTCGAGAATTTATTACGAGACGGTTACATTCTTTATTTGGTCTCTGGATTGTTCTATTTTTAATGGAACATCTCTTTACTAATTCTCAGGCAGCACTGCTTTTAGGGGAGAATGGAAAGGGGTTTGTTAAGGCTGTTAATTTCATTAAGGGATTACCCTTTCTTCCGGTGGTAGAAGTGGTGCTTATTGGTGTGCCTATTTTATTCCATATGGTTTGGGGTGTAAAGTATTTACTCTCTTCTAAAAGTAATGCTTTTTCTAAAAGCAAGGCGAAGCCAACTTTGCGCTATGGGAGAAACAGGGCCTACTCTTGGCAAAGGATAGCGTCGTGGGTGCTTCTTGTTGGTTTGATCTTGCATGTGGGATTTATGCGTTTTTACCGCGATCCTGTTAAAGCGCAAGTGGGGAATAAGCATGCATTTTTTATTAAAATTTCTATGGATAAAGGACTCTATGCGGTAGCGGATAAGCTGGACGCGCGTCTTTGGAGCAAAGCTTCTATTGAGACGTATGGCAAGAGTTTATTGAGCAGTCATGAAGAGATTAGCGCAAATATTGAAGGGGATCACTATAGCGCAACGGAAAACCTGGTGGAAGAAGAGCGGCTGGATAATAATTATAAATGGGCAGTGTTTGAAGCGCTAAGTCATAGGAGAATCAAGAGTGGGCAGGTAGTGGCTGAGACGAAAGATTTTGGAACGGCGGAGCTTTTAATGGTTAGAGATACCTTTAAGAGTGTATTTAACTGCATGCTTTATACAGTTTTTGTGTTGGCAGCTGTTTTTCACGGTTTTAATGGTTTATGGACCTTTTTGATTACTTGGGGAGTGGTGTTGAAAATGCGCTCACAATCAAGGGCCGTTAATGCGTGTATAGCGCTTATGTTCGTGGTAGGTTTTTTAGGGCTATCGGCGATTTGGGGAACATATTTTTTTAATTTGAAACATTAGGTGCAGGGTGAGTGATCAAAAGAAAAAAGTAATTGTTGTAGGAGGAGGTCTTGCAGGACTTGCTTGTGCAGTTAGGCTTGCAGAGCAGGGGTGCTATGTAGATTTAATTTCTCTAACACAGGTTAAGCGTTCGCATTCTGTTTGCGCGCAGGGAGGGATTAATGCTGCTGTAGATTTACAGGGGGAGGATGATTCTACAGACATTCACGCTTATGACACAATTAAGGGTGGAGATTTTTTATGTCACCAGCCACCAGTTTTGGAGATGTGCCGCTGCGCGCCAAAAATTATTGCGATGATGGCACGCTTTGGGTGTCCTTTTAGCCGTACACCGGAAGGCAATATTGACTTTAGACGCTTTGGGGGAACACTTTATCACCGCACAGCTTTTTGCGGAGCATCTACAGGGCAGCAATTACTTTATTCTTTAGATGAGCAGGTGCGCCGTTATGAGGTGAAAAGGCTGGTGAAGAAGTATGAGCACCATGAGTTTTTACGTCTTGTGATGGACGGGGATGGAGAGGCTAAAGGGATTGTTATGTCTGATTTGCGTACTTTAGAGTTATCGGTTTTAAAATCTGACGCGGTGGTTGTTGCAACGGGCGGTCCTGGTATGATTTTTAAAAGGAGTACAAATTCGACGTTTTGTACAGGAGCTGCGATGGGGCGTTTATACAAGCAGGGGATGTATTATGCTAATGGAGAATTTATCCAGATTCATCCTACAAGTATTCCTGGAAGAGACAAAATGCGTTTGATGTCGGAGTCGATTCGAGGAGAGGGAGGCCGTATTTGGGTTTATGGAGATAGTTCTAAGACGATTACAAATGGTGAGGGAAAAAAGATTGCTTGCGGCAAGACGGGAGAGCCTTGGTATTTTTTAGAAGATCTTTATCCAGCGTTTGGTAATTTGGTTCCTAGGGATATAGCAGCGCGTGAGTGTTTACGTGTGATGGAGTTGGGCCTTGGTGTGGAGGGGCGAAAAGAGGTGTTTTTAGATGTAAGGCATTTAGACGAGGCGGCGCATCACAAGATTGAGTCTGTTTTGAAAATTTACACTAAATTCACAGGAGAAGATCCGAAAAAAACGCCGATGAGAATCACTCCGGGAGTGCACTATTCTATGGGCGGCGCGTGGGTGGATTATCCGGCAGTGGATGATAAAGATAAAGCAGAGCGTTACCGTCATATGAGTAATTTAAAAGGGTGCTTTGTGATTGGAGAGGCAGATTATTTATATCATGGAGCTAACCGTTTAGGGGCAAACTCGTTGCTTTCATGTATTTTTTCAGGGCTTGTTGCGGGTGTGGATAGCGTGCGTTATTTAGAGGATATACAAGAGGAGAAAGGGGAAGTAGATGAGGCGATTTTTGATGAGGCGTTAAAAATTGAGAGAGAAGCAAGGGATAAGATGCTTGCACATAGGGGGAAAGAAAACGTGCACCAGTTACACGATGAACTTAGTGATATTATGATTGGTAGTGTGACGGTGAAGCGGGATAATGTAGCGCTGGGTAAAGCTATAGAAGGGATTAAAGATTTAAAGAGAAGGTATAGAGATATAGTTTTGGATGATAGTGACAAGAGGTTAAACCAGACGTATGTTTTTGCTGCACAATTTGGGGCGATGCTTGATTTAGCGCATGTGATAGCTCAGAGTGCTTTGTTAAGGGATGAGAGCCGTGGATCGCATTATAAGAGTGACTTTCCGGATAAAGATGATGGAAGCTTTTTAAAGATAACGATGGCGGAGTATGATGCAGTAGCGGATGGTCCTAAAATATTTTATGAACCTATTGACTTAAGATATTTAGACCCTATAGAAAGAGATTATACGAAGGCAAAGCGTGTTAAACCAAATTTACGCAATGTTCCAGCACAGCTAGATTTACCTTTGTAAGATGGGAGTTTATTTAGTGGAGTCTTATGTCTAAAAAAACATTCACTTTAAAGGTATTTCGTTCTCATAGTGAAGAGGGGCAATACTGGGAAAGTTTTGATTTAGAGCTAACGCCTGGGCTCAATGTTATTTCTGCGTTGATGGAAGTGCAAAAAAATCCTGTGAACAGTGCGGGTGTGCGCGTTGCGCCTATTGCATGGGAGCAAGGGTGTTTAGAAGAGGTTTGTGGATCGTGTTCTATGCTGGTTAACGGTAGACCGAGACAAGCTTGCACAGCGATTATTGCATTAATTTTAAAAAAGACAAATAGCCGTGAGGTTACACTTGCTCCGCTGACAAAATTTGTTTTGGTACGCGATTTAGTTGTAGACAGGCAAGTGATGTTTGAGAACTTGAAAAAGGTAAAAGGGTGGGTTTCTGCTGATGGAAGTTTTACTGAGGGGTTTGGTCCAAAAATTAGTCAGAAAGCGCAAGAGATAAACTATGAGCTTTCCACGTGTATGACATGTGGGTGTTGTTCTGAGGCGTGTCCACAAGTTAGTGCAAATTCAAAATTCATGGGCCCAGCGCCTGTCTCGCAGGTGAGGCTGTTTAATAATCATCCTACGGGAAAAGCGGACAAGACCGAGAGGTTGCATAGTATGATGAGCGAGGAGGGAGTGATTAGTTGTGGTAATGCACAAAATTGCGTGCGCGTATGTCCTAAGGATATAGCGTTAACGGAGTCGATAGCGGTTCTTGGTAGGGATATTACAAAGCAATCGGCGAAAGAAATTTTTGGAATTGGTGATAGAGAGTAGGTTTATTTGCCTACTGGCTTAATGTAGAGCGTTTTGCTTATGAAATCGATATACATGATATGGTTTTTAATGAAATCCATTCCTAAAAATCCGTCGTAGTTGTTCACATTTTTGATCATGTGTAGGCAATAGAGCTTTTGATGGCCGAAATCGATGCCATTGATATTGAATTCTTTAGAAGTGAAGATGGTGTAGCCATGAGAGTCGGTTTGTTTTTCAATACCTTCGGGGTGAAAAAAATCATGGATAACGGTTCGAGAGCACCCTGTATCTAGCAAAAGTCTTAGGAGGCCTACATCGGTATCAATTTTTAAAAAAATTCCAGAGGGTGAAGCTAATTCGAAAGGTATTGGCGAGAATGTGGAGATGTCGTAGCCATCGGTTTTAAGTTTGTTAAAGTTGTTGGTGAGAATGAGTTTAGAGGTGTTGATATCCAGCAGAAGATTTGTTTTGTGTAGAAGAGCTAGGCCTAAGCTTCCAACTTTTTCTGCGGGTGTGGGAGGTGTGTGTTTCCAAACTAGGTATTCGGTAGGGCTACTTTTAGGAAATTCTGCAGCGATGGGGTTTTTAAAGGTTAAATTTCCGATTTTTATTTTGTTGAGCTTGTAAGAAGGGATTTCAAGCTGTATGCCGCGAGAGTTTCTCCAATGGTGATTACCGTGCAGGGATTTACGCAAGTTTTTTAAGGTGTCACTATAGAGCTTTATTTCCATGCGCGATCCTAGATCTAGAAGGAAGGGATAGTTTTGACCTTCGATATTAACGTCTACATAGGGCTGTCCATAGGCGGTGAGTTGTATAGGAACGGATGTATAGTAGGTTTTTGATTTATAAAAATAGATTATAGATAAAGCTGCGAAGGCAGTAAAAAGTGCAGCAATGAAGGCGGGGCGTTTGATAAGGTTAAGTATTTGGACTTTTGACATACATAATCCTTTTGGAAAAGTCTATATATACAATATTATTTCTAATAAAATCTATCTCTAAAAATTCTTCTATAATAGTTAGTTCTTTATGCATTGAACGGCCCTAAAATTCTTTAAGCTCTCAAAAGAAGCAAAAAGAAGTTTAGGGCTTTATACACACTAGGGTAAACAAACTTAAAAGTTGTTAACCTTTAATTTCTACAAGAGCATTTTCTGTGCTAGTTTGGCTAACTTCACTCTCATCAGTATCAACATTATCGTTAGCGCTGATTTCAACTGGTGCGTTATCTTCTGCTACGACAGTTTCCGTGCTCACACGCTCGCTACACAAAGCTGTTTCATGTTGCTGGCAGCTATTTTTTAGCGCGCCAAGAATGGATTTTTTCACATTGTCGTCTGCATCTGTGCCAGTAGTTGTAATCTCGCGACCATTCCACTTTGCTGTAACAGTTTCATCTTGTCCCAAAAATGGTGTAACTTCAACGTTCATTTCGCCGTCTATTGCTTCTATTGCCATGATAAACCTCTCATGTAGCATTTAATATCAATCAGAAATTTTAAACAAAATAGTGGAATTTAAGCAATGAAAAAATTGCTAGCATCTAGAAATAGGTGTAGGTTAGGATATTTTTTGAGCGATGAAGATAACAAAAGGGGATATGGTGAGCTCATCGGCCCATGGGTAGGGTTCGCTGGCAAGTCCTAGAGGGTGGTGAATTTCGAGAAGTTTTAAGTTCGAAGCTTCAAAGCACTCTTTGCAGTCATTTTCAGTCCAAAAAAAGTCATAGAAATTCATTGCAGGATCTTTTAGAGAAGCTTTGACGATATTTCCAGAAGAGGGGCTGGTGTTTTTGCTGTAGTCGACATTGAAGTAGGCCCAATTGCGCTCTCTATTATAGAGCTCTTCGCTTGCGGTGACGGCAAAAAATATGCCGTTATCTTTTAAAGCGGCAGCGGCTTGGTTGAAGTGATTTATGATTATTTGTTTGTGGGCTTGTTCGAGTATCATGAAGCAAGAAAAAGCGAGATCGAATTGAAAGGAGAGCTGTAGAGCTTTGGTGTGAAAGAAGGGAATGTGGGGAAAATTGGTTCTTGATTGTTGAAGCATCGCAGGGCTACTGTCTACGCCTACAACGTTATAACCACTTTCATGCAAGTAGTTTGCTGAACAACCTGTCCCTGTGCCCACATCTAAAACGGTATGAATAGGGGCAAATTTTTTAGTAAGTGTAGGGAAATCTCTATAGGCAAGGGTGCGATATGGCAGCTTGTGTGTTTTGGTGTATTCTTTGACTTGCTGAGCGCTGTAAATTCTACCAGACCTGTATGTTTTCATAGAGCGAAGGGGGTATTGTATTATTTGTGGGCAGTATTAGCGAATAGAAAATAATTTACAACGGCAAAGTATTAGGGTGTTTTTTGAGCTACAAAAGTGACAAAAGGGGAGAAGGATTTTTCATCTTGCCAGGAGTAGGGATCTGTATTAAAGCCGAGCGGGTAGTGCGTTTTAACGAGTGTTAGGTCAGAGGCTTCGAAGCACTCTTTATAGTCCTCTTCTGTCCAATAATAGTCGTAAGAGCCAAGGTCGACATCTTTTAATCCCACTTTAACAAGACTACCGGAGGTGGGGTTAGAGTTTTCGCTATAGTCGGAAATAAAGCAGGTCCAATCGCGCTCTCTTTGATAGAGAAAAGCTGATCCTGTAATAGCATAAAAGATACCGCCCTCTTTTAAGGAGGAGGCTGCCTGATTGAGGTAGGTGATGATATCGCTTTTAGTTTTTAGTTCAAAGAGAACGAAGCTAGAGAAGACTAGGTCAAACTGAAAAGATAGTTTTAGTGTATCGGTGTGAAAGAAAGCGATGTGAGGAAAATTGGTTCTTGCGCGCTGAATCATAGCAGGGCTTTTATCGATACCGACTACGTTATAGCCATGATCGACGAGATGTTTTGTAGAGGCCCCTGTGCCTGCGCCAAAATCTAGAACGTTGTTAATGTTTGGAAAACCTTCGATCAGTTCGGGAAAATCTCTATAGGCAAGAAAGCGGTATGGTAAGGTGTGAGTCTTGCAAAACTGGCTTGCCTGCGTAGCATTGTATGTTTTGCCGAATCGGTATGTTTTCATCTATTTTAAGCACAATAAAATTGTTTTCCAGGAGCATTGTTGGCCAATTGAAAATACTTTTCAACACCAAAGCGTGCAGTTCCCAACTTTGGTTCTGTTAGGTGGCTCTTTATCTATGTTAATATTTTTTTTATTTCGTAAAAATATTAATTTTAGTAACATGCTTACCAAAATTCTTAAAAAGAGATTTAGGCATCTATGAGAAGTTATTTGAGCATCAAAAGATGTGTTCTTTTTTTAGTAGTGTGCCTACTTCCTACTTTTACCTTTGGAGCGAATAATTATGAGGAATGTGAAGAGCTAAGTAAAAAATTTCAGCATGAGTGGGGATGTCAAACGGCTCTCATAAAGCACGCAAACAACCATCCAGGTCTTAGTAAGGAGGTTTTTTTAGAATGTTATGAGAAAGCAGAAGCGCATTGTCATACAGGAATGTTTTATTGTGATGCTATATTAGAAGAAATTGCAGCAAAAAGTTGGCTTAAGCGTAGAAAAAAGTGGCGGAAAAAACTAAAGCGACGCACTGAAAACAGCAAACCAGACTTTTATAGGCAAATAGATCAGTTAAAATCTGAGATTGTTAAAGTCAAAGCCTCTATAGCATTTGACAAGTCTCTTGTTATCTACAACCAAAGTGTTGATAAACTTAATTTAGCAAATGTTAACAAGCACGAGAGGTTGCGCTCTTTAACGCGCACGAATGAAATCAATGAAGTGCTAGGAGATATTCTTACTTCTTACCAAGAAGCGGAAACAATGGCTACTGAAGCTCTGTCTATTTTAGATAATGCTCCCTCCTTTAATTATAAAAATAAGAAGACAGTTAAAGAAGTTATAGAAATTTGCCAACAATTATCTAGTCAGATTAAGGAAGAGATTTCGGAGCAAAAAGAAATAACATTAGCGCAGAAAAATGATCTAAACAAGAGGTTTAAGAGCCTGCAGTTAAATAGTAAAGTTTGTTTGGAGAAAGGGCTTGAGCGGGCTAGCTATGATTTAAACAAACAAAGCCTTGTGGTAGCCCAACAAATTATTGATCACAAATATGATGATGAAATTCCAAATTTGGAACAAGCGATTGCTGCGTTTGAAAAAGAAGCAGATGGCCACCGTTTATCTGAGACTATCAATACACTCTCCTCTGAAGAGTTTTGCGTAAGAGAAAAAGAGCGGAGAGAAGCGTTTTTTAAACAAGAGGCGTTTGTTTCAAAAACGTTTATTCAGTCACTATTACAGAACAAGCCTTATCCTCGCGCCTTCCCTTTAAATGATTTACCTATAAAAAAAGATGGCGAGTTTTTACTCTATATTGATCAATTGTATCCTTTTGTCGTGCAAAGTGAAAAACCGGTTTCGCACCTGTGCGTGAGAGTGTTGGATCAAGAAAGAGTGGTACATGAAGAAACAATTGCTTTGCCTGTGCAAAAAACACTTAGCTGGGAGCGTTACTTGATTCAAGATGGATTGCTATATATTCCAGATACTAAGATGAAAGAGATTTTTGGTATTGATTTACGTTTGCAATTTGTTTGTGATCTACAAACGCCATTTTCGATGATTGTTTCTAGTAAAAGTACTAAGCCTGGATACAGATTATCGGTCTCTTTAGAAGAAGGTCCTCCTCTTTATCAATGTAATTTTGTACAAATGCCGCCATGGCAACTACAAATGCTACGTAAACCTCGCCCTTTGGTTGTTAATCGTCCTTTAAAAACTTCTTCTATTGAGTCAACTTCTTTGGAAACGGAGATTGCTGAAAAAAATTATACCAATTTAGAAAGTGTTACATTTGAAGCTCTTGACCATCTCGTAGACGAGTTGGGTAACGACCCGTTACTCATTGCTCAATATGTGCAAAATGAAATTGCTTTTTCAGATCCTTTTATGCAGCAGGAAGCAGGGGTGTTTTTAGCTCCGGCTGCTGCTAGAAACCCTTTAATGACTTATCTAGATAGAAAAGGCTCTCCTTGGGAACAATGTGAGCTTCTTGTTTATCTTTTAGATAAAGCGGGCCTATCCCCTTTCTATGTGATGGGCGATCCATGTTCCATTCCCAAAACAGTTGCAGAAACTATGTTTCTTACAAAATTACCACAGGGTGAAACAGAAGCTTTAGTTAAATATCCTTGGGTTATGATTTTAGACAGTGAAGGTAAATCTATTTCTATATGTCCTTGGATGAAAGAAATGCATCTTATTGAAGGGTATGATCTATATAGTTTGATGCCAGAAGAATATGGTAGCGCCGATCGATGGGTTCTAAAATATTTAAAAGGGGATGAAAACATCTTAAAGCATACGGGCCAAGATGGTAACGACACTGCTGCTAATTTATTTGTGAGTTTTGTGCATGAAGAGCTTAGAAAACAGGGCCTTTCTCTTGAAGATGTAGGAGCGCAAACAACTTTAGTTAAAAAACAATATAGTAAATGGTCAGAATTTCCTCGCCCACAGTTTGGTAAGAAACACCAAGTTTTTAATCACTTAACTCTTCCTGCTCCCAAAAGCTATGTTGAGGTGAGAGTTTTTTCTCGTGATAATCCAGGGAAAAATATTAAAACCTCTTTTGATCTAAAAGATCTTTGTTGTTCAACAATTCCTATGCGATTTAAAGCGAATGAAGATTCTAGCTATCAGCTTTTTATGGGAGACAATAAAGAGTGGTCGCTTAATCTTGATGAAACGGATCAAATCATCAATGTCGCAGTAGATTATTTTACCTCTTCAGAGGAGAAAGATCCTACTGCCTATAGTAGCCAAACCTTTTCTATGGTTCGAGGGACAAGTGCTGTCCTCTATTTCCATTTTGGAGGGCCTAGCCCTTATGTAACAGAGGAATTTTTTAAAAAATTTGACCAAGAAGAAGATGAAACTAAAAAAGTACATGCGTTACTTGGCTTTATCGGTGCAGCTTACTTTGATAAATGTGGTTATTCAGAACAATTTTTAGCAAATTTGCATAAAACCAAAAAAGTTTCTCCTCTTGGATTTGGTCTTGCTAAACTTGTTCCTGATTTATCTAAGGGACCCTTCAAAGATCAAAGCGATTTAGTTTTCCCTCAAATAGATATGTTCCATGTCCATGCTCCTGCGAGTCATCTGCCTAATCTTACAGGCAGTGTGGAAGACGCGAGCATTTCACAGCTGCAATTAGATACCCTTACCATCGCAGATCAATCTTCCAATGAGCATCAAATTTTACGTGAAATTTTTAACGACCCAGGCGCTCTTTCTACTGTTAGCCTTTTACAGCAAGCACATATCCAGCAGCAACAAAAAGGGGATGAGGGCACGGGATTTTTAGTTGTAACTCCTCAAATTTTGGAAGAGGCCGATAAAAACCCGGAGATGGCTCAATTACTCTATTTTTCTCATTTAAAGGATTTTGACCTGCGTAACTTTAAAGATACATCTGAGCATTGGCAAGCGCTAAAGGCTTGGTTAAATAGTGACACGCCTGTTAGTGACTGGACCTATGCTTATCTCACACCGGGAAAAATATTCAGTCCTGATGGTAGCTATAGAGAAATGGGGGCACTAATTTTGAGTCCTTATGCGCAACGCGCTTTGCTTTCCAATAACAATTTTTTTCTTAATGGAGGGCTCAGTACAATGTCTTGTGGGTTGAATAATTTTACAAGAGAACGGAAACCATCTCCTCTTCCCCGTTTGACTAAGAGTCCTAAGGGTACAGATGAAGAATTTTGTCCTTGGAAAGATCCTTGGCCTCAAAATGTAAACGACCCATGTCCTGTCGTAAGACGTCCTGATCCTGTTTACAACCGGCCCACCAATAACTATAATTGGTCTAATCCTCATAACCACTTTTCCAATTATTACAACACACACAATAACAGGGCGTATGACTTCTTGCAGGTGCCCTCTTACGCAAATATAAACATACCAAAGCAAGCTCCGTTCATAGAAAATTTCACCATACAAAGTAGTGATATTAGGCCTTCCCACAAATCGTTTATGAGTCAAGTAGCTGATCCTATCGATACGATCACTGGCGCTTTTTATGTGGATGAAGTGGATTTATCGTTGCCAGGACCTTTCCCTTTAGAAATTAGAAGAAATTATAATAGTCAAAACCCTATCGCTAGTTATTTAGGGTGTGGATGGAAATTTAGTCTTAACCCTTTTCTTGTAGAGCAGGAGGGGAAATTATTTGCTGCTGAAATGGATGGCACGGTGATTTGCTATAGTTACAATAGCGAAACCTCTCGTTTTGAAATTTGCCACGAAGATAATCCAGACCTTTATAATTTTAGTACTCGAGGTGAAGGGGGCGTCAGTAATCCTTTTCATGCTTACATCCAAGACAATGTTTTATATGGATCTGATGGGTCGAAAAGGTTTTTTGAAGAGGGTTTGTTGAAAAAATGGGTCAATCATCAAGGGAGCTCTTTAACGTTTTCTTATGTAGAGAACAAACTCTCACGTATTGAAAGCTCTACCGGCAATTTTTGTGGTTTTCATTATGGGGCGCAAGGAAGGGTGTCTGAAATTTATGCAAAAGATGGAACAAGAGTTTCCTATAGCTATAATGATTGCGATCAGCTTGTAAGAGTTGTTTTACCCAATAGTGCCACTATTACTTATGACTATGATCGCTCCCATC
The DNA here is from genome assembly GCA_002401865.1 of Candidatus Aerophobota bacterium. Taxonomy (GTDB): domain Bacteria; phylum Chlamydiota; class Chlamydiia; order Chlamydiales; family Simkaniaceae. The sequence continues at coordinate 2,775 of NVUK01000020.1, read as the reverse complement.
GCATTATCCGAGAAACAAAACCTCACGGCCAAATGTTAGAAAATATTTACGATGATGAGGGTAGAGTAATAGAGCAAAGATCTCCTATGGGCTCGGAGCAAGAAATTATTACTACTGCAACGTTTGAATATAGTGAGGGATGTACCCGGGTTATGGACGGTGCTAAATCAGCCACGATTTACAAAATTTTCGATAAACAAATTTATAAAGTCATTGACCCTCTTGGGCTTGTTACATTGCAGTCCTGGTTTATTGATGAAACTTCTTGGCTGAATCCTGAAACAGGAAAAGTTATTGCTTGGAATAAAGCAGGGGGCTTTTTAAGAAGTTTAAAATCTTTTACCGATAAGAGGGGTTTAACAACAACGTATCTCTATGATGAAAGAGGCAATCCTACTTCTATCACTTTGCAAGGAGAGGATTTAACAGGAGATGGTCAAACCTTTATTGTAAAAGAGCTTGTTTATAACAAGTACAATCTCCCCGCCGTGCAACAATTAGCAGGGCAAAAAAAGTTGATACACTATGATACAAACTTTCCTTATTTGCCTGCAAAAATTGAAGTGTATAGCCAAGACATTTTAGTGTCGCTCACCTGTTTTGAGTATAACTCCTATGGTTTTCTTACAAAACAAGAGAGTAATGGAAGTGTTACGCGCTGGCACTACAATGCACAGGGGCTCCCTTGTACAAAGATTGAAGAAACAGGAACGCAAGATGAAGAGATTGTAAAAACCTACCGTTACAACCATCAAGGATGTTGCACTCAAATAAGCGCTCCAAGTAGCACTGTGTTTAACACTTATGATATTATGGGTAATTTGGTTGAGTCGCGCGAAATTTCTCCAGAAGAGACTTTGCTTGAAGCGTGTTACATGGGGTACAATTTAAACAATCAGCTTATGTGGAAACAAACAGAAAACAGTAGCAATACTATTTACTATGACTACCACAGCTCAGGAGAGCTTAAAGCTTCATGGCATAAAGTGTTACCTAGTGAGGAGATGGCATATACGCTTTATGCATACGATAAGCTGGGTTATTTAATTGAAGAGGTAGATCCTCGCGGTTTTTGTACATCCCGTACTTATAATGCTTTAGGTAATGTTTTATCTGAAACGAAAGAGGGACATACTACAGGATATACTTATGAAAAGGGCGGCTTTGTAAATAGCACAACTTCCCCATTGGGCGGAGTTTCTTCTTTTGTGTACACAACCAATGGGCTTCTTAAAGAAGAAGTGTATCCAAATAACACAGTTAAATCTGTAGTTTATGACATATTTGGTCGACCAGTGACAGAGCTCGAAGATGGGATGACATGGATAAGTGTATATGATGACGCACATAAGCGCGTGGTGCGAACTCACCAGGAAACAGGTCTTTCAGAGGTTCGAGAATTTGATGCTAGGGGCAATTTAATCCGTTTTAAAGATAGAGCAGGTAACACTTCAGAAAAGTCTTATGATGGTTTGGGGCGCATTACACTGGAAGTATCTCCTAGTGGAGAGAAAACAGTTTGGAATTATGTAGGGCGTGATGTGATTTGCACATTTGCTAGTGGAGAGAGTAAAGTGCAGCGTTTTGCAGGTACGCGCTTGGTACAAACTTTTGTGTTTAGTTCTGATGGAGAGCTTATTGAAGAGATGACTGCGGATTACTATCCTGAGGATAGCCGCGAGGTAATTGTTAAAGGTTTTCAAACACAAACTAGTTGGAAAAATATTTTAGGATTACCGATCAAAGTGGAAACGGGGGATGTTACTACAACATATGCGTATGATAAATGTGGTAATTGTATTTCTACTACCGATGGAGAGGGACGCGTAGTTGAGCAAGAGTTTGATGGACTTGGGCGCGTTATAAAAAAACGGCTTGGCGATGGGAGCGTTTTGGGTTTTGCGTATGATCTGGATTCTAATTTAATAGAGTACTCTTTACCAGGCGGGGCTGTGTGGCTAGCTTCTTATGACACTATGGGAAGAAAAGTTTGCGAAAAGATTCAATCGGGGAATAGCTGCTTTAAAGAGTGGGAATACACATATGAGGGTAACTATCTTAAAAATGCGCGCGATCCTATGGGGCGTGACTGGTTGTATGCTTATGATTTACTGGGAAGAGTGGCGCAAGAAAAAGTAGGTGAGTGGAGCCGGGACTATGCGTATGATCCTAGAGGATTGCTTACGTGTGTAGAGCAAAAGGGTCCTGTTTGTTATTCTTCTTGGATGGATAGCTGGCTATCTTCACGAGAGGCTAGATGTTCTAAAGTGGAGCGTTCCTATGATGAGAATGGACGCCTTACGGGTGAGTCGATTTACCTTAATAATAATCTTATCCAAGAAACAGAGCAAATTTTTAGCCCTGCCAATAGAGTTTTAAAGGTGGGCAATCACACGAGAGAATTTATTTATCAAAATGGAAGAATTGCTAAAATGTATGCAGATTCTGTAGAATTTAATTATGTTTACCATACAGGTGGAGAACTGATCAAAAAACAAATACCTAATAATGTTTGTAGCGATATTCACTACAATACAAGCGCCCGCTTAGAGATGATTTCTACGCATTTGCCAGATAGCGTACATGAAGAAACTTTTGCTTGGGATTTTTCAGGAAAACTGTCTTCGTATGTTGCTTCTTTGAATGAGAAACAGTTTGATTACAGTGAGCGTGGATTTTTAAAATCTGCAGGAGAGGAAAATTATACTTTTGATTTTGAAAAGATGGGTACGGGTGTTTGCACTAAAGCGCCAGGAAGAGAAACGTTATCTATGG
>NVUK01000019.1 GCA_002401865.1 Candidatus Aerophobota bacterium | reverse complement strand
ACAGTGTATCTGACGAAAAAGATGAAATATTAGACAGTAATATAGGCAAAGAACCTTTGGTTTTTCAAGTGGGTAACCACCAGATATTGCCTGCTATAGAAGAAGCTTTACGTGGTCTAGACGTAGGGGATAACAAACAAGTGGTACTAGATCCTCACGAAGCTTATGGGGATGTTAACCCTCAAGCTTTTAAAGAGGTGCATCTAGAAACTATTCCTGAAGATTTACGTTATGAAGGTGCTTTACTCATTATCAGCGATGAACATTTCGGTGATGCTTTGATACGTGTAGAATCTATCAAGGAAGAAAGGGTTATTTTAGACTTCAACCACCCTTTAGCGGGTAAACGTCTTTCTTTTGATCTAAAAGTTTTAGATATTTCTTAATTTAAGACAGGCTTAGCCTCTATTTGCTTGGATAATTGGGGCTAAGCTATTTTCACCTGCCGTCATCTCATCTATTTAAAATATTAGTTTCTACTTGATTAATCTGGTAGAGATTATTTTACTCTCTTTTTGTCACTTACGCTTTTGATTATAAATGTAAAAAGCTTTTTTCCTTCTAGTGGATATTACAAATTGATTCTAAAGGGTCTTAAAGGTACAATGATTACCATAAGGCAACTCTAACATCAAAAAGCGAGGCTATGGGGTATTTAGATCAGTTTAAACAACATTTGCAAAACCAAGATTTTACCGCTTTTTGCGAGCTATGGGAAGAGTATTGTCAAGGAGACGAGGTAAACTCTCAAGAATTTAAAACTCTTCTAGAACTATTATTAGACTCCCCTTTTAAAAAAGATTTTGGGCAGGTAGTTACTGAAGGAATCCCTCTGCTAGAAAAGCTCGATGATAAACATTTTTACCACTCTATCTTTTCTCTTATTGTTGACCTTCAAACCACTAATTCTCCTGATCTAGCTGAACAAATTATAACTTTTTTAAAAGAGCAATACCCGGTAGATGAGAATTTTCAGCTTAAAATGCGCTTAGTAGGGCTAAAAGATAAATTGCACTTTCAAAGTTCGATCAAAGGATTCAAACTTTTATCCCATCTAAAACCTGGAAAATTTATTTTTCACAGATCTGGATGGGGTGTAGGCGAGATCATGGAAGTTTCTTTCCTACGTGAAGAAGTACAATTAGATTTGGATCTTGTCCGAGGAAGAAAAACATTGAGTTTTGAAAACGCTTTTAAAACACTTACACCTCTTAAAGATGACCATTTTTTATCCCAACGTTTTGGTAATCCCGACACTCTTGAAGAGAAAGCTAAAAAAGATCCTCTTTACGCTATTCACCTTCTTTTAAAAGATTTGGGTTCTATGAGCGCTCAAGAAATGAAAGAAGAGTTACTAGATTTGGTTATTCCTGAATCAGACTGGAATAAGTGGTGGCAAACAGCACGCTCAAAACTAAAAAAAGATCCTAAGATTACAACGCCTACTAAGGCAAAAGGGCCCTTTATTTTACATAACGAAGATTTAACCCATGATGAGCGTATTTTAAGAAAAATTGAAAAAAATGCCTCCCCAGAACAATTTATTGATCTCGTTTATGCTTTTTTAAGAGATTTTCCTCAGGCCGCAAAAAATGCAGAAGTTAAGTCCGCTATCAACTCCTATGTCGAGAAAGCTTTGAACTTGGGAGAGTTATCAGATGCTAAGCAACTTGCCATGTTGTTTTTACTCGATGAAGTCACGCCTGGTATTGAAACAGCGCGTATCCAAGAAAAAATTAAACATGTCTCTTCCATTAACCACCTTATAACGCACATGGACATTGCTGCTTATAAGCGAAAAATTTTGCGCCTAGCGGTAGAGGTTAGAGAAAATGCTTTTGAAGAAATCATGCTCTGCCTTTTAGCGCTTGATCCAGCCTTTATCAAAGACTTTTCTTTCCAATTGTTAATGGAAAATAAACAAGAAGATCTTGTTAAAAAAGCTTTAGACACAGCTCTACTCACTCCTAAAAACCATGGTAAAACCATCGCTTGGTATTTACATAAAATATCAAAAGAAAGCGGCCTTCCGATGACAACGGATGAACACAAAGGACGTTTTTTTGAAGCTCTGCTCATTGTAGTTAGTCATCTAGAAAAGAATCCTGAAGAAAAAGCTGTGGTGAAAAAAATTGTTCAAATGATAACCGGTGCAAGATTCAAACTAGTTAGAGATATTTTTAAGTTTTCCTCTATTGAGCAAGTACAAGAACTAGTATTGTTAGCAACAAAGTGTCTTGTTTTCACCGATCAAGATATTGAAATTTTCCACTCACTTGCGCGCGTTGTTTACCCCTCTTTAAAAACGAGTAAGAAAAACGAACCATTAGAAGAAGAAGAGCTAACAACTTGGGCAACTCAAGAAGGGTACCGAGCCATGGGTGAAAAAATTAAACATCTCTCCACGGTTGAAACAGTTGAAAATGCTAGAGAAATTGAGCAAGCAAGGGCGCATGGAGATTTAAGAGAAAATGCTGAATTCAAAGCTTCTTTAGAAAGAAGAGACCGCCTGCAGTCAGAACTTGAATTCTTATCAAAGCAATATAACCAAGCAAGAATTTTAAGAAAAGAAGATGTAAAAACCGATAGTATCAATGTGGGTGTTGTTATTACATGTAAGTCTAATAATGGATCGGAAACTACTTATACTATTTTAGGACCATTTGAAGCAGATATTGAAAAAAATATCATTTCTTCCCAATCTAAGATGGCGCAGTCACTTATAGGAAAGAAAACAGGGGAAAGAGTAAGCATAAGAAATGAAGAATTGACCATCACAAGCTTGCGTAATTATTTTAATTGAGGATACTATGAACCTATCTAAACGCATGGGAACGCATATGAATAAAAAAACTTTGGTACTTGCTACGACCAATATGCATAAAATTCGAGAAATAAAGAGTATACTAAAACCTCTTTTCGATTTTGATTATCTTTCTTTAATGGATTTCCCCCAATATACAAGTCCTGAAGAGAGTGAAAACACTTTTGAAGGAAATGCTTTTTTAAAAGCATTAACCGCAGCAAAAGCCTTGGGATTGTGGGTACTAGCAGATGACTCTGGACTGATTGTTCCTGCTTTAGACAACAAGCCAGGTATTTTGAGTTCAAGATTTGCAGGTACTAATGCTACAGATCAAGAAAATAGACAAAAACTAGTGCATATGTTGCAAGATTTAAGTGAAGAGAACCGTGTAGGATGCTACGTTTGTAGTATGGTGCTAGCTTCTCCAGAAGGTGTAGAAAAGCAGGTGACTGCTTCTTGTGAAGGAACTCTACTCACCACGCCTAGAGGCTCTAGTGGTTTTGGATATGACTCTATCTTTGTTAAATCAGAGTATGGCAAAACTTTTGCAGAAATTGACGAGATGACAAAAAACCGCGTTTCCCATAGAAGAAAAGCTTTGGAAAAAATGCTTCCCTTTTTAGAGGCTTACTCTAACACTCAGCTCTCATCTTCATAAAGTGCGCTATATTGTTGATGGCTATAACTTATTTTTTACTTATCAAGAAGTTTATCCCTCTGTCTCTTTTGAGGATGCGCGCGCGCTATTTATCCAAACAATCTGTTCCCTTGCTTCAAAATCACGTTTAAAAATCACCTTAGTTTTTGATACACATCATGTACAAGAACCTGATCTTTTACCTCATGTTAAAAAACTGAGTGGTATTGATGTTATCTACGCCCCTAGTGACTTATCTTGTGATGATTATATTATTGAAATGTTATCTGGGCATAAATCACATTTAAACTGGACCATTGTCACCTCAGATAACAATCTTCAAAGAATGGCAAAACAAAAAAATACTCTTTGTCTCTCTACACACAGTTTTATTGAGCTTATCGATAAAAAAATTTGTAAAAACTCTCTCTCTCTAGATACAAAAAATAGTAATTTTACGCATAGAGACCAAAAAAGATGGGAAAAGATTTTTGAACAAAAAATCGATGGAAAAAATGTAGATCAGTAGTATTATAGATCTATAATTATTATTCCCCTTATCGTGGGTGGAGGAAATTAGAAATTATGAAAACCCCTTCTCAAGTCTTACACACTTTAAAACAGGGCAATTTAACTTTTTGTTCGGTTAAAAAAACTCCCTATCAAGAGAACGACTCCAACTCTTTTTCAAAAAACATACAAGAACCTATAGCGGTAATTATAGGATGCTCTGATTCAAGAGTATCTCCTGAGATTATTTTTAATGCTGCGCTGGGTGAGCTTTTTGTTATACGCACAGCGGGCAATGTCATTACGCCTACGGGGATGGAGAGTATTGTTTTTGGATCGATTGATTTAAATGCTCCTTTAATTGTGGTTATGGGGCATCAAAATTGTGGAGCAATTGATGCTGTTTTAGCAAAAAAAATCACAAATATTCCTCAAACCGCCGCAAAAATCGATGAGGCACTGAAAGCGTATGGCCATAGCATAGGTACACTTGATGTAAAACAAGCCATTATTGACAACATACTCTACAGCGTTAACACGGTAGCCAAACACCCATTAATAGCAAAAGCTCAAAGTGCTGGTCAAATCCAAGTTGTGGGCGCTTACTTCAATTTTGAAACATGCAAGATAGAGTTTTTAAAAACTTAGTATCTAGTTTTTTCGTGCAAAAATATTATCCTTTTAGTAGAAAGTGAAAAAGTATCCTTTCACAACCCTTTGCACTACATAGGTGGTATTTATTACAGCCAGCCGAGCACATACAATAGTTTTACTAGCTTTTCTCTCTTTCCTTGCTCAAAGCTCTCTGTTTGGCGTAAGCGTTAGTATTTACAACGACAGCCCCTTTCACCTTACTGCTGAAATTTTGCTGGCCGATGGCTCTAACAAAGGTAAAGTCCAATTACCTCCCCTTAATATGACCACATGGCATGCAGAACTGGGTAATGCCGTCTGGTCACAAACACCTTTTACTGTCATTTTCACCTGCCGTAATGGATCTCAATATGGCGTTTTTAGCGGCGTGCAAACAGGTGCTACAATCACTGCCCTCACCTCTCAAGGCAAACGCTATTGCCAGAAAGTAAAAAAAGACAAAAAAGACAACACAGACAAAAAAAATAAAAGCTCAGACTCACCTGAGAAATTAAGACTCGACCCTATTTGGGGTCCACCATAACTATAAGGCATTTTTCCCCCATGAAAACACTTGTTTACTCCTTTCTCTTCTCTTTGATCGTTCCGTGCCTACTGTTTGGTGAAAACATCACGCTTTTCAATGATTCAAAAATCACACTTAATGCCACAATTTATAAGCAGCAAAATGTTGTTTTTTCTGTCATTCTACAAGAAGGACAGGCGTACACATGGCAAGATTCACAAGGCGGCTCAAAAAATTATCAAAAAGGCCCTTTTTCTATTATATTCACATGTAAAAATGGAAGTACTTGGGGCGTCATAAACAATGCTAACTGGGGATTTACCTATAAAGCTAATGCTGCCTCAGGGAACAAACGGTGTAAATAGCCAGTATAATACTGGCTCTAAAAATAAAAAACTGTACTTACGGGCCTGTCATGCGCATCTACGTTTAAACAAGCCTTAAGCTCTTGTTCTAGAAAAGCCACTCCAAAGCTCGTGCAATCTACTTGGGATAATAGTTTGTCATAAAATCCGAGACCATAACCTATTCTGTGATTATTCTTATCAAAGCCCAGTGCTGGCACTATAACGCATTCTACATCCGCATAATCCACTTTAACGCATTGCTCACCTGGTTCAAATACTTTAAATTGCGTATTTAATATCAAATCTTGCTTTAAAGATTTTACCCTATATATTTCTAACTGGTCTTTTTCTATTTTTGGAAGCAGTAAACGCCCTTCATCACACAATTTACCGTTGATACCCCCAGTAGCAAGCTCACTATCTTTCGACATATAGGAAAGAACATATTTGTAAGAAGAAAGTTTTGGAAAAAGCTCAATACCTATCTTTTGCTCAGCCCAGGCTCTCCTCTCATCCGTTACACTACATCTGAGAAGTTTTAAAACTTGCCTAATCTGAGGTCCCTTCTGAATCAATTAAAACCTTCCCTTTGTCATACACAACAGACTGAATCTGCTTACCGGTTTCATCAAAAAACAGAGCTTTTCCTGAACCATTTTCTACTACAGAAGTAGGGTCCATCTCTCCTTTTCTCATATATTTGCCATGCACCAGTTTATCGTTATCGTAAGTTTCCATTATCTTTAAAGTACCATCTTCGTAGTAAGCGGTAAGCAAGCCTTGTTTCTTGTTATCTACCATCTCCCTTTCAGATGCTACTGTACCCGTTGCATAATAAGATCTAGAAATACCACAAATAGCATCTTCTTTCCACTCAAGATACAATTTTGGCTTTTTTCCCGGACCCGAAAAATAAACCCACTCTGCTCCCTCTTTTTTATTATTTTTTAAAAAGTAGGTATTCACCACATGCCCCTGAGAATTAAAACAGCGCATTTCTCCCTCTACTCTACCCTCATCAATAGTTTGTACCATTTGAAGCTTCCCTTCCTTAAAAATAGGCCTATAACCATTTTTATCTGCTACTTTGTAAATACTTGCGCCCTCAAAGTCAAAGTAGTCCCCCTCTATCAATAATCCTTCTTCATAATACTCTGAAAAATTAGGCTCATTAGAATTGTTTTTACACAAAGATTTCCCATGCAACTTTCCGAAACTGTAAGCACGCTCTTTAATAATACTCTCTTTGATATCAAAAAATAACTCTGTGCCTGATTCTAACCCATTTTCAAAAGTAATAGCTCTTTTAACTTGGCCCTGAGGATAAAAATAAAGCGAATTACCCGATAAAACTCCTTTGTCATAATGTATTTCAGCTTCTAAATATCCATGCTCATCAAAAGCTTTACTCACACCATCAAAAATCCAATTGCACTGCGATGCAGGCGTTAAATCTCCCGGCCCTTCAATCACAGTCACTTCTACCTTGCGCAAACCATTGGCATACCACTCATGATAAAAGCCACAAGCCCTCCCCGCAACCACATCTAGCGATTGGAAAATTTGACCATTGGGATGATAGGTAGTGATTTTAGAAAAATCTCTCTTACTAGTTTTATCTATATAATTACGTATCACCTTTTCATAGGGTTGAGGCCTATGAAAATCTAGATTTTTAAACCCTTTTAACCGATCTTCATGACTAATGGTTTGCTTGAGTCCATTTTTATCCGTAAGTTGAATGCTAATTAAACTGTGCCCTGTTTGTTGACGTGTGCATGAAGCGCCAAAAAGGCTAATTAGTGTGGCTACAATGATAAAACTATTTCTCATAGTGGATAAATTCCCTTTGGATTACGTGCATAGACTGCATAGTTAATAAATTATTATTTTCGACTGAAAGACTCAATTTTTTTATCAAAAATTGAGGTCTATCTTTCTGTAAACTGTTTTCTAAGCTATCGATTAGAGCATAAACAGCCGTTTCTCGCAAAGAGACCTTCTCTGTAAGTTTAAACACTCTCTCTAAAAAATTTTTTTTCTTCCTAGTTAACGACGCTATAGGTTTAAATTCTATTTTCTCCCTCTTTTCCATTTTCTTAAGCAATTGCTTTAACTGTGGACTATGTTTTAAAGCAGTAAGCTTCGACAATGTTTGCACACACTTAGCGCTCTCAAAATCTAAAGAGTGTTTTTCAAAAAACGTTTTCAAATAGTTTGCATTCTGCGCCTGGCTTAAACTGTGGTAATGCTTTTCAAACGTTACTTGTTGCGCCTGAGCTCTCTTTACTTTTTCCAGCCTTTTTTCTATCACAAAACCACGCAGCGCGAGCATGTTTTGATGACTCACTTTATCCATACAAAGCATATAGCCACCTAAAATCAATAACAGAGTCACACTATATAGAAACAAAGGAATCCACATCAGCCTTTCAGATCTACTAAACCAGCTAACTACCCATGTTTTGCTGTAAAGCAATCTATTCTTTAAAGAAAAAAGAGAGCGCATAAGCGTTTTTCCTCTGGTTAAACGTGATGGGTTTTTTAAGATCTATATGTACGCTGTCTTGGCTAATCTCCGCATAAAAAGCCTTCGCTTGCTCAGGTAGAGCAGTGTTAAAAACCATATCTACTTTTACCAAATAAGGCTCTCCTGGCTTGAGAAAGGTGGGCCTTTGCATCAGTTGATAGTCTAATTTTTTCAAAGCAAAGTCTTGGCTATTTTCTAAAATCTTTAAATGTTTGCTTTGCTGTAAGTAAATAAGCAAATTTTTTACTTTAGGAACTGCCACAAAAGGACTTTTCTCTAATTTTTTTTTAGTGATAAGGCGACTGGAAAAATCAAGTTTTTCTTCCACACTCTCCTCATTAAGCCCCTGAAAAAAAAGAGGGTAAACCGCGCCAAACTCTTCAAATAACGTGTCTAGTCTTGTACTTTTTCGAATATCCTCTTTCTTAACATAAGAGAAAAAAAGTAAATAAGAAGCTACAAGTAGACCCAAACAAACCAGAGCATGTTTTTTTAATTTTTTTACAAAATGGTCTCTATGATGCGCCGGGAAAAACTCTTTATCCAATAACTGACAACTTTTTTCATCGTCTTGAATAACGTCTAAACAAAGACCAATAGATAGAGCATGGGATAAAATACTACTTGCATGAAACCCACGTCTATTACCCACAACAAGAGGAGAAAAAAGCTCCTCTCTGCCTAGTAAAAACATCTCCTCAACAGGGTACATTTCACAAAAACCAGTAAAAAGCACTTTCTGCCCCTTAAGGCTTTCTCTTTTTTGAAACAAAAAGTAGAGAGCTCTATCGATTTTTTTTCCAAAAAGCTCTACAAATTCTTTAGAACCTTTGTCTATACACTCTTTTAAAGTTAATTTTTTCTCTAAAGGACCCACTAAATGCTTTTTAAGCTCAACCGCTCCCATGTCCAAAGTAACATATTGTTTAACTCTCCGATTCTCTACCGCTAATAAAAGCGTTTTATGTCGGTCAAAATGCACTACTAAAAAATCAGACTCTTTTTGCTCTAGAAAAAGCGCAAAGCGCAGTAGTGCCATAGGTTCAATAGATAAAACATCTAAACGTAAATCCTCATACGAAAGTAAGTGCTTTTTTACCTGTGCCTTCTGGGAGGAAAAAATCCGCACAAAAAAACCCTTACCTTGTGGGCTAATGATTGTTTTACTAACACCTTCTTTAGGATCAAAAGGAAATATTTCTCTTTGTTTGAAAGGCAAAGTCTTTCTCAGCAAAGCCTTTTTTTTAATCAATGAAACAAACGAGCGTAGTAAAACTTGGCTTGAAGGCAATCCGGCCACTAAAACATGCTCTTTTTTACTAAGAATTTCTTTTAAAGCAGTGCTAGAGTTAACCGTTTCTATAAAATGGATACGAATTTCGCTCCCCTCTTTAGAGAGAGAGGCTATGGAGTAATGCTCTGAATCCTTTTTTATTCCAATGATTTGCACTTTTTTAAATTTTCTTTCCTCATCTACCTATAGTCTCAAAAAGAGTATACAAAATAGGTGTGAATAATGAAAGAAGCCAATAACCCTTGAAGGGTTTTTTGTAAAAATGATACAATGAGCAAACCAAAACTAACAAAATGAGAGTAAACGTATGCTCTATCTTATATCCTTTGTTCAAATGCTTTTTCTTGTCTACTCTGTACTCATCATAGTCAAAGTACTCTCCTCCTGGTTTCCAAAATTCAGTCAGAGTCGTTTAATGCGCTCTATCTCTGTTTTTACCGATCCCTACCTAAATTTTTTCCGCCGCTTTATCCCCTCTATTGGTGGAAAATTTGACATTAGCGCTATAATAGCCTTTATTGCTCTGCGTATAGCAGAAAGAATCGTCCTTTACGCTCTTATATGGATCCACTCGCTACTAATATGAAACAACCCATCTCCACCAAGCGCCTCATTAAGCCCATCACCCTTGGAAAGCTAAAGCTTAAGAATAATATCATCTATTCTCCTCTTGCCGGTTGCTCTGACTATCCTTTCCGTAAAATGGTTGCCCATTTCCATGATGGACTCAGTTTTTGTGAAATGGTGAAAATGGATGCTTTGCTCCGCTATGACAAAAACACTTTTTCTATGCTCGATTACGACCCCTCTATGAGACCCCTTGGCGCCCAGCTCTGTGGAAGTAAACCAGAACTCGCAGGCCTTAGTGCAAAAATTATTGAAGACTTGGGCTTTGACCTTGTCGATCTTAACTGTGGATGCCCTGTAGATAAAGTCACCAAAGATGGGAGCGGCTCAGGCCTTTTAAAATATCCGGAAAAAATTGCCGATATTATCGCAAAGATGGTAGCTAGCACCTCTATTCCTGTAACGCTTAAAATACGCACTGGATGGGATGATACTATGTTAAATGCTATAGAAGTTATGAAACTAGCTAAAGAGGCAGGAGCGGTCGCTATAAGCATTCATGGGCGTACCAGAGAACAAAAGTATAAAGGCTTTGCTGACTGGGACTATATTAAAGAGTGCAAAAAGCAAGCACAAGGAATGATAGTATTTGGTAATGGAGATCTATTCACCCCTGAAAAAGCTTTGCTCGAGCTTGAATCCAGTGGAACAGATGGCATCCTCATATCTAGAGGCGGCATGGGAGCTCCGTGGATGGGTGAAAATGTCAAGCGGCTTGACAGAGGAGAGCCTCTTATTGAGGTGAACAGTGATCTGATTAAAACCACGCTATTGCAACATATGGAATATATTGCCAAATACCAGGGAGACCGCAAGGCTGTGTTAAGCATGAGACGTGTAGGGTGTTGGTATTTAAAAGATCATCCCCTTTCTAAAAAGCTAAGGATGAAGCTCAACAAAGCTTCCAATCTTAAAGAGATGGAGCTTTTAATCCACTCTTTTAACTGGAACGAGAGTCCTGATTTAATTATGGCATAAAAAAAGCCCGGGAAATTTAAAACTTCCCGGGCTTTTTTGATTATCTATCGCGTTTAAAACTTAGAAGTCAAAACGTAAATCTAGAGTCAGACCTTGCATAGTAAGGTCTTTTGACGTAGTCATTACAGAGAAATCATCTCTTATGTAAGCACCACGCTGAACTGCATTCCAAAGATACTCAACTTCCCAACCAAGGCCAACGCCAACGTGTTGAGTATTGTTACTGTAGTAACCATCCCATCTAACACCGATAAAAGCATCTACAGTAGGAACAAATTGATGATACTTCATTGTCACGTCAATTTTATTGTTATCTACATCAACTGAGTATGTGTTTTTGTAATTAAAGTCCTGGCCAGCATAAAGCAAGCTAGCTGAAAGATTACCAAAAAGGCTAAATCCTTCTGCAACATGCCAAGTACTATCCACGCCTACTTTAGGTCCGATAGACCAAAACTTAGACTTATCAATAACTTTAACGTTAGCACCAAGTGGATATCCAGGAGATCCTACAACACCATTTAGACCAGCCGTATCACCCACAGCGTTTCCGCCAGTGTATTCAACTGATTCTTTACTATTTAAGAAAGAAGCTTTAAGACCCCAGCCAGGCTGAAATGAAAGCTCTTGACTTACGTAGTAAGCTCTACTCAGAGTTAAATCAACAGATTGGTAATTAAGACTACCTTGAGCATTAGCTTCTGTACAAAACTCAAAAATTTGAGGAGCTCCAATGATCTGTGCTGTACCTCTAGTAGGAAGCACTGTTCCAACTGATCCAGCACTTACTGAACTAGATGCAGATGCGTCAAACCATGTGTACTGTGCTTCTAATGCCCAGTTATCATGCTTAAACAGTTTACCGGCACCAAGGCGAAAGCCCCAATCCCACTTATATTTAGCTTGGTACTCTTCACCTACACTAGGCAACGCGTGAGCACTAGCTCCTGCATCACTTTGAGCAAAGCTATTGTTCTGGATATCTGGTTGCCAGTAAAGAGCGTTTACAGTGAAAAACCATCCACAACTCTCTTCTAGGTTAATGCTTAAAGGCGCAGTGACAGCGCCCGCTTTACCTGTAGGGTTATTACCCCTAACGTCTTTCATTTGATCTTCTAATCTCTTTGTCCTGTCAGACATCTCGCCAGCACTAAGTACTGAAACCGCTGCTACTAACGGAAGAGTGAACAAAGCTATTTTTTTAACTTTAGTGAACATGCAATTCCCTCTCTTTGCGTATCTTTTAATTTCTTCAATCAGTGCCTTCTTTTCTTTCGTTTCCTAGAGAATCAGAAGCACCTATATAATTTCTTACCTAACTCCGATCTACCTATTATTATTTTTATTGTAAAGTTTTTTATATATAAAAAAAAAGAGACCTGAAAAACAGGCCTCTTTTTTTTTAGCAATTCTTTACTTAAAAACTCAGCAGATTAGAAATCTATTTTGACATCTATAGTTAAGCCTTGTAGAGAAAGATCGCGTCCGTCCCAAGCTCCTGCTGTTGCACTAACGCCTTCAACACTTTCAAATCTTTGGATTTGATTCCAAAAAACTTGTGTTTCCCAACCTAGACCAATACCAAAGTAGTTCTTGTTCTTATTGAAAAGTGAATCCCATCTAAGACCCAAAAAGAAGTCTACATTAGGAATAAACGCATGAAAGTTATTAGTCACACTGATATTGAAATCTACGTCTGAAGAATAACAGTTTTTGTGTGTTGTTTTAAATGATGAATAGATAGCTGATGCAGAAAGATTTCCAAAAAAGCTAAATCCATGATCTAAATGCCAAGTAGTATTGATTGCAATCTGAGGACCTATGCCCCATGACTTACAGTTATCTATTACTTTTGTGTTATTGCCGTGGAAACCGCGACCTCCGTGAGGACCTACTACAGCGCCGCCGCCATACTCAACTGTCTCTTTATCATTAATCCAAGCAGATCTAAGACCAACTGTTGGCTTAAACTCAAGGTTTGAGCTAACAAAATAAGCTCTTCCTAGAGTCAAGTTTACATTTTGAAAGTCTAGTGAACCTGTTGAATTAACCTGCGTAGCAAAATCTCCGTCACCAGCAGCTGCTTCAATAGCCTGGCTACCTCTAACAAGTTTGTAGTAAGCATTATTGCCTGCTGTCAAATTATTAGACGCTGAAGATGTAAAGTAAGTGTAATCCACTCCTACATCCCAGTTATCGTGCGCTGTATCGTATCCTACACCTACACGGAAACCCCAACTCCAATCATAACGAAGGTCGATCATCTCTCCAGCAGTTGGAAGACCATTGCCTCCTGCTGTTCCTGGACCATAAGGCCCTGGAGCAAAAGAACTACTTTGAGTTATTGAGTTATTTTCAATATCTGGGCTCCAGTAAAGAACGTCAAAATTGACATTGAAATTATAACTATTTTCAATTTGCGCTTTTGCAGGCGCCATTCTTGCTCCTGCAGTACCCGCTCCATTTTCAGCGCGAGTCTGTTTCATTTGCTTTTGCAGCTTTTTCATTTTGTTATCCGATTCCCCTGCACAAACCGCAGCAGTGAAAGATAACAAAGAAAAAGCTATGAAAGTCATTTTCTTTATGCTAGTTGTGGCCATCACATTATCCTCTTTTTCAACATTATAAATTTTTTTTACTTTAATTCAGATGTCTTGCATAGCATACAAAACCCCTAAAAAAAACATTCTTCTTCAATTCCACGTCTACAAACAACTGATTTTATTGTAAAGTTTTTTTTGGATTTTACCCTTAAATAACCCTAATTTTTCTATATGCAATACATTTTCCGAAAAATTAGAGCAAAAAAAAAGAGATTCATGTTTCCATAAATCTCTTTTTTATCAGTCAAAAACAGACGGATCTACTTAAAAGTCGACATCTACTGTTAAGCTTATACCTTGAATACTCATGTTTTGAGACTCAACCCTAAGGCTAAGGTTCCCATCTTCTCGAGTATTTTTAACCATTCTTCTGTACTGAGACCACCAGTATTGAGTGTCCCAACCAAGGCCGATGCCAATGTGTTGTTGATTCTTGTTGATACATGAATCCCAACGCACGCCTAAGAATAGGTCTACATTTGGAACAAATTGGTGATCTGAAGCAGTTACATCCATATAATTGGTTGTAGGGAATTCAGAATACTGAGCAAAATGTTCCATTTTGAAGTAAGTGTAAACCAGTGATGCTGACACATCTCCAAAAATACTAAATCCTCTTCCTAAGTGCCACTTAGAATCAGCACCTATTCTTGGTCCAATACCCCATGTTTTACAATCATCGTTTTCATACACAGCATGATCAGCTAAACCAAAGGTTGTTCCTACAGGTGTTCCACCTGTATATTCAACTTTCTCGTTAATCTTGATCCATGCAGATCGAAGACCAATGTTTGGTCTAAATGACAGCTTAGAGCTGGTAAAAAATGCTCTAGAAAGATCCCAATCTAATGTTTGGAAATTAAATGAACCGTTACCCACTGCTCTAGTACAAAAATCAAAATCTTGTGCATTTGATCCTGGTATTACGCCTGCTAACATCTCATCGCCTACTGTCCTAAGAGGCAGTAAACTCTGTCCGAGACCAGCTGATTGCGAGTTGCCAGCTGATGATGAAAACCAGTTATACCTTATTGAAGTATCCCAGTTATCATGATCAAATTGGTAACCTAGTCGAGCTTTAACACCCCAGTCCCAATCATATCCTATATTATAGACTTCACCTACATTAGGTAAACCCGCTGCAGGATCTGTTGATCCTTGAACGTAATCGTTATTGGAGAAATTACTCTTCCAATAAAGTACGTCAAAACCCACAAACCAGTGACTTCCATCGTTAACTTCGTATCTTTCAGGAGCTGTTCTTGCCCCAAAAGTACCCTTTGCATTCCCCGTTCCAACTTCTTTCATTTGCCTGTCTAATGTATCGACTCTGCTATCAGCAGACAAAGCAACAGAAGATAAAGCAGCTAAAGAAAATGCTGCAAGAGAAATTCTTTTTACCGTGCTAAAATTCATCCTTTTTTTCCTCATCAATTATATGTAATTCTTCGCCTTTTTTTTCACAGATACCCTCACATTGAAATCAAAACTTCATAGCAGACTTCAAGGCGGCATCCAGAAAAGGCGCATTCCTTCTCCCTAATAACTACGAAATAGCGCTATTAGTTGTAAAGATTTTTTTTATCCGCAAATCAAAACTTTAAGAAAGTAAGGGAGTTACCAACAAAAAAAAAGTCTCAATCCCGTTCAAAATGTGTATATAACTCCCACACTATGAACAACAAACAAATAGCCCCCTCTCTTACGCCCCCTAAATAACTGCTTTTATTAAAAACTGAATTTAATTTCAGCTTTTACACTTTGAATACTTAAATCATCCGAACTAAAAACAAATAATTCAAACCCGTTGGGTATTTGATTATACCCCCAAAAATATTCAAGATCCCAAAGAAGACTTACTGCAACCAGGCAAGACTCTTTATTAATACATGTATCATACGAAAGACCTAAATCTGTTGCTACACTAGGTAAAAATTGATGCCTATCCGCCGTAATATCTATCATAGAGTTAACATTTGCTGAATAAGTTTCTTTATGATTTATTTTGAACTGGCCATACAAAAGCGAGCTACTAAGCTTACTTACCAAGCTAATGTTTTTCGAGAAGTACCAATTAGTACACAAACCAAAAGAAGGTCCTATTCCTGTAAAATCACTTCTACCATTAACGCGTACATTATCCCCGCCTAAACCGAAAACAGTGACCAGACTCGCTGCAAGAGGATCTCCACCTGTATATTCTATCCTTTGACTATATTTGATTTTGTCACCGCGCAGCGCTGTAATAGGTGTAATAGCCAAACGCTTACTCACAAAAAAGCTTCTAGAAAAACTCAAATCTATAGACTGAAAAGAAAAATCACTCTCCATCTTAGCACTAGTACAGAATGCAAATATAGTAGTCCCCACCAACTCAGACTGAACAATACGACTTGATGCGAAAATAGGAATCAGCGATCCTCCATTACTCGCATTGACCCGATTAGTGCCATGCGTTGTTAAGCGGGTATAACTCACATGAGGAGTCCAATAATCAAAACAACTGCACGCATTATAACCCAGTCCCACGTTAAAGCCCCAATTCCAAGAAAGCTTAGACTCATATACATTGCCTTCCATAGGCAATGTTAGTGCTACTGCTTCTACAGTATCATCATAAACAAAGCTAGTTCCTGAAACGCGTGGCTGAAAATAGTAAACAGATCCATCAACTACCACCCTTCCACCTGCACCAGGTCTATGGGTCCTACAATAAGCACCGGGACATACATTAGCACTTAAGAGATTAGCCTGTGCTCCCTTAATCGTTGTTGATGTCTCTGCTCCAGAAAAGTCTTCTGCTCTTTTGCGTCCTCTAAGATGGGGATTAAACCGCGCTTCGGGACCTAAGTTAATATCATACTTTGCAGGAGACTCTACAGACCAAGGGGCATTATCTCTTCTCTCAACATCTCTCCTCTCAATCACTGGGAAGTCTACACCCGTCTCAGATTGAGCGTCAGATTCAGATTCAACATTTTCCTCTGCTACTGGCTGATAAGCGCAAACCTCTGCCTCAATATTTTTCCCCTGTGTTTCTTTTATCGGTGCCTCAGAAAAGACCGCCCCTACAAGTAACGATAAAGAAAAAATACCACGTAAATATTTTTGCATCTGCAAACCTCTACTATTCAATTCATACTGATAGCAGAGATTATCACTTTTAGTAAAAGATTGTAAATAACTTATGAAAAAACAGGTAAATTATTTTTCACCTTCGATCATATCGAGAAAAGCTTGCAGTTGTTTAGCCCTAGTTGGATGACGCATTTTTCTAAGCGCCTTAGCCTCAATTTGACGTACTCTTTCTCTGGTAACTTTAAACCTTAGACCCACTTCTTCTAACGTCTTAGGTTTACCATCGAGCAGGCCAAATCGTTCAATCAACACAGTTCTCTCTCTATCTGTAAGAGTACAAAGAACCTCGTTGATCTTATCCTTCAGGATCGAGTAACCCGTTGCTTCATCTGGAGCTTCTATATTTTTATCTTCTAAAAAGTCTCCAAATTGACTCTCTCCACTATCGCCCACTTCTGCTTGAAGTGATATAGGGTGTTGAGCAATTTTATAAATTTCTCGAATTCTATCAGGCGTCATACCAAGTTCTTCTGCCAATTCTTCTGGACTTGGCTCTTTACCCGTTTCCATCATCAACTTTTTCGAACCTCTAAGCACCTTATTGATCGTTTCAATCATATGCACAGGAATTCGAATCGTCCTAGCTTGGTCTGCAATAGCTCTTGTTACTGCCTGCCTGATCCACCATGTGGCATAAGTAGAAAATTTATACCCTCTTCGATACTCAAACTTTTCAACAGCTTTCATTAAACCCATGTTTCCCTCTTGGATAAGATCCAAGAATGACAGGCCTCTATTGGTATATTTTTTAGCAATCGAGATAACTAGTCTAAGGTTAGACTCCACCATCTCTCGTTTAGCTTCCTGACTTTTATCCATCCAACGGTGAAGCATACGCACATCTTTTTTAAATGCTGGTAGGCTGCGCCCTGCGGAATGCTCCCTTTTAATAAGCTTTAACCTGGCAGAACTTAATTTTGCTTGAGCAAAACGGTTTTTTTCAGCTCTTGGCATTAACTGCTTAATTTCTTGCTCATGTTTTATAAATTTTTCGTATGAATCTAAAATAACTTCGACAAAATCATCGAGAATATTGTGACGAAAATGCATTTGTCTTAAAAACGCCTGGTTACGAATACTACATTTTTCATACTCTTCATCCACTTTAGCCTTTTCAGCACGGCTAAGCGTATTGTCTGAGAGTTTAAACAGTAATTGACCCAATGCTGCATCTTCTACCCCTAAAAGGGTTTTAAGTTTAGGCAATTTTTTTAAAAATTGAGCCTTATCTCCCACTTCTTTTTCTGCAATAATCTTATCAAAACGGTCTTTGCCCTTAATTAAGTAGTTCGCAATAGAAACCGCCTCACGTGTGCAATACCGAAAGCGCATAATAATCTTCTCGATTTGTACTTGAGACTTTTCAATCCGTTTTGAGATTTCCACCTCTTGTTCACGTGTTAAAAGAGGTACCGACCCCATCTCTTTGAGATACATTCTAACAGGATCATCTGAGCTAGGCTCCGAACGTCTGGGAAGAGCTTCTAACTCTTTAGCTTCTTTCTTTCTCTCTTTGTGGCGCTCTACTTCAGACTGATTAAAAATCTGAACGTCCATCCCGGATAAAAAGATAAGCACTTGATCGATCTCGTCTGCAGAATCAAACGACATAGGCAATATATCATTGATTTCTTCATACGTGATGAATCCTTGCTCTTTTGCAATCGCTACAAGTTCCTCAATCTTTTGTTGATATTGAGGATCGAAAGATTGACCAAATCCAGCTCTGCTCATAAACTCCTAATTTCAATAATTACTTTTTTTAGCAACAGCCCCTTCTAGATAGGTGTAGCTACTACACACCGAAAGCAGTGCCTCACACCCATTTTTGTAAAACATGAGCTAAATGTCAAGAAATAAACGTAGTTAATATATATAAATATAAAAATTGGTATAATGTTAACCAAACAAACAACAACTCTACCTTTCAATTGCTATCATGGTTACCAGTTCTCGCCATAAACAACTCCAAAAAGGGCTGTTTCTAAACATTCATTGCACTTCTTTAAAACTAGAAAAACGTTTTGCATCCATCCATAGAATTGCAGACCTAGCTTGGGAAGAGAAGAAAATTGTGTTTGAAATTCAATGCTCTTTTATAGAGAAAACAGAAGTGGTGCGCAGGGTAAAGGATTATGCCTCTATCGGCTATAGCGTTATTTGGCTTTTAGACGACAACTGCTTTGGCAAACGGTACCAAAACCATGCTGAGGCTCTCATGCAAGATTTGGGAGCTAAATATATCACTCTTTCCAAGCACTCTGTGCTTGTTTATGACCAGGTGGAGAATCATGTAGGGCGCTTAAAAATTAAAAAACACTCCTTCTCTACAGTAGAGATACAAAATCCTTATTTAAGAATTAAAGCCCCAACCACCCCAAAGCAAATTCCTAAAGAGCTTTACTCTAGATGGCACCAAACAGACTACATTTTCCCCGGCGATCTTTTGGACCAAATGGTGAACAATACACTCTTAAGACTACCTAGTCGAAAAAAAGATTATATTAGAACAACCAAACGCTTTTTTTTACGCATGCGCCGATACAGTTCTTTCTTTTTTCACTACTTTTTAACCCATTTGCATCAAAACGAGGAAAAAGAGAAAAATTCAAACATATTTTAATGTGTATATTTTCAGATAAGCAAAATAAGCTAAGGCCACAAGTAGTGCAAGAAGCTGAATCCCTGTTTTCCAGGGAAATACTCTTTCCAGCACCGCTTTAGCAGGGGAGTTTGGATTGATGTAAACGCGGCTATGTTGACCCATCTTATCCTCTATCCACTCATTAGCAACGTACTCATTGATAAAACCCTCACTCTTGAAAACATGCCTTTTAACGTACTCTTTACCTGCATAACGGTAGGTAAAATCAGCACCTACTTGAACTTTTTTAAGCACTGTTTCCATTAAAAAATAATCTATACTTTCAGGCTTGACAAACCGTGTTTGTTGAGAAAATTTAATCCCTTGTATAGAGAGACTAATAAACAACCACACCCCTATAAGAGAAAAAAAGATCAACATTATATCAAAAAATTTTTTAGCTCTATCCATACCTCTTTCCTCAAGCTTAGCTTTTAAAAGCTTTGAAGTTTGACGAATTATCCCATTTTTGTTATATTTTCGCCAGGGCTTATACTTTAGGCCTGTATTACACTACAATTTTAAAGGAAGTTACATGGCGAAGGAAGAAGCTAAAAAGAAAATGAAAACTAAGATACCTACTGCTTTAAAAAGAGTTAAGCAAGCTAAGGCAAAGCAACTTATCAATTCAGCTTTTAAATCGCGTGTGCGTACTGCAATCAATACTTTTCATAAAGCAACTGAATCGAAAGACAAAGCAGCATCTGATGAAAGCTTAAGTTTTGTATACAAGCTCGTGGATAAATGCGTAAACAGGGGAATTTACAAAATTAATAAATCTGCTCGTATCAAGTCTAGAATGAAAGCAAAAGCGCTGTAAGCGTTACAAGCTATAAAAAGGGCCTTTTTTTTAAGAGCCTTAATCTGTTAGAAAGGACGTGCTTTTGCATGTCCTTTTTTTTATCCCAAAAAAACACCTAGAAGCAAAGAAGATGTCCATATACATAAACAAACCTCTTTTCCCTCAAGGCGTTATTACAGGAGCAAACTTTGAGCAAGAATGGATGCTTCCTGCATGGTTTGATAGCTATAAAAAGTACAATGACTCTCCTATATTATTTATAGATTTTGGTATGAGTGAAAGTGCAAAACGGTGGTGCAAGAAAAGAGGGGAGTTGATCACTTTAACTCCTCAAAAAACACCTTTAAAGCAAAGCATAGCCCAACATATACCAGACGCTATTCTTGAAAAAAGAGCTGTGTGGTTTCAAAAACCAAAAGCCTTACTCTCCACCCTTTTTAAAAAGTCTATCTGGGTAGATGTGGACGTTCTGTTTTTCGGAACTGTCCAGCCTATTTTTGATCTAATTAAAGATCTAAATGCGCTAGCGATGAGAAAAGAAATTGCTATAAGAGCCGATAGCGAACGCTCTTTAAACCTTGTTCCTCAAAAAGCTACTTCTTACAACACAGGTGTTGTTGCCTATATGTGGGGATGTTTGCCTATTGCGCAGTGGTGTGAAAATTTAGATATATGTTGCAAATCGCATCTCGGCGACCAAGACTCTTTTAGCACTTTTCTTTACAAGAGCGGAGCGCCGGTAATCCTTTTGCCCGAATATATGCATCAAATTCATCCTGAAGAAAAGAGCCACCGCTCCATCATCTATCACTTCGCTTCCTCTGCTGGAAAAAATGCCTTTTTAGAAGCAAAAACTGTTTCGTCCTTGCCTACTGAATAAAAAAAGTATACAAAAACGAAAAAGAGTTTTTTGTATAAATAGATGTCGATGGACAAAAAAATAATATCCTTAAATTTTTCACCTCCTACCAAGAGTTTGGATCAGGGCATCATCACGGGATGCGATTACAAGCAAGAGTGGATGCTTAAATGGTGGCTTTACCATGCTAAAAAAAATAGCCGTCTTCCTCTATCTGTAATCGATTTTGGTATGAGTAAAAGTGCAAAAATATTTCTCCAGTCAAGAGTGCATATCATCGACGGCTCTAAAGCTCTAAATCCTTTTTTAAAACCAAGCTCCTATATTTTTCCCTCCAATTGGCCTGAAAATTGGAAACAAGATGCTACTTCTCAAAGACCTTTTTATTTTGCCAAAATTTTAGCCACACAACTCTCCCCATATACGCAATCTTTATGGGTAGATGTCGACTGTAAAATCATTGAAAACCCAATAGGCGCCTTTGCCTACATAGATGAGGCCCAAGGCTTGAGTATGGCTCTAGATGATCCTCAAACAGCTTTGCGCTGGAAAAAAGAAAACCTTATTCGCCCCGTGAGTATTGCCTACCAAGCAGGAGTAATCGCTTTTAACAAAAACTCTCCTTTAATGGAAAAGTGGCGCTCTTTGTGTATCAATCTCTACAACAAAGAGTATTCCGAACAAACAGCTCTCAGCAACCATTTACTAGAAAACAATCTATGTATTAACACTATGCCCTCTTTTTTCAACCACCTTAGACCCCAAGAAAATATACGCGCAAGTATCGCTCACTATGGTGGACAGTGGCATAAATTATGCTTATTGCGAGAAATAACAAACTTTCAATGTTAAAACAACTTTAGGAGCTTACATTGTGAAACCTTACAACGACCTTATAAAGTGGAAATCAAGCCCTGCTAAAAACAGTATAGGCGTACTAACAGGGTGTAATCAAAACCATGAATGGCTCTTAAAAAGTTGGTGGCACCATTTTTCAAAACACAATGATTTAAACGTTACCTTTATTGATTTTGGCATGAGCGAAAGCGCCAAACTATGGTGTAAAACAAAAGGCTCAATCATCGATATGAGCGGCTCGCACCCATGGATTACTCCTAAAGAAAATATTTCCGAAAACGTGCGCAAAAAATGGGAAAAACTCTACGCTCCTACTCTGTGGGGAGCAAGGGCCTGCTGGCTCACTAAACCTGTAGCTTTTTTGCAAACACCTTATACTCAAAATGCTTGGATAGATCTTGACTGCATTGTTAGGGGAAATATTCGCCCTTTAATCGATGCCTCTAATTGCACAGATGGCTTTGCTTGTGTAAGAGAAGTGGAGCGCTCTATAGAGTTATCTAAACAGCAAGGCGCTATTGAATCTAATTGGATTGGCTATAATGCAGGTGTACTCTCTTTTCAAAAAGGATCCCTTCTTGTTAAAAAATGGGCAGAGAAAACAGTGCGTGAAAACCATATACATATGGGAGATTCTGACACACTCAATCACACATTGAATGCCAATGATTTTGACTTTTGTGAATTATCAGATAAATTTAATCGAAGACCTCAAGATGGTATTTTAAAAAACACACTGATTGCACACTACGTATGCACCGGGGGCAAGCATGCTCTGATGCAGCTTTTTAAAAGTTATCAAGCTTAGAAAATCTTAAACTTAAACCAGAATTTCTTACGCCGCTATTACTTAATACCGCTTTTACTGTCTCTTCATCGCTAATAACCCGCACACTCTTTTTCGCCCTTGTTACTGCTGTATACGCCACTTCCCTTCCAAAATTTTCACTGCCTGGAGGAAGGAGTAGAAGCACATGTTCAAATTCGCTTCCCTGACTTTTGTGTACAGAAAGTGCATACGAGATCTCATACGCGGGTAAAAGCGCTAAAGGGATAGAAATAGCTGCTCCCTCGCGTATAAAAAAACAAACTTCATCGGGAGCAAACTCTAAAGAATTATCTGTTTTAAAAACAAGGCCTAGATCACCATTACTTAGGCCAAGCGAGGCGTCGTTTTTTACAACCATGATAGGCACTACCAGGGTCTCTCCTTCTTGAAAACGTCTACGCATAAACTCAAACGTTTTTTTATTAATCAGATTTGTTCCCCAAGGTCCTTTTTTAAGGGGAGATAAAATTCTAACATGCATAAATTGCTTAAAAAATGCTTTCACTACAGCAGTAGAGATGTTCTTGTGATCCCCTTCTAATATTTTAGGAAGTGGAAGTGTCATCATCACTTCTTCCCAATCTAAATCGGTTTCAAAGGCAATAGGGTCATGGCCGTTCCCTTTTTTAATTTTTTCAGCCAAAGATAAAATTTCTTTATTATCTGTACGCATGCAACTAGTAAGTTCTTTAAAACACACTCTGTCTAAAAATTTTAACGCTTTACAAATCTCAAAAAAAACGCTTCCTATTTCAACAGGCGGTAATTGATGCGGATCTCCACATACCACTAAACGGGTTTGCGGCGATACTGCAGAGAGAAGCGCTACCCACCAATCTGTATCAATCATAGACGCCTCATCTACAATACACAAACTATCGCCCAATCCCCGTTTAAGCCAAACAGGATCAACACCAGGCCGTAGAGCAAAATATTTATGTAGCGTCGTGATCTCTATTCTATCTGCACAAGAAGCAAACGTATTCAATTCATCATGAAAAATACGCTTTTTTAAAACAGTAGCCGCTTTACCTGTAGGGGCTAAAATAACAACCGAGCCCCTACTCCCGTATAAATAAGAGTAAATAATGGAAACAATCGTATGGGTTTTGCCCGTGCCAGGGCCTCCTGTAAGACAAAAAAATGCACTCTTAAGCGCTTTTTTAACCGCTTCTTTTTGCCCCCGGTTTAAAGGCTGAAAAGCTTGAATGTCAAGCGGCTTGACATGCGCGCCCATGATACTTTTTAAAAGATCAAAAATTTTGGTCTCTACCACATAGCTACGCTGTAAATAGTAAAGGTTATCCCATCTACCAATCAACGTTTCAAACCGTTTTTGTCCCAAACGGATATTTTCTATAAAGGGGCTTTCTATCTTTTCTGCTTTTTCGATGCATAGATGTCCCTCTAAATAAGCTTGAAGCAGTTCTTGAAATAAAGCTTTTTCATTCCCATCTTGGCTTACAAGATCAGCTATGGTCTTTTCAAATTCTATAGAGCCCTGTTTGATGCTCATATCTACCTGCCTTTATAAAGAGAGTATTCCTTGCCCCTCAACAAGAGCGCGTAAAAAGACATAATAGGTTCCCCCAAACTTTAAGTCTAAATTTTTTCTGCGCAAAGATTGTAAGAGCGCCGCTCTATAAATTCTTGCTTGCAGGTCATATTGATGCTTAGCCACTTCTTCTAAAAGATTTTGATGGGTGTAGCTGGGTAAATAGTTACTTTTCCAATCAATAATAAACACTTTGCCCTCATGGATCACGACTAAATCGATAAACCCTGTCATCATGATACCTTTCTCTTGAAACGTGAATGCAAATTCCACCTCTAAATTATCGAGAGGTATAGAGTGTAGAGCCTTAGGAAGTAGGGGCGCTGAAAACACTTTTTCTACCATAGAAAAAATCTCATTTTCAAACGGAGCATTCTCTGTATTTTTTACAAATGAATGAATCCATTCTTGCGATGCACTACTTTTACAATTTTGATAAAAACCAAGCTTTATCATTTGTTCAATCAAAGTATGAAGTAACAGCCCCGTCTTTTTTCCAGGAGGAAGTGTTCCCAGTGGGATTTCCATAGGTGTATATTTGGAACTATCTACCACTTCTTCTTTAGTAAGACTAGAAAAGGATTCTATATACCTAGGCTCTGTCTGAATAGGTAAAAGAGGCTTTACCTGTTTAAAAGTCTTTTCCTCAAATGGTGCTGAGTGATTTGCTGCTTTAGGAGCAGGCTCTTTTTCAAGCCAGCTAAAACTTGCCCCTATACTTTCAATGTAGGTTTCAAGATCTTTTTCTGGTAAAAAGAG
>NVUK01000018.1 GCA_002401865.1 Candidatus Aerophobota bacterium | reverse complement strand
TACTGTTGCAAGTGCAGCTTTAGGGCACACATCAAAAGCTGCTGCTATTACAGCGTTATTAAAACAAGCACAAACAAGTGGGCTGCCTTTTGATGAGTTTTACAGCCAGTTTAAGGCGTGTGTAAGAGAAGGTGTACAAGAGCATTCAGAGCTTAGCAGAGTTTTGGATGAGGATTTTAAACAAGCCGTGATTGCTGTTTTTGATGAAGCTATAGAAAATAGTACAGATTTTTCTGAAAAGAGACAATTAGAAGCGGATAAAAGTGCCTTTTTAAGTTATGACTCATTGATAGAAAGTGTTAGAAGTTGTTTGCAAATATGGCCGAGCAATGCCTCATCGAAAGCAGATGAGATAACAGAGGATCAATTATTAAATATTTTACAAGAGCATATCGGAGAAGATCCAGCTATGAATAAGCTACTAGCTGGTATTATTCGTCCCTTAGTCTCTTCTCTCGATCCCGAACTACCAGTAGAAGTATTAAACGATAAGTTAACAGCAATGTTAAAACAAAGTTCAGGCGTTAAACAAGAACAAGAGTGGGAAGAGGTTGCTAAACCCTTGGAACTTTCTAGACAAGACTTACAAAGCATTGAGGCGGCGTTTAAAGACTCTTTAAGAGATAAAAATGCGCGCGCAGTTATGGAAGAGCTTAAGAGTACAGATAAACAAGACTATTACAATCCAGACCATGCTAAATATGTGATGAAAACAGTTGTAGGTCAATTAGAGAATATGGTGGGATTTCATCAAAGTATGCAGGCGCATGCTGGAAAAAATCCCTATACCGTGTTTAAAAACTTAGTTACGCCGCAATTAATTAGTGCTGTTTATCATGCCTGTTCGGGTGTTATTCCTGTAGAGGGAGAAAATCCAGCGCAAAAAGCTGCAGCATTTACAACGCTTGTTTATCAAACTTTTAGAGATACACACGCTTAATTAATAAAAATAAAAAGTAGGGAGAAATAAAAATGGCTATTAATAACAATGCACTTGCAGTTCCACCTGTAGTAAATAATCTACATGAGGGAGTACATACACAGGAACTCGATAACCTGATTAACGCGTTAGTGAACAATGTATTGGATAATGATGAGAATCCAAGCAAGAAGCAAAGGCAGGACTAAGCTGTTAGACAAAAAAAAGGGGGGTTGAATAACCCCCCTTTTTTTTGAAAAAATAGATTTTAGCTAAAATCTCTATCCATTACGGTTTTTCTACCATCACTCTTAGCTTTTTCACAAGCGCTTGTACAAGCGTCATGAATTAGTTTATTAAGCGCTTCAAAGGCAGAGGCAGAGGTATTCATACCAGACGCTTCTTTGACAAACTTTCTTACTTTACTTTCTACTACTAATTTTTCCATTAAAAACTCCTTAAATTCAAAAATTATCAGTAGACATCCTATCAAGATGATTGCATTTTGGAAACAAAAAACGTTATTATGTATCTCACGACTAATTTAATACATGCTTGGAAGGAGCCTTAATCAGATGAAAAATGACTACTTTATCATGGGGAAAAACAGTTTGAATGAGGTCTTACGTAGAGATAGCTGGAGATTTATAGAAATTATCACTCACCATGAAAAAAGCCATGCTTTTTTAACTCCTTTTCTAGAAAAAGGGATTAAAATCACCTCTATGGGACGCCATACCATGGAAAAAATACTCGGTAGTGACTCTCACGGAGGCTTTGCAGCCAGGTTAGAAAGGCACGAAAACTTTTCTATCGGAGACATGCTAGATAGTCTCAAAGAGAAGAAAAACGCAACCCTTGTAGCCCTCGATGGGATTTTAGACCCTCACAATATTGGCGCTATTTTGCGTTCATGTGAGTGTTTTGGCGTGGACGGCGTGATTTGGTCTAAAAATAGAGGCCCTTCTATAACGCCTGTTGTGACCAAAGTAAGTGTAGGCGCCTCTGAGCTGGTGCCTATCTGCATCGTTTCTAACATCCACGACGCCCTTCTAAAATGCCAAGACGACTATTTTTCAATAATTACAGCAGAGAAAAAAGCAAATAGTTGTACCCATCAAGATTTGCCCAGGCAAGATAAAAAAGTACTCGTTCTAGGAAGCGAAGAAAAAGGGGTAAGAGCTCTGATTTCTAAAATGGCGGATTATAGCGTGTTTATTCCCATGCAGGGGCAAATAGACTCTCTCAACGTTTCAGCAGCCACAGCCGTGCTTTTGTCCCATCTATGTACGAGCTAAAGGAGCTTTCCTGTCTCTACAAAGCGCTTTAAAGCCGCTGTAACCCCATTAGTCCACCCAAAACCCTCTTGGAGCTTGTATTCGCCTTTAGCCACCTCTATAGAGGCTGTCACGACGTTGTATTTTTCAAGTAGAGTGTGATTTTCTTGGTACATCTTATTTACCATCTTAAGCCATCTCTTAGCCCCTTCTATGGCGATATCTTTATAGCCGTAGTTAACTAGGCCAACAACTGTGATCCACTGCAACGGGGCCCATCCATTGGGCCAGTCCCACTGGTGGCCTGAGTGCTCTAGCGTTGTTACAAAGCCACCTGGTTGGAGAAAAGAGGCTTTTAGGGTGGTTACCACTTTTTCGGCTTGTTTTGCTGTGGCAAGTTTAACATAGAGAGGGAAAAGGGCGGCTAAGCTCTTTTTACCCGTGGTTGTTCCTTTTTTCCAGTTATAATCGTAGAAAAAGTCCTCATTCCAAAAAAGCGTTTGTATAGCTAGTTTTCGCTCGCTCATTGCTTGTTTGTAAAAATCTGCTTTTTTTTCATCGACTGTTTTGTAAAAATTAAATAGCTGCTGTTCTGAAAAATAGAGCAAACAGTGTAGGTCTATGGGGCAAATAGAAAGTGCATTTACGCTGCCAAGCTTTTTGCTTTCTAAAAAACGGGAACTAAAATCCCATCCCGATTCACAAACGGCTCTCAGTTGCTGAAAAAAATCTTCTCCATGCGCCTCTTTACTCAGGAGAGTCTCTTTATAAAAAGCTTCAGCTCGAGGTTTGTTGATAGGGTCGTAGTAGCGGTTTAATGCTCCTTTGTAGCTTGGGTGATTTATATAAACGCTATGGCCAAGCTCTTTTTTTTCCGTTTTAGCAAAACTTTTTTCTTTGGTCCAAAACCAGTGCTCTTTTTCTAAACTTTGCATGTATGTAAGCATTTTGTTTTTAGAAGCTTGACGCGCTACGAGTTCGATCATAAAAGCAAAGAAAGGGGGCTGAGAGCGAGAGAGAAAGTAAACCCTATTACCATTGGGAATAAATTTTAAGGTTTCAATGAGATAAACAAAGTTATCTATGCATTCTATAATATCTTTTTCGTTAAGACCTAAAAAAGAGAAATAACTATCCCAGTAAAAACATTCTCTAAAACGGCCTCCAGGAACAATGTGGGGATGAGGAAGAGAGAGAAGAGTGTCATGGCTTGAAACAGCATTCATAGGCTTCATAAGTATAGGCCAAGATTGCTTTATATAGCTCTCCATACTGGAGGGTTTTGTCTCAAGAAGTGGGCTGTTTTCAGATTGGGCAATAGAGAAATGTTTTTCTATAAAAGTTTTTAGACAAAAATGGGAAGATTCTTTTTCTTTCTCATAACAGCGCATAATAGTGCTTGGATCAGTTAGTGGAATGCTATCGACAAAGGTTTTAGCATCGTCAAAAATATGTTCGGCCATTACCCTTTCAAAAAGAGGGCCTTGTAGCTGAATAAAGCTAGAGGGGGAGTTGTCCATAGATTCCACGTTACACCCGCGTTGCGTCTTTTTTCTAATGCATAGAAAAAACAAGCATTTTTAGCACGTAAAAATAGTGCTAATCTAGCAGATGCGTTTCCAAGCTTTGCAATGTATGTGGGTGCGAGGCTATCTCATCGTGGTCTGCAGCTTCAAGTGTTGTAAGCACAACATTTCCCGGCAGCTGACTGCTTTTTTCATAAAGCTTTTTGCCCATATGGTAGGGTATGGTTTTATCTGCTGTGCCATGGAGAATGAGAAGAGAAGAAGAAATTTGCTCGATCCATAAATCACTACGTAGATGATATTTTAGAATTAGAGGAATGACTGCTTTGGGTAAATAAGAAGCAGTATGTTGTGCTAACTGTACCATGCTAAAATAAGGAGATTCTAAAATAACTTTTTTTGGCTGGTATGTGGCGCCTATAAAAGAGGCGATACCTGTACCTAAAGAACATCCGTAAACAATAAGATCCTTTTCCTCAAAAAATTGCATGCAATATTTATAAATATAGGAGGCATCATCTAAAAGAGCCTTTTCACTTAAAACACCTGTGCTCTTTCCAAAAGTACGGTAGTCCATGATAAAAAAATCATAACCTGCATCAGTAAATTTTCTAGAGACTTTATCCCATCTGTTTGCTAAATTGCCCCCTTGGCCATGGTAGTATACAACCATCCCTTTGGGATCTTTGGCTTGGAAGTGCAAAGCGTTGATCTCCACTCCTGGTTCAGGGGTGAGAAAAAGTTCTTTGAAAGGAACGTTGTAGTTATACACATGTTCATGTTGTAGTTTTACAGCTTTAAAAATAAGCTTTTCTTGAAAGAAGTAAAAAGCGGTGATGTAAAAAA
Source organism: Candidatus Aerophobota bacterium (assembly GCA_002401865.1). GTDB lineage: Bacteria > Chlamydiota > Chlamydiia > Chlamydiales > Simkaniaceae. The sequence continues at coordinate 20,847 of NVUK01000018.1, read as the reverse complement.
CAGGTATAACTATTAGAATAGGTAAAAAAATTTTATAGAGTTTTTTCATAATATTTTTCAGTGTGATTGTTTTGTTTCATTATATAAAAATGGGATAAATTGTGTTACTGATTTCTGGCTAAAGGAGTAAAAAAAACAGGTGAAAGAAAATTTGAATCGGGAGATCTTACACGCACATAAGTCGATAACCTCTGCATCACAGCAGATAGGGAGCGGTTTTCGTCGATTTTTTTCAGCTCTGATGTTCTCAAGAATAACAGGGGCTTTCCGCGATATTGCTATGGCGACTGTTTTTGGAGATGGTGCCAGTGTTGCTTTATTTATTATAGCATTCCGTTTTGCCCTGCTTCTAAGACGTTTTTTTGGAGAAGGACCCCTTGGATCCGCTTTTATTCCTCGCTACCTTTTTGAAAAAGAGACCTCTTTAAAAAAAGCAGACACCTTTTTTTGTGATTTATTTATCAAACTGGGGGTTTTTACACTCTTTATTGCAGCCGCCATATATCTGTTAATAGCCATATTTACCTCTGTTTTTCCATCTCAAGATTCTCAAATTCAAATGTTTGCTATGATAAAACTTTTTTTGCCCGTAATTGTTATAGTGGCCCTTTATGGTTTGACAATTGCTCTACACCAATCTCACCAACGTTTTTTTTGCTCTCAAGTTTCCGCTACTTTAACCAATATTATGTGGCTTATAGGTATATTTTTTAGTAAAGATTTACCTGCAGAACAAGCTCTAGTTCTTCTAACCCGCTTTATTGTTACGGGCTTTATTTTTACCCTATTATTTAGCTTTTTTACGATGCCACGGTCTACGCTTTTAACATTTAAGAGCTTCAATGTTTTAAATGTTTTTAAATTTTCTAGTTCAATGCGCCGGTTAGTCTATTCTTTTTTACTCGGTATTGTGGGGGTAGGGGCTATGCAAATTAATATTTTTTTAGATGCTCTATTTGCTCTTTATGCTTCGAGTCAAGGCCCTGTGTTTTTGTGGTATTCTCAACGTTTTTACCAACTTGCTTTTTCCTGCTTTTCTCTAGCCTTTACCTCTTCTATTATTCCTTTGGTTACCCAGCATATTAAAGCGGGAGCATTGGATAAAGCCAAAGAGAGCTTTGCTACGGGTGCTTCGAGGATTATTACAACAACAATCCCTGCAACCGTAGCGCTGCTGGTGATGGGGTATTTGTTTATTGATCTGTTTTTTGGTAGAGGTGCTTTTAGCGCTCAAGGAGTTTCTAAAACTTCTCTTTGTTTATTGTTTTACTCGATAGGGCTTGTTCCTACAGCTTTGATTACTCTTTTAGCCAGTGTTTTTTATGCACGAGATGATTTTAAAACGCCTTTGAAGTGCTCTCTTTATGCTATCGGTATACACTTGTTTCTCAACACATGCGCTGTGTTTATTTTAAAACTAGGGCCTGAATTTATATGTTTAAGTACTTCTATATCAGGGGTGTGTAATTTTTTCTTTTTATATAAAAAAGCAGATAAATCAAAAGTAGAGTTTAATTTGTCCTACGTGCGGTCGACGTGGATGATAGCATTTTTTGCAGGAGTGCCTACTGGAGCTTTAATTTATTTTTCTTATCAATGGGGCTTGAGCAAATATGCAATAATGCCGGTGGCTATGTTTACGTTTGTGACACTTTTTTCTGTTGGTTCTGTATTTACAAAAAATAGAGATGTATACGAACTTTTTGCCTCTATTTTTCCTCGACTAGCTAGACGCGGTTGATGTTTTTTTTATCGAGGTAATAATAGCGCCGCCAAGACAAACACTTCCTTGGTAAAAAACGACAGATTGACCTGCAGTGATAGCTCTTTGTGGCTTTTCAAACGTGACTAAAAGGTTTCCGTTGTCCTCGCTGACAGTGCATTTTTCAGCAGGGGAGCGGTAGCGGATTTTAGCTTCAGCGTCAAAAGGGAGAGAGGGAGCTTCTCCAATCCAAGAAACTTGGTTAGCGATTAAAGTGGGGGCAAATAGAGCAGGGTGGTTTTTGCCTTGAGCTACGATTATTTTATTATTTTTTATATCTTTATCTACCACAAAATAAGCATCACCGGGCCCACCAATGCCTAGACCTTTACGTTGACCTATTGTGTAAAAAGCGGTGCCACGGTGTTTTCCAACAAGTGTACCATCGGGTAAAACGGCATCCCCTTCTTGGTAGGGGAGGTATTGAGAAATAAATTCAGAAAAGTTTCTTTTCCCTATAAAGCAGATGCCCATACTATCTTTTTTGCTGTGTACAGCAATGCCACTCTCTTTAGCTTTTTTACGCACTTCTGTTTTTTCTAAATGTCCGATGGGGAAAAGGACGTTGCTTAAAATATGTTTTTTTATCGCATAGAGAAAGTAACTTTGATCTTTGGAAGGATCTAATCCTTTGAGCAGTTTTCCATTCTCTTCTCTACAGTAGTGTCCTGTAGCTAGTTTATCAGCGCCAAGGCTCATCGCTTTATCATAGAGCACTTTGAATTTGATTTCTTTGTTGCATAAGATGTCGGGGTTAGGCGTAAGACCTGCTTTTAAGTCGGTCAAAAAAGAGGAAAATACTTTTTCTTGATATTGCTTAGTAAAATTTACCGTATAACAGGCGATGCCAAGTTGTGCGCATACGCGCTGAGCGTCATGTTGATCTTCTTGAGCATGGCAAGTTCCGTCCGGACGCGTTTCTTCCCAATTTTTCATAAACAAACCGAAGACATCATGGCCTTCTTTTTGTAAAAGATAGGCAGCAAGAGAGGAGTCTACACCGCCAGACATAGCTATTGCAATTTTCATAGACACCATTGTACACTCACGAGGCAATGCAGAAAAGATAAAATTCTAAGGTGAGGTTTTTTTACCTATGGCATCTAATAAAAAAATTTGGGCAACGTTAAGTTATATTTTTGCCTCGCTCTTTCTTCTCTATGAGATGTCTTTACAAGTTTCTCCGAGTATCATGACAAAACAGCTCATGAAAGACTTTTCTTTAACTGCTACAACACTAGGGCTTATGAGCTCTTTTTATTTTTATAGTTATTCGATAATGCAAATTCCTGTAGGGCTACTTTTTGATAGGTTTAATGCTAAAATACTTATTGCTATAGCAACGCTTATTTGTGTGGCAGGCGCCTTTTTCTTTGCCGAAGCAGATACATTTACGTTTGCAAGTTTGGGCCGTTTTTTTATGGGATTTGGATCAGCTTTTGCTTTTGTAGGGGTTTTGACCATAGCTAACCGGTGGTTTGCTCCCAAACATTTTGCTTTTTTAGTTGGTATGGCTCAGTTTTTAGCTGCTGCCGGTGCGTGGGGAGGAGCTTATCCTTTAGCCTTATGGCTGGAGAATTCTGGATGGCGTCCGATGATTTTTATTCTTGCCACCATTGGTGTAGGGCTCATGCTCACGAGTATTTTTTTTATCAAAGATCACCCGCAAGGCACCAGGGTTAAAAAGCCTGTACACCACTTATTAAAAGAATTGAAAGTGTTGTTAAAGAATTTTCAAGTCTATCTTTTATTCATCTATGCTTTTTGCATGTGGGGACCTGTGACAGTACTACCCGCTCTTTGGGCTCCATCTTACCTGCAGGCGCGTTTCCATGTTTCGGATGCACAGGCGGCTTTTTCCTCAGGAATGATCTGGTTTGGTATCGCTTTATCAGCGCCTATACTGGGGTTATTATCTGATCGATTAAAAAGGCGTAAACCTTTCATTGTAATACCCTCAATTATTGGTCTTATCTCTTCACTGGTGTTGTTGTATATGCCTAATTTAGAGTTTGGCACTACACATCTCTTATTCTTTTTAATTGGTATTGCTGCAGCGGCTCAAATTTTGAGTTTTGCTATTGGCAGAGAAATTAACAATCCTTCTGTTGTTTCTACAGGCATTGGCCTAAATAATATGGGTGTTGTTTTAGGCGGGGCTATTTTGCAGCCTGTTGTGGGAAAGATTATTCAATATACATCACATAATAGTATTGTGGTACAAGGGGTACCTGTCTACGCCGTTTCAGATTATACTTGGGGTTTATCTGTTGTACCTATTTGTTTTTTAGTGGGCGTTATTGTCGCTTGTATGATCAAAGAGACCTATTGCAAACCTGTTTGGAGCAAGAATTAATGCGCTAGAATAGCTGCTACATTTGCTATATTTGCTACTTGATTCGAGACAAGACCTGGAACAAGAGTTTGTACTAATGGAGCGGCCCTGCTGAGTAAAGGGTTAAATCTTTCGATTGAGTCAAAATCTCCACTGTAGTTGTTTTCCATTTGCTCGAGTAATGTTTTCATAGTGTCTAAATTAGAGAAAAGCATGTTGGTTATTTGCGTTTGAAAAGTGAGAAGATAGGCAGCTTTAATGTGTGGATGGTCTGCTTTTTTCCAATTAGAAAAAGTATTAGTAGAGGTTGAGAGTATCTGGTGCCATTCATCTAAAATACTTTTGTATTGAGCAAACTCATCGAGCCTTACAATATGCGAGTTGTGGCGCTCCATTTCTTGTATAAAGTAAACGATTTTATAGCTTATTTTTTTCATAAGTATTTGTTGACGCTCTATGGAATGCTCATTTCGAATCGCGCTTTTTAATTTAGCTATTTCTTCTTTTAAATGGTGACTCTCACCCACAAAGGTCTCTAATAAAACAGAGCAAGCTTGCTCTGTAGAGTGGATTGGCATACGTGCAATGTTTGTCAAAATAGAACCTGTTAGAGCCGCTGTTCTTTGTCCTAATTGATTTATGTGCTCCCTACCGGTAATTACTGGGTGTGTAGAGGATTGAGGAGTCAAATCTAGTTTTGGAACAAGAGACTTTAAAGCTGTGGCAACATAGCCTTGGAAACTTTCAGGCGATAAATTATCTAATATAGCTTTACGTGTAGTAGCTGTTACGCCGTGTAATTGGGAAGTAAATCCTGAGGCTATTTTTACTAAAGGAAAAGAGCCGTTGAATTTAGTAATTTCGCTCATTAACTCTTGTGTAAACTCAAGTAGGGGTAAATCTAATTCAGGATCGATAGGTGTGGGAGTAGAAGCAGCAGCGTCGTCGATTAAAAGAGAGTTAGCTTGCTCTTCAAGAACGCTGTTGGTAGATTCCAAAATAGTGGAGAGTAAGTTGTTTTCATCCTCTATATCTAGAGTTTCAAAAAGAGAGGATATAACGCGGTAGAGCATATGCTGAGTGGGTCTGTCTTGGCTAATTCTTATAGATAGTGCTAAAAATAGCATTATAAAAGGTGAGATAATTACATCGAGTACTGCCTTGAAAAATAAAATAGACTTTTGTTTTGGAGCAAGCGTATTATCGTTTAGTATAGTTTTAGCAATTTTGAATTTGCTTTTAGGATATTTATCTATCTCAACTTTAAACTGGGCCAATAAATCTTGAAATAGTTCGTTTTTTGCACTGTTTGCAACTTCGCTTACCCCTTCTTGCCATTCAGGGCTCTCTGGGTCTATATGTCTATCTTTTAAGTCGGTAATACCTGCTCTAATATTGGTCACAGTGTTAAGCGCTGTTCCCATAAATTTTAAAATAAAAGCTTTTCCCTCCACGTGGTGCCCGGCAAATGTTAGAGTGTGTTGAAGTTGTATAAATAAAGGATCAGAAAATAGCAGTAGAGTTGACATACCTGCAGTTTTAAGACGCGTTTTCATGGTATGAGAGTGAGAGTTTAGTAATTTAGTCATGATAATATGGGTAATGCGCGTCATCTGCTCTATAGAAGGAAGGGTTGTATCCAGGTGAGGAAGTACGTGATTGAAATAATTTTCTTTGGTGCCTAGTGTATTATCCCCTGTGGCAGCGCATAAAGTTGAAAATAGAAACCAAGGTATATAGGCATTTAAAGCTGTAGATATTTCTTCCTTAGGCGATTTTACTCGGCACTCCAAAACTCTAACAGAGCTTGCTAATTGAGTGGAGAGGTACTGCTGCTCTACAGTGTTGCCATCTACAGCTTTAACAGGCATAGAACATAGATTAGGAATAACATTTTTGGCCAATTGATCTAGGGCAATATGTGCTATAGATCCTGTTAAATATTGATCTAAAGCTCTTATAACCCCTGGTGCATTCTCTTGTTTTACATAGCCTGTTTGCACAAAAATTGTAGCTATAGCGCTGGTGATTTGTTGAGATAAAGGTTTGCCTTGGCACTGCTGTTCAATATTGCTGATTAAATTTTCCCCTGTTTCTGATAATTCATCGCCTTCAAATAAGGGGTTTAAATCACCTGGTAAAATAGTGAGATTTAAAAGGCGGCCTACTTGAGCAATATAACATTTAACCGCCTCGATGCGGTTGTCTGCAATAGCTGTTCTTATTGCCTGGCTAAAACCCAAAGTGTGTATATTACTCAGTAGTTGAGTCATTCCTGGAAGAGTTGTATTTACAAAAAGAGCGAGATAGGGATCTGTTTGAGCTCCATGCATCCCTCCTACCATCATGGCAACTTTAACAAGGCCTTGAGAAGCAGCTTCTTTTTGCGGCGATGCGGCTACAAGTGTTTGCCCGATTATTTGCTCTAAATCAGGAATCGCTAACTTTAGAAATGTACGCATGCGATCACTATCTATTTCCCCATTATCTACAAGCTCTGTTTGCTCTAAAGCTTCTCTCAAAGTTGCAACGATTTTTTCTTCATTACTAAAGAATGTATGTACCTCTGTTATCTTTTCAACGCTCAGACTTTTAGCAAAGCCGTCAATAATTTTATGTACGACGCTTTTTGTAGCTCTAATACGTTTTGGATGAATATGACGGCTTGTATTATTCTCTATATAGTGATCATAAGACTGTTTTAAGTGGCTTGCCAGTTCGAAAAACACTTGACTAGGACCCTCGTCTCTTATGCCTGTTAAAGCTCTTTCTAATAATTCATCTATTGATATCTTGGATAAAAACATCTCTATGATGCCAGGCAGAACCTCTTTAAGATAAGTCTTAAACTCTATTAAACATGCCTCTTTATCCTCATCGCTCATAGCGGTAATTTGCTCTGATAGAACTTTGCATAAGGCATCGTGAATGCCCTGTGTAGGTAGCTTATGCACTTTTCCTGTTATGGATTCACCTTTGAAATAACACCACAATTTGGCAGCTTTCACTGCAGCTGTTCCTGTTAAGGCTAGCCCATGAGATCCTATACGGCCAGCTAGGCGTATACGTGTTGCTTGAGGATCTTTAAGATACTCAACCGCAACGCAGGCAATCTTAGAGGCGCCTGTTTTAAGCATTTTAAAGCCTTGTTGAGCCCTTTGAGCGAAGGATAATGTAACATCTGATACGGACATAATTATTGTTTTGTTTATATTGTTTTAGTTATGATTATACCATTTTTTGTGATAAGAAACTTTATAGAAATAATTTTATTTATGTATAAAAACTCTAAAACTAAGCACTTTGCGTAAAGTAATTTTTTTAAATACGGCTTATAAGTGAGCTAAAAGCACTTAAAAGAGTAAGGCCAAAGCTGGCATGTTGCCGCTCATTCTCTGTTTGAGGAAGGGCTTGTTGGAGGGCTTGTTGTAGGAGTGGTTTGACACGTTCTGGATTTAGGAAAAATAGAGGTATAGGGGTCTCAGGGGTGATCTCGTGTGCTATAGAATCGATAAACCTACCTACCATAACCTTGGCTTGGAGCAGTTCTGCTTGTTGGTTAAAGTGTTGCCCAGCACCTGTTAGACGCTCTAAGATGGTGGTGGGTTGTAGGGTGTGATGATATAGGTCTAAATAGTAGTTAGCGCCACTTTTTAAAAATTCTTTTATACCATCTACGTTGTTGTAGGAAAAGTTTTTAACACAAAATAGAGCTAGATCCACGCATTGGTCAAAAGGCACTTTAGACAGCACCATCTGGATCATTTTTGGAATTTCTGTGTTAAGGCGATTTTCTATTTGAGCGCCAAATTCTTCTTGGTATTGATCACCGCATTGCTCGCGCAGTTTGTTTGTTAATAGATTGCTTAGCATGGGAACAATAGGAATCAAAGCAGGAATCAATTTTGTTAATTCTTCCTCGATAGAACTTTTTCTTATACGGCAGCCTAGTTTAAAAATAGTATAGGCCCCTTTCAAAGAGAGAGCTGCGGTGGTACAAGTAACTCGAAAAGCAAGTGATTGAGCTTGATGTTTACATACTATGGCTTGCCTTGTGATTGCGCTAATAGCTATATTTTTACATGTTACAACTCTATCTGCCATAGCGTGCACTTTACTCTGCACATAATAAGGCATACGGTATAAATCGTTAGTTGTTGGTATGTGAAATAAAACCATTATTACTACTCTCATTATTATTGTTAATAGTAATAATTATACAGAGCTGGTTAGTATATATCAATATATGTATAAATGTTTATTATTAAATAATTTAAAAGTCTATGTTTTCAATTAAATTAGCAACAAGGCCAGTCCAACCTGTTTGGTGCATAGCGCCAAGGCCTCTACCAGTCTCGGCATCAAAGTGTTCAAAAAAGAGTATTTTATCAGAGAATAAAGGATTGTTTTGAAGATGAGGGAGAGAATTATAAATGGGTCTATTCCCTTTTTTATCTTTAAGAAATAGGGAAATAAGGGCTTTTCTATAATATTCGGCTATCATGGTAGGTGTGGTTTTCTTATCCTTTAAGAAGAAGAAATGGTCGGTGTGTTTACCTAGTTTTTTAAGAGAAGATATAAGAAGAAAGGTGGTAGGAAACCAAACAGGGCCTCTCCAGTTAGAGTTACCCCCTTTAACAGAGCAGTGCGCTTCTGCAGGCTCGTAGGTGATTGTTTTATCGCCTAGAGTGTAGGGGTTGTCTTTATAGAATTTAGAAAGACTTCTTAGACCATAGGGGGAGCGGAATTCTTCCTCATCCCATACACGCTCTAAAATACGCGCTGTTTTATCCAAGTCCATGAGAGAGAGGAAATACTCTTTTTTTCCCGGTATAGTGGGAGAGTCGATTAGGGTAACACAGTTTTTACAAAGCTCTTTTTGATTTTTTAAAAACCAGGAGAAGCTAGAAGCAAAGCTGGGGAATTGAGCTAGTTCTTCTTCGGTGATACAGTCTACTGCAAAGAGGGGGATAATACCAACAAGGGAGCGGATTTTAATCAATTCTTGGGTATTATCTGAATATTTAATCACGTCGTAGAAAAAGCCATCTTCTTCATCCCAGTTTTGCACTTCGCGGTTATCCGCATCGACTAAAGCATGAGCGATGTAGGCAAAATGTTCTAAAAATTTTATAGCCATAGATTCGTAGGCATTATCGGTTTTTGCCAGTTCTAAAGACATGCGCATTAAAGTAAGGCAAAAAAGTCCCATCCATCCTGTTCCATCGGATTGTTCTAAGCTACCGCCGTGAGGGATATCATCACTTCTATCGAAAAGGGCGATATTATCCAGGCCTAAAAAGCCTCCTTCAAAAATGTTGTTACCGTTCGTATCGACTTTGTTAACCCACCAAACAAAGTTTAGAATAAGTTTGTGGTAACATTTTTTCAAAAAGCTTATGTCACTTTTGCCTGTTTTTTTACGTTCTATTAAAAAAGTTTCAAGAATGCAATAGGCGTGTACAGGAGGATTTAATTCAGAAAAATTCCATTCATAAGCAGGGATTTGTCCATTGGGGTGTTGGAACTGTTCAAGGAGAAGGAAAGAGAGTTGGTCTTTAGCAAACTTTAGATCTACTAAGGCGTAGGAGAGGCAGTGAAAAGCTAAATCCCAGGCAGCAAACCAAGGATATTCCCATTTGTCCGGTACAGATAAAATACGTTTGGAGATGAGATGTTTCCAATGTAAATTTTCTACATCAGGGCCTAAAGTACATTTTTTTCGTTGTCTTTCTATCCATAAAGAGACATCAAAAAGGTAAATTTGCTTGCTCCAAAGCATCGATGAGAGAGCTGCAATATAGATCTGTTTTTCTTCTTCAGAAATATTTTTAGGCGTTATAAAATTGTAAAAATCTTGTGTGTTTTTACGCATTTTATTTAAGAAAGAGTTAATGTTTTGTAGCGGTTTTTCTGTGATTTCTTGTTGTAGTCTTAAGTAAACAGACCGTTTTTCCCCTTTTTTTAGCTCTATAGGACCAATAACAAAAGCGCCTTTGGTCCCTGTTTTTTTAGGATTAATACTGCTTTTATCTCCATCAATAAGGTAGCGGTGAAAGGCATCTTTTGTGTATTTAGAAGCATTTTTCTCGCCTGTGCGTTCTTGATGGTTGGTGAGATTGTTGGTGAAAATTTGCTTTGCATCAGGAGGGCCAGAAAAATAAAATTCGCCCAGTTTATATTCGAAATTTAGCTGTCCTTGAGCAGTAGTATCCAGATCAGAGAGTTTCATCATACTTTTATCTTGATCGACGCTGTATTCACAGCAGGAAGGAAGTTTTTCCTCTTTTTCATCCCAAGACCATTGGTTTCTGAAGGTGATTTGAGGTAAATAATAAAGTGAGGCGCTCTGCTCACTTTGGTTTACGAATTCTACGTGGACGCCTATATCATCTCTTGAAAATTTGACATATTCTATCGTGATGTCAAAAAAGGCATTATTATCTAATATCGAAGTATCTTCGAGTTCAAATTCACGCTCATCTCCAGAGCGGTTTTTATTCTCTTGAATCAAGGTTTCGTAAGGGAAAGCGTTAATAGGATATTTGTAGTGGTATTTCATATAAGAGTGAGAGGGGATATTATCGAGGTAATAAAAATACTCTTTAATATCTTCTCCATGGTTGCCTTGGGGGTTAGAAAGACCGAAGAGGCGTTCTTTGATGATAGGATCTTTCCCGTTCCAAAAAGCGTGTGTTAGAGCAACAATTTGATAACGATCACAAATACCCGCAATCCCATCTTCTCCCCACTGGTAGGCAGTAAAGGGGGCTGTTGCGTAAGTGATAGCTTCCCAAGCATTTTGATTAGCTTCAAAGATTTCTCTTTTTGTTCCCCAAGATCTCTCAGCGACATAAGGGCCCCATTTTTCCCAAGAGGGAATATCACCTTCTGTTTGCAGAAGCCTAAGTGACTCTTCGGGTAATTCTCGAAACTTTTCCATATCTTTCTTATTACGGATAAACAGCTAAAAAAAGCAAGGGGGAATCGTTATTTACTCTACAGTGACAGATTTTGCCAGATTGCGCGGTTTATCAATATCTCGTCCTAGTTTTTTTGCCATGAAGTAAGCAAACAGCTGGCAAGGAAGAGCGTATAAAATAGGGGCGAGGCAGTCGTGGGTTTTTGGAAGGGTATAAATGTCGGGAGTGATACTTCTAAGCTCTTCATCTACATGGGATGTGAAAACCACAATGGGACCAAGCCTTGATTTGATTTCCATTAGATTAGAGAGCATCTTGTCATAAGTGGCTTCATGGCCCATTAAACCCAGGGTTAAGAGAGTTGGCGACACCAGCGCAATAGGGCCATGTTTCATCTCTCCTGATGGATAGCCGCTTGCACTAAGGTAGGTGATTTCTTTAAGCTTTAAAGCGCCTTCTAAGGCAGCAGGAAACATCGACTGTCTTCCTAGAAAAAAGAAGTCTTTGATAAGATGATGTTTGTATGCTAAATCGCGTATCTCTTTAGAATTGAGTAAAATGTGTTTAGATTTTTCTTCTAATTGCTCTAAATGCTTTATAAAATTTAGCCTCTCTTTTTTACTAAGCGTTTCTCGCTCGCAACTTAGCATTAAAGCAAAAAGAGAAAGAGACATTAGCTGAGATGTGAAAGCTTTAGTGGAACAAACACTAATTTCACTGCCAGCTCTAAGATCGATACAAAAATCTGCGTCTCTGGCCATTACAGATTGGCTATGGTTAGTAATGCCTATAACAGGTAGGTTTTGACTTTGCGCTTTTTTCATTGCCCCAAGAGTGTCGGCTGTTTCTCCTGATTGACTCAGAGCAATGACAACGGTTTTTTTATCCAATACATGAGGGCTATACCGAAATTCGGAAGCGACTTCTACATCTACATCTACTTTTGCCATGATTCCTAGTTGGTATTTGGCAATAAGTGCTGCATGGTATGAACTACCACATCCAAGGATTACAATTTTATTTATGTTTTTAAAGCTTTTTACTAAAGAGGGGGGCAAGGTGTCAAAATGCGCAGTTGCACGGGTTTTGTTAAGGCGCCCTTCCAGTGCTTTTTTGATTGTAGAGGGCTGGTCGTAAATTTCTTTAAGCATATAGTGCTCAAAATCTTTTTTGGAGCTATCTGTATGCCCAATAGCCATAGTTTGCATTGTTTTATTGGTAGGTAGTCCATCTTTGTCAAAGATTTGAATATGCCCTTTTTTGATGATAGCAATTTCATTGTCTTTGAGATAGAGCACCCCTAATTGTTTTTTATCAAAAGCATGGATATCTGAGGATATATATAAAGAACCTGTTGCAATGTCCATACCTACGACTAAGGGGTTATCTCTGGCGCAGGTGATAATTTGGCCCGGATAGTCTACGTGAATAACTGCTAGGGCTAAAGAGCCTTCAATTTGTGATAATACTTTGCCCATCGTTTTAACAATATCACCGTCATAGAGATAACTGATGAGTTGAGCAATAACTTCACTATCGGTTTCTGACTTAAACGCGATACCCTCGCTGATTAATTGTTTTCTTATTTTGTGATGGTTTTCAATAATACCGTTGTGTACTAGTGCTAAGCTTTGTTTGTGATCTACATGGGGATGGGTGTTAAGTATAGTAGGCTCTCCATGCGTTGCCCAGCGTGTATGGGCAATAGCAGAAGTTAAAGGCCAATTTTCTTTAGTTAAAGCTTGTTTTAGTTTGTAGATTTTACCCACACGTTTACACGCTTTGATTTTTCCATCAATAATACCTGCAATACCCGAAGAGTCGTAGCCACGATACTCTAATCTTTCAAGTCCTTTGATACACACATCAAGTGCGTTAATATCTTGTCTCTCTTCATCTCCAACATAGCAAAATAGCCCACACATAAAAGGAGTCCTTAATTAATAATTTTCCGGAGCATAACAGAGCCACTCTTTTTTCTACAAACGATGAACGCTACAGGCAAAAAGAGCTGCTTTTTTTGTCATTGACACTATTAGGTATCTACTTTTACAAGGAGTATAAAGCTCGAAGCATGAGGTAGCATGGTTTATCAAGAACGTTCTGAAGTCTTAAAAAACTGTGTTACAAAAACTAATGCTACCGTACTCATCGACCAAACCATAGCTCAAGCCCTGGTTACTTTGCAGAAAAAAAATATCCAAAAACCTTTTTTGTATATTTATGTTGTGCAGGAAGGGTACCTCAAAGGTGTGTTACCTATGCGTCAACTTATCTTAGCAAATCCAGAAAGCAGTGTTGAAAGTGTGATGAAACGTTCTGTGATTAGCATGAAAGAGGATGAGACGCTGGGCGAGGCTATAGATATTTTAGAACAAAACAAACTCTTAGCTGTACCTGTCACGAGTGATAAAGGCTATTTTTTAGGTATTATTGATTTTGAACTGCATATAGAACATAAAATTGACGTGGATCAAGCGCATCAGAAAACAAATATTTTTCAGATGATAGGTTATCATTTAAATCAAAAGAAACAAACCGGAACTTTTCAGAATTTCTCTCTCAGGATGCCCTGGATTTTTGGTAATATGATAGGGGGATTGTTCTGCGCTTTAATTTCTCAATTTTATACTGATGTGCTAAGTAAGATGATTGTCTTAGCTTTTTTTATTCCTCTAGTTCTCACTCTTTCTGAGTCTGTATCTACACAGTCTCTTGCTGAAACATTATTTCTTTTAGATCAAAAAGGGAGGAAAAAGGGTATTTTAAAATCTAGAATTTTTAAAGAATTGAGAGTATTACTTTTATTAGCGGTAACTTCTGCGGTTGTCACAGGTATCATTTCCTTGTTTTTTGAAATGGGTAATACTTCAGGAGCTACTATATTAACCCCTATCATTATTACTACCTCGATTTCAATTTCAATTTTTTGCTCGGGTATCGTTGGAACACTTATTCCTTTTGTCCTTCAAAAGATGAAGAAAGATCCCAAGGTGGCAGGCGGCCCTTTAACGCTTATGTTTGCAGATATTATAAGCACCTTTATTTATCTCTCTACAGGATATATGGTCCTGTTTTAAACACACGCGCGCTTATTTTTTGCTAAACAGCTTGTGTTTTCCAAGTAGAATAAGAAAGGGTATTAGAGAAAATATAACCAAGCCGATGACCAGAAAGGATACAAAAAAGTGTTGTTCACTATCTGAAAGGTGCTCTGGAGGTAAAAATCCTAAGATGAAAATTGATATGCATGTCACAATTCCTATACCCGATACAATCCACATACCTATATTTTTTCCAGGAACGCGGTAAGGTCGAGGCAGGTTTTTTGTATTTGCTTTATATTTTAAGATGATTGCTGAGGTGAAAATCAAAATGTAGCACAAAATATAGAGCAGTGATGATAGCGTGATTAAAATCCAAAAGGAGCTATTGACATCTGGAAAATATAAAAAAACAGCAGACACAACCGTTACAACAAGCGCTTGGCAAAGTAGAATGGTGGAGGGCACATTTGCTTTATTGGTCTTATGGAAACAAGCGGGTAGATCGCCATCGTTGGCCGCTTCTAACAGCCCTTTACTTGGCCCAATAGCCCATGTGCTAACCGAGGCCAAAGCGCCAAGAGCGATTAAGAGAGCTATAATAGGGGTTAACCATTGCATATGGAAAGATTCCATAAATATTCCTATCGCTTCCATACTACCAGCTACTAAATTGATATTTTCTGGGGGGAGGACTGTAGCGATAGAGAGCGTGCCTAGAATAGAAAAAATAAGAATAATGAGTGCTGAGAGTAAAATAGCTTTAGGGTAGTTTTTTCTAGGGTTGTCCACATCTTTAGCATGCACAGCAGACATTTCCATACCGGCAAACCCTAGCAAGACGCCTGCTAATATAGCGAGTCTTGCAGGCTCATTTAAAGAAGGGACTAGAGTATCCATGGTAAATGTAAGATGGGACACTTGAGATCCAAACAGCCACTTAGCTCCAAGGATGATGATGAGGGCTCCAGGAACTAATGTTCCTAAAATAGCGCCAAAAGAACTCATCCATCCAGAAATACGCATCCCTTTTAAGTTGATATAGGTAGCTCCATAAAAGGTGAGTAAAATTACTGTGAATACATAGGTGTTATTATTGGCTAAAGAGGGGGTTATAACAAAAGCTAGAGTGCCTGCGATAAAAGATAATACCGTAGGATACCAAATGACATTAGAGATCCAAGCGAGATAAATAGCTAAAAACCCCACACGGTGACCCATAGCTGTTTTTACCCATAAGTAGAGTCCCCCTTTTTCAGGAAGCGTAGTAGCTAGTTCTGCAGAAACTAAAGATACAGGAACAAAAAATAATAGCGCTCCAATAAGGAAATAAAAAATGGAGGTAGCCCCATATTCCGCTGTCATGGGCCAGTTTTTGATACTCAAAATAGCTGCCACGTTAATCATGGCAAGCATATAAATACCTAGAGGCTTTGCTTTTTTTGTCATGTTAGTTTGAGAGTTGGAGGTAAAAGTGGTTTTGATTAAATAAGATTTTATTGTATCTAGGCATTAACGTCAATCGAAGTGGTAGAGTTCCTAATGGGTATAAAAAAGCATAGACAGGTAGTGAAATTTTTGCTTGCCGCTTTAGTGGTAATCCCGGGTGGATTTTATGCAAATCAGTTTGATGTAGAGCCATTAAAAGAGGCATCAAGGCTAGAGAGTTTTTTAGAGCATTTTTCACAAAAAAATAAAGTAGGTGCTGCGGCTGTTTGTGTGGTGACGCCTGAAAAAGGGAGTCTTGCTACTTTTGGTACACTTTCAAATACAACAACAATAGCTGTTAATGAGTATGCGTTTTTTCCTCTGGGATCTTTAACCCAGCCGTTTACAGCGCTCACTCTTGCACATTTTGTGAGCCTTGGCTCAGTAGATTTGGATACTGCTGTGAGTAATTTTCTGCCTCAGTCAATGGAACTTCCCTCTTTTAAAGGGCGCAATATTTTACTCGGGGATTTAGCAACCAATACTTCTTCGCTTCCTAATTTGAGCAACACATTGTGGAATTTGGGACATTTCACCTCTAGTTCGATGTATAGATATCTTGCCAACTATCACCTTAAAGCGGTGCCAGGGTCGCGGTGGCAAATTTCTAATATGGGGTATGCATTTTTATCTAATCTGATTGCCCGGGTGGGAAAAAAGAGTTACCATGACCTGGTTAAAGAGATTGTTTTAAATCCTCTACAACTTAATGAAACAATGTTTGTGCTAAAAAATAAACAGGTAAGGGGTTTAGTGATGGGATATGACTCTATGCAGCCTGTCAGTACGCTTAAAAGAGAAAAAATCTATTCCGTATTTTTAGGAGCTAATGGTTTGTACTCTACACCCCACGATATGTTAAAATGGCTTAGATTTTGTACAGAGTCTAAAAAAAGTGAGTTAAGTAAGCCATTGTCGATCACCTTGAAAGAGTATTTTGACTTTCCCAGCTTTCATCTAGCCCTACCCTGGAAAGTTATTTCTGATCCGAGATTTTCAGAAAAAATTTATACGTTCTCCAGCTCTATGTTTGGTTACACCCATTTCATTGGATTTATTCCTGGAAAGCGCAAGGGTGTGTGTTTGATGAGTAATCAAGCGGGTATTGAGCTAGAAGTTCAAAATGCAGCTCTGGATCTTTTGGCGGAAATAAAAGAGTAGGGAGTACATATGGCTGATATCTTGGTCAAATATTGACAAGAAAAATTTATTTTGAAAAGGTAACCTCTTTATGAAATATTTAAGTTAAAGGATTTTTATCCATGTGTTTTAAACAATTTGTATTATTGGCAAGTGCTTTACTCCTATCTAGCCCCTTAGCAGTTATTGCTAATTCTTATGAACTAGAGCGAGACTTAGTTGTAGTAGATGTAGGATGTCGATGGGGATTTGCGGATAAGTTTATACATAACTTAAATCAATTTCAGCTTTACGGCTTTGATCCAGATAAAGAAGAGTGTGATCGATTAAATCAATTATACAATTCAGACCGAATACATATTATTCCTTTAGGGCTTGCTGATTATGAGGGCAGTGCCAATCTATTTATAACCCGGGGTCTGGGATGTAGCTCTATGTATGAACCCAATCCAGCATTGGTTGAAATAAATCGTGCTGAATTTGATTGTATGGAGGAAATAGATCAAGTTGAAATGGAAGTGACAACATTGGATATATGGGCTAAACGGTCGGGTATTGATCATGTTGATTATATCAAACTTGACACTCAAGGCTCTGAATTGCTCATATTACAAGGGGCTCAGGAACTTCTTGATAGTGTCAGAATCATAAAAACTGAAGTCGAATTTAACCCTCTTTATCTCGGACAACCTCTTTTTGCTGACGTGGATGCTTTTTTACGCAGTCGTGGCTTTGTTTTATGGAGATTTGGTGACTTAGTGCATTATGGAACTGAGGATGAGCATGAAATGGAATTGGGTGAGGTTTCTTTTTATTACAATAGTAAACCAGAAACAACTATCATGCGTGGAGGCCAGCTTTATTGGACTGATGCATATTATGTACGTAAAGAAATGGCCACAGGCACTGACCTATCAAAGGATCAATTAGTGCGCGATATTGTTTTATTAAAACATTTAGGATTTGAAGATTTAGCTAGGCGTTTAGAAAAAAAAATCGTTAAAGTCCTCAATTAACCAATAAATTTGTTTGGAGCATTGAATGAAAGATCCGCAACGTGAGACATGGAAGAGTCGTTTGGGCTTTATTTGGGCGGCTGTGGGATCAGCTGTGGGATTTGGAAGCATTTGGAGGTTCCCCTATATTTTAGGCGAAAATGGGGGAGGGAGCTTTCTTGTTCTTTATTTGCTCTGTTTAGCTTTGGTCGGTTTTCCTATTTTGGTTGCAGAAATCACGCTTGGAAGAAAAGTTAAACTCGCACCTCCGAGTGTTTTTTATACGCTTGGAAAAAATAAAACATGGCGATTTTTTGGAGGGATGAGCGTTGTAACAGGTTTGCTTGTTAGCTGTTTTTATGCAGTGATAGGAGGATGGGTGTTGGCCTATTTTATCAAAGCTGTGTTTGCGCATTTATCGAGTTACACTACGCAGAGTTTAGCCAAACTCGCTTTTACTTCTTTTAGCCAATCAGCTTATTTATCGATATTTGCTCTCGCAGGGTTTTTGTTTTTATGCTTTTTAATTTTAGTGACAGGAGTCAGATCAGGTATTGAGCGGTGTAGCAAGATTGTGATGCCTGTTTTGTTTTTTGTTTTACTGCTACTGGCTATTTTTGGTATTTGCCAGCCAGGAGGGTTTAAGGGGCTTAGCTTTATGTTTGATGTTAACCTTAGTAAAATTACTCCTGTAGTGTTATTAACTGCTATGGGCCAAGCATTTTTTTCCTTGAGTCTGGGACAAGGTACTATGCTTACTTATGGTAGCTATTTATCGGAAAAAGATAATATTCCCTCTACCTGTTTGCCCATTACTTTTTTTGGCACCATTGTTTCTATTTTGGCCGGTATGGCAATTTTCCCTATGGTCTTTTCCGCAAATTTGGAGCCAACGGCAGGACCTTCTTTAATGTTTCAAACGATGCCATTAATTTTTGCTTCGATGCCTCTTGTTGGATATGTGGTAGGAGTGCTGTTTTTCTTACTTCTTTTGATCGCAGGCGCTACCTCGCAAATATCTGCGATGGAGCCTTTAATTTGTTACTTAGTAGATAAACGTTATTTGTCTAGAAAGTATGCTACTGTTGTTACTACAGGGATTGTCTTTGTTGTAGGCTCTATAGCGGCGCTTTCTTTTGGCGCGCTTTCTCACATAACTCTTTTTGGCAAAGACATTTTCAATCTTCTTAT
This sequence comes from Candidatus Aerophobota bacterium, assembly GCA_002401865.1. Taxonomy (GTDB): domain Bacteria; phylum Chlamydiota; class Chlamydiia; order Chlamydiales; family Simkaniaceae. The sequence goes on along the minus strand of NVUK01000018.1, from coordinate 1,969 downwards.
TTACGTATGCATTAACATTTTGATACCGCTGGGAGGGCTTAGTGCAGCTCTACTGATGGGATGGAAATGGGGCATTGACCCAGCGCTCAGCTATTTAGCAAAAAATAATGAAAACTTTTTCAAAATTTACCGGTTTGTGTTTCCTTTTTTGAAATATACGATTAAGTATCTTGCTCCTGCGAGCATTGCCATTATTTTGATCGATAATTTGCTATAAGTAACTAATTTTAAAAACAGGTAGCATGAAATTTCATGACTTGATTAAGATAAGCTAAATCAACGTTTGGGTCGCTGTATGCTCCTTAGAGTTATCGCTGTTATTGCTGTTTTCTATACATCGCTATTTTATGGGGCTAATAATTGTCCCTACACCACGTTTAATACGCAGCATAAAAAAAATGCGATCCGTATTTTTCAACTGTTACCTGGTTTGGGCAAGATGCTCCCTTTGGTTGATCCTTGTCTTCCTGCAGAGTTTATTGCTATTACGGAAGAGGATAGTGAGGGCAGGCTTCAATATTATTGGGGAGAGCGTAAACATTTAGACGCTTATAAAGAAGACCCTTCTAAGCTGACGGGAATGCTTGTTAAAGTGTCGCTCCCTTCGAATTTTTCTCAAATGGGACATGATCGGTTTAATATCGACACTAATTATGCCAAGTGGATGGCTTCTGGTTTTGGACAAATTTTAGTTAACAAAGGGAAATGGGGTATTTTTCCTACAAGAGAAATTAGAATGCAATGTCCTAAAAAAAGAGCGCATTATAAGCTTTGTGTGGGATTGAATGATGAGAGTAAACAAGTTCTTGTTTTTGAACTTATGTATCCTGTCTATCTCAAATCTCCTGCGCAAGTGCATCTAAAGATCTGGAAAGATTTTATCACAAAAACAGCTCTTCTTAATCACTCAGAACTGATGGTGGCTCGTGGACAAAGTGTGCATAAAGGGTATACCGATGTGAGGGGAGTTTCTGAAGTGGTCCGTTTTAAAGCGCAAAAAAGACTTTCGGACAATAGAGTGTTTTTACAAATTTTTACGCCTAATAGCGCCAATATGGTTGTGGATGTACAATCGGCCAAGGATAGACCTGCGCTTTATGGTGATATTGTTTCTCCAGGATATTTAGACATTGATATGACTTTGATTGAAAAACAGCACCGGGGAGTACGTAAAACTATCCAAGTGTACTATGATTATTGTGATGCATTTGTATTTTCCTCAGAACTACTCTCTCCAGGCTTGTTTTTAAAAAAGCCTAACTCTCAAGTTGTAATCTTTCAAAACTAATTTTCAAGTAGTGTTTGCGCCGTGAGACTAATTGCGCTACTCGCCTGCTTTGGCAAGGTCGCTTTCTGCTACTGGATCGACTGCTTGCAGGGCTGTTTCTGCGGCAGCTTCCTTTTCTACTAACTGCTTGCCAATATAGCCTACAGAGCGCATCCAGTAAAAGGAGATGAAAATCACCACAGGGATAAGATAAGGTGTGGTGGATAAAATAGACCCAGTACCCGCTACTTGGATTAAAATAAGCTGAATAATAGAAGAGCCTGATTTACCAAAACGGGATCCTACCATATCAATAGCTGCTTTCCCCTTTACTTTTGATTCATAATCAAGAGGGATATAGGCCATTTCTTTGGTAGAGTCAAAGAAAGAGTATTTGACCACCTTGCTGAGTACATTTTGAAAAGCTCCAAAAACAACAACAGCAGCAATGGGGGTTAAACCAAAGAGTGTTTCCATAAATCCAAGTTTCTCTTTAAATTGGCATAACACGAAGAAAATTAGTCCAGAAAGTCCTATAGCAATAGGGGCTATTTTAGCGCTAAAAAGCCATCCAAAGCGGCGCAGGAGATTTCCACTAACCAGCAGTACGAGTAAAAGTGCTATAACACCAACAATGGTGGTCATCTTAGCGGTAAAGGCTTGATAGGCAGCAGGTGTGGGATAGAGGATTTTTAAGTGGGC
>NVUK01000017.1 GCA_002401865.1 Candidatus Aerophobota bacterium | reverse complement strand
CCCCCTTTCAACCATATCTCGCTCAACTAGGTATTCATTTCCCCCTATTCACTGAATCTTTCTCCCCTATTGCCAAAGCACACACCACACACCAAGAGCCTCAAATAATCCGCTCTATCGCTATGCCTTCTCGCGTTCAAATCCCTATTCTAGAAGGTTTGAGTAAAGTGGTAAACGATATATCAGGCTCGTGTCACTTCACCAAAATTCAAGGGTTGCTTAGAAATCCTGAATGGAGGCCTCTCTACCTGAATATTGCGCGCGATGTGATCGGTAAATCTTCTTCTGCCGAATTTATGTATCGCCCCCATCTAGACACCCAAATCCCTCCACTACTAACGCAAGATATTTGGTTTGGAGGCACCTGCTTTAATGAGGAAAACAAGCCAGAATTAACCGTTGTCGTTTATCTACACTTTGGTGATTATGGCAAAGAAGCAGCGCCTTTGGCGCTTTTGATTATGGATAAATATAGACAGTTGTGTAAAAAATATGAGCGCCAAAACAAAAACGATAAAAACGCAATCTAGTTACATCAGGAAAGCAATGCCCTATAGAGCATGGCTACTTGTACTACTTTTATGCTTCATCCCTTTAAAAGAGGTGACTCTTTCTATTTTTCCCTCTTTTTTTTCATGGCAAAAAAGTATCTTTGAACAATTAATTAATTTCCCTTTATGCATCCCTAATTTCATTGGCTATCAAGGCGTACTACACGTCACAGAAATAGCCCTTTTACTCACAGGACTATACCTAACCCTTAAAAAAACAGGATATGTAAAAAATTTAACCAAACAGCCCACACTTTTTCTCGTTCTATTTGCAGCTGTTGCTATTTTATCCATTGCGCTTAGCCCCTGTAAATTGTTCTTTTTTCCCTACTTTACTGTCATCAGTCTTCTCGCATTAACCGTTGCCTTTGATCAAATCAGCACCCATTTTAATGCCTATAAAACGTTTGCTCTATTCGTGGTTGCCACTCTTATTATACTCGGAACATTTGAAGCAGGTGTTTGTATTTTGCAATTTTTATACCAAAAAAGTGTAGGTCTACGAGTTTTTGGTGAACAGAAGCTCTATGTCGATAAAGACTTTGCCATCGCTACTTTCCCTATTAACCAAGCCCTTCGCTCTTTTTTAGCGCTATTTAGTCCCGTGTTAGAGACTCGCATGGCTGTACTGCGTAGCTATGGAACTATGAATCACCCCAATATCATAGCAGGATTTCTTCTACTCACTTCTATCACTACTCTAAATGCCTACATTACAAATGCACTAAAAGGAAAGCGCCCAGCTCTTATTGCTTCCTTTTTTCTCCAAGTTCTAGGGCTTCTCTTCACCTTCTCTAGAGGGGGTCTTATTGGTTTTATCGTAGCTACTATAGCTTTGCTATTTCTAACAATTAACCGCAGCTCTTTTTCTATAAAACAACTTTTCATGCAGCATAAAAAAGTTGTTTTTTCTTTTTCTTTAGCCCTGATTGCCATGAACATAGCACTCGTCCCTTTTTATAAAGCCCGTGCAGGACTCGTGCACCAAACAGCTTTTACCAAAGAAGTCGACTCTTACCGTCTCCTTTTTATAAAGCAAGCGTGGCTCGCAACCGCTAATAAACCTCTGCTTGGCAATGGTTATGGCTGTTTTACCTTTTTTCCGGCTCCCTATTTAGCTCATGTTAAAAACACACCCGCGACGGCTATGTACCCCGATTTTTCTGTTACTAGAGATCGCCCCCACAATGTTTTCTTAATGATTTCTGGAGAAACAGGCTTGATAGGACTTTTGCTATTTTTAACCTTTTTCTCTACCATTTTCTACCACTCATGGAAAGTGCGCAAATTCCTCAATGATGCTGGGTTTGTCTCTGCACTGCTGGGTTTTATGTTCATCAGCATGATCGACATTTATCCCCTTTCTGATTTTGAAGGAAAAATGTGTTTTTTCGTCTGTGCAGCCCTTTCTTGGGGAGCTGTGCTAAAGGCAAAAAAATGCATGGCTAGCGAACAATCTGCTTAATCACATCGGGAATTTCTGACAAAATATCCGACGCCATCAAACTATAGCTTGAAAGTTTTTCAGCCCCTATCTCTCCTGCTAAAGCATGGATATAAACACCCAAAACTGCCGCCTGCCTCAGCTCCAAACCTTTAGCAAGAAGAGTGCCAAGGATTCCTGAAAGAACATCTCCAGAACCCCCTGTTGCCATACCAGGAGTTCCAAACGTTGAGATAATAGGTGTTTGGCCGGGAGCAAAAATCAGCGTAGGGGCCCCTTTTAAAATAAGTACAAGGTTATGCTTTTCTACATACATTTGCATCGTTTCAACAAGGCCCTCATCTTTTAATTTATCCACACCTAAAAGTCTTGCCATTTCCCCCTTATGCGGGGTTAAAATAACCCGGTGATTACTACCTTTTTTTTCAAAGCTACTTTTGAGAATATTTAGTCCCCCTGCATCAATAACGAGAGGTAAATCGCTATGAGCGTAAACTTCTTGTAGTGCTAGTTTAACACTTTTACTTTTTTCACACAGTCCAGGTCCTATTACAAGAGAGCTCAGATGAGAAACCGCTTGTAGCTGTTGGACAAGCTCTGTGCCGAATGAAGTGATAATCGCCTCTGGGAAACTTGCAAAAAAGAGGGGGTCTACATTTTTGGGAATAAATAGATGCACTAGACCAGCACCTGTGCGGTAGCAAGCTTGACTTGCCAGCAAACCGGCACCCTCAAGTGATGGCGACGTGGCTATAACACCTACATGCCCTGCGCTATACTTATGTGCATCACGCTTGATCCGAGGAAAACACTTTTCTACCCCCTCTCGGTCAATAAGATAAAAGGTGGGTTTTATTTTTTCGATAAATCGGCTCTCTAAACCAAAATCAATGCACTTTAACGCTCCAATGTGATTAAAACCCTCTTGCAAGAAAAATCCTGTTTTAGGAAGAGCTAAGAAAAATGTTATAGTGGCGTAGATAGCCGATGTAATTTTCTCTCCCGTATTACCATTAATCCCTGAAGGGATATCGATAGAGAGAATTTTTAACCCTGAGGAATTAACCCGGTCAATGCAGCTTTTAACAGGCTCTTTTACTTCCCCTGAAAAACCTGTACCAAAAACACCATCTAAAATTATGGACCCACTTGCAAAATCCATTTGACTTGCCTGGGTAATTTGACGCGCAATTCCTTTGCTCTTTTCAAAGCGTGTTAATTGCTCAGCTGCAAGAGGAGAGAGTGTTGCTTTTGAAAAAAGAAGAAACGCTTCCACATGATATCCCTTCTCTATAAGAAGGGTTCCTGCTGCTAACGCATCGCCTCCATTATTGCCTTTACCGACTAAAAGATAAATACGTTTGGACAGCGACCTTGAATCAATAAATTTAGCCACTTCCGATACTAATTTTTTCGCGCATGCAAGCATATAGCTTTTAGCGCTAAAACCTTGATCTATTGAAAGTTTTTCTGCCAGTGCCATTGACTGGGCAGTAACGACTTTCAATCCCTCAAGTGTTGTCATAAATGCTCTTTTTTTATCTTGCGACTCAGCAGTGATTCCACAGCTTCTTTCATATCTAATCCTTCATAGATAATCTTGTAAACTACTTTAGTAATAGGTACATCAATGCCCATTTTTTTACTCAGTTCCAGAGCAGACACACACGAATAAGCCCCTTCAACCACCATTCCCACTTTTTCTTGGGCTTGTTGCGGTGTTAACCCCATACTTAAAAGTCTTCCAAACTCATAATTTCTGCTTAAAGGAGAAAGACATGTCGCGATTAAATCTCCTAAACCACCCAGTCCATTAAGTGTTTCTGGATTTGCACCTTTAGATGCTGAAAGCTTACGTATTTCATGTAACCCCCGCGTCATAAGCGCTGATTTAGTATTTTGTCCAAATCCTAGTCCATCAGAAATAGCGCATGCTATAGCAATCACATTTTTCATCGCGCCACCAAAAGAAACTCCCGGAACATCGCTATTGGGATAAACACGGAAAAAATTATTGGAAAAAGCTTCCGCAATTAGCATCATCAAATCGTGATTATAAGCAGCACACACCACAGAACTGGGCAGTTTATTCATCACTTCATTAGCTAAACTCGGACCACTTAAACACCCCACTTTATCTTTAAAGGAGTCTCCCAAAACATCGATAGCCACTTCGGATAAAAGCAGCAGCGATTTTTGCTCAATGCCTTTAGATGTAATAACAAAATTGGGAAGATCTTTACCAAGCTGTTTAATCTGCGAGAGAACAGGACGAATTCCTTTACTGGTAACAGACTCAATAACTAAATCAACATCCTCGATTGCATAGGCTAAATCCGTGGTAAACTCCAAAGTTTTTGCCGGTTCACAAGAAGGTAATTTGGGATGTTTTTTACCCGATTTTAATGTTTCTATTAACTTATGATTAGCGCTCCATAGCTTAACGCTATACCCCTTTTGAGCCAAAAGGTATGCTAGAGTAAATCCCCAAGCACCAGCTCCCAAATAGCCTATTTTCATCTCAGCCTCATTTTTAATTAAATTTTAACACAAATAGTGGTTTTTGTCACACGTGATGCGCATGCGCTTTGATCCAACTTTGATACCAGGCACAAAATTTTTCTATACCCTCTTTAAGCTCTATTTGAGGCCTATAATCAAAAGCAATCGAGGCTTTAGTGATATCACCACACGTTTTTTCTACATCTCCTAGAGGAGTTGGACGCATAATAACCTGCGCTTTTTTTCCTAAATTTTCCTCTAAATGATGGATAAGATCACCAATTTTATACGTGTGATCTCCCCCTAAATTAAAGAGTTCAAACTCCCCTTCTTTGATCGCTTTAACCCCTGCAATAATGCCTTCTACAATATCATCAATATAGGTGAAATCTCGCTCCATGTTACCATAGTTAAACACTTCAATAGGTTCCCCTTTCATCATCTTTTCAGCAAAAGAAAAATAAGCCATGTCAGGCCGGCCCATAGGTCCATAAACCGTGAAAAATCTTAACCCATACATAGCTATACCGTGCAGGTTATGATAAGACTTAGCAAGTAATTCACCCGCGCTTTTAGTTGCTGCATAAAAAGAAGCAGGGTTGTCTACGCTATCACTCTCTTTGTAAGGAAAATCCTTGTTTTTACCATACACAGAAGAAGACGAGGCAAATAATAGTTTACATGGATATTCGCGTACGCATTCTAAAACATTTACCAACCCATAAATATTATCCTCTACAAATTGGATAGGATTATTGGTCGAATGCCTTACACCCGCTTGCGCTGCTAAGTGAATCACGGTATCAAAATGTTGCATGTGAAAAATTGATTTTAAAACCGATGCATCCTTGATATCGCCCAAATGAAACTCTAAGCCAGCCTCAATTAATTTCTCTCTGCGTAGAGCTTTTAATTCAGGAGCATAATAGGTGTTCATATTGTCTATACCCACAACACGGTAACCTTCTTTTAAAAGCCTTAAAGCAGTAAAATAGCCTATAAATCCAGCTACTCCTGTAATAAAAATCGTTTTCGTAGATTGACTCAAACCTTTAATCTCCTCTCAAGTAAAAACAGCGCTTACCGACGCATTGCTAAATGTAACTATGAACCATTGAAAGTCTATTTGTATATTGAAAAGCAGTAAACCTTCAAGCTACAAATCTTGCTGACTTTTAATAGGATCGAAAAATTTATTTCTATCCGACGCTAAAACTTTAAACGACGCAACCCCAGAAAAATAGTCAAAAATAAATTTTTCAAATTTAATCACTGTGCGCCCCTGCACTGTTTTATAAGCCTTATGCCAAATAGGATCCCTTCCTTGTAGCTGCAGCATTTGGTTAAATGTCATAGAAAACAAACCCGTATACCCCCAGCTCTCACCAGGTAAAAATTTTGCTATCTCTTTTATTTGAGTATATTCCACAACACAAAGTTTATTGCCGCTTCTCCCCAAACTACCTATGCTCTCATCCTCTCTTTTTCGTATACCCCGTACAATCAAAGACACATTATAGAGCCGATGGGCCAGCAGCATTTCTACATCAACTACTGGGGCTAAAGGATTATCAATAGGGGCTACTTGCACATACTCTATCCCTAGTTTTTTCCAAAGTTGACACACACCAGATTTAGCAAAGGCATCAAAAAGATCTCCATTACCAGAAGGGGCTAAGCTTAAAGCATTCTGAGCAAATCTCAGCATATGTCCATCTTGCGTACTCATAGGTGTTGACTCTTGCATAAAAAAATGACACTTATCTCGGCAAAGACCAAAAAAGTTGTTTTTCTCAAAAAAAGCAAGTGTGGCCCCATGATTGTTTAACGACGTCATGATAGCCATTGGGGTATGCTTATTCTTGAAACGTACTTTTTCTGCCAAAATTTCAAATAAGCTCTTTTTAAAACGGGGAACAACAAACGCTCCTTTGGGACCATCAAAACCCAAACGGGAACCATCTCCTCCCGCTAAAACAAGAATCCCTACTTTATTTAGATCTATCTCGCCTGTAAGCATTTGTTTGCTTTTAATAATATCGCTCTCTCTTAAAGCTGTAGCTTCATAAGAGGCAGGGGCAATATCAAATAGAGGGTGGTGTGAGGATATTATGTCTCTAATTGTAATGCCTCATATACAGATTTAGGTGTGATGTTGTTAATGTTTTCATTTTTTCCAACCAAGGGGATATGTACCAACTTTGCATTGGGAGAGGCCACTTTTTGCTTTAAAATCCCTTGCCTTGTATCAGACCAAAGAGAGACCACTTTTAAAGGGAATTCTTCATCTAAATAATATGCCATAGCAAGCACGCCTGAATCGGGCGCTACTAAATAGGCGCAGTAATTTTTAATCGTTGCAATAAGACTAATTAAATCTGTATCTCCTCTTAAATCGATAATGTTATCCATGAAGAATGTGGTAGTTTTTTTCATTCCAAAAAGAAGAATTTTTACGTTTTTATTCTTTGCAATCATAGAAAATAGCTCTTTCCAATTTGCCATGTCCCAATTCTTATTATAGCCATAAAAATTGCCCGTCTCAGAGTCTAAATGCACACCTATATAAGTCACACAGCTCTTATCTAAAGAAAATTTCGCACTTCGAGCGTTATAAGCCCCGTCCCATTTAAGCTTTGGCGTTAATTTCCCCAGCTGCCACTTCACCCACCGGGTAGGATCAGGCTTTTCTATCACAACATCAAACATAGAAGCTTCTAAATTATGCTTGTGCAAAGCTGCATCCAAATTGAAAGGCTTGCCACGCTCCCATGAAGAGTCTACCAACACACTAACACCCTCTAAAAGGGCAAATCCTTCAGAAAGGTCTGCGCGTGTGATAAAAACAATATTAGCATGAGGCACCCACTGCTTAATACGGCATACCAGCGCATAAAGACCCAAAGCTATATCACCAAGACCTCTATTCCATACAATTAAAAAACGGCTCTTTTTTTGCCTATGCGCTTTTTTTAAAAGCGCATCTAACGGATTAATAAAAAACGCTTTGCACTTGACTGCTAACTTATGCAAGATTCACTCTCTCTCTTTTTCTCGTTCGATAAAAGCCTTTCTACACGTTTTAAAATAGATTGGGGAGCAATTTGTCTCATGCAGTTAAAATGCCCTTCTGGACACTGCTTAGAAAAACAGGGCATACATTTAAGCCCACTTACACGCATCACACTAAAAGGTTGTGAGTAAGGCGCTGTTACCTGGGGGTTAGATGATCCAAATAAAGCAACAAGCTTTACGCCAAGCGCATCAGCCAAATGCATAGGGCCACTATCATTAGAAACAAACACATCACATGCGCTTATAACAAAACAGAGAGTCTCTAGATCTGTTTGTCCTGCCATATTCACCACGCGGTCGTCTACTGCAGCTAATACATTTAATTCTTGTCTTTCACAGGGCAATCCTATAATCACCACTTTGCGCCGCGCTCCTCCTTTTAAAAACTCACGAATCAATTCTCTATGCTGATCTAAAGGGTAACATTTCGCTTTTCCATATACAGAACTAGCATGAATTCCTAGCACTGTATCGCCTGAATGGATGCCCTGCGCATGTAAAAGGTCTTGTCCCTGTTTTTTTTGACTCCCCGTTAGCTCTATACAAGGAGCTTTCCCTGTATTCTTTTTTCCCAGCAAAGGCAACAATCTTTTGTATGTATCTACTTGGTGTTCTGTCCGCTTCCGGTGAGGATCAAGAGGGATACCGCCATGGAAATAGAGCGATCCAAGTAACCGATCAAAACCCACCACATGCTCTATTTTTAAAAAAGAGAATGCTAGCGCTGAAAAACCAGAATTGGTGAGTAAAACACCCTCATCAAAACGGGTCTTTATTTTTTTCATCTGAGAAATATGGGAAAGATTGTTCCCTTTCAAAGGGTATACATCACATTTTCCAAGTGCAACGTGTGCTAAAGAGACAAAGTTGTCTTTACAAACTAAAGAGACATGCGCGCCGCGCCTGTGAAAAAAAATCTCTCTAATAAGCCCCAAAGCCATAATAAAATCTCCCAAATGATTGGGCATTCTAATAATTATTTTCATAAAAAGAGGTCTGTTTTTCGATCTAAATTAACACATCGCTCGTTTTAATAAAAAGTTAATAAAGAATTTTTCGTCTTTTATTTGATGTAGAGTCCGGATGGGCCAGGGCCTTTAGGAGCTCTTTGTTTAGGTGCAGGACCTACCATACCAAAACGGAAAACATCTCCAGCAATTTTTGTCTTTAGCTCTTTTGAAAAAGTGTCAAAGAGAGCAAAAGCTTCATGTTTAAATTCCATTAACGGATCTTTTTGTCCATGTGCGCGCATGCTTACTTCTGTTCTTAAATGGTCGATATTGTGTAGATGTTCTTGCCATAACTGGTCTACGTCTCGAAGTAAAATACTACGCAACACATCACTAAGAACAGTGCGAGGATCTACACTTTGACTACTATTTTTTTGGAGCATCATAATAGCTGCAGACTCATGCTCTATTTTATGTTGAAACATTTCAACCACTTTTTTTGCTGCAATCGTTTCTATCTCTTCCATAGAAACAAATTCCTCTCCAAAAGAATCCGAATCAAAAGTAATAGGGAAATATTTCATCATTTGCTCGCAAAAAGATACCGCCTGCCACTGATTATTGTTCTGGGATAAATAGTCCCCTGTCACAAAGCTGCACGCATCTTCAATGATCTCTTCAATTGTAGAAAATATATCAGTTTCACTGATCAAATCATTTCTAAATTTATACACCTCTGATCGATGCTTATTCATCACATCATCATACTCAAGGGTATGCTTTCTCATAGAGTAATTACGTCCCTCGACACGTTTTTGCGCAGTTTCAATCGATTTATTGAGCATCTTTGCAGAAATCGGCTCACCCTCTTCAGGACGAAACTTTTGCAATACTAAAGAGAGTTTTGGCGAAGTAAATAAACGCATCAAAGAGTCTTCAAAAGAGACATAAAACTGTGAACTTCCTACATCCCCTTGTCTGGCACATCTCCCTCTAAGCTGGCGATCAATACGCCTGGATTGGTGACGTGTGGTTCCTACAACGTGCAAGCCTCCCAGATCAACAACACCTTCTTGAAGCTTAATATCCGTACCACGCCCGGCCATGTTTGTCGCTACAACAATAGAGCCCCGCTTTCCAGCAGCAGCAATAATCTCTGCTTCTTTTTCATGGTTTTTGGCATTAAGAACAACGTGAGGAAGTTTTTTTTGCTTAAAAATCCTAGAAAGAACTTCTGAAACCTCTACTGACTCTGTACCTAAAAGCACAGGTCTTCCTAACTTATGTTTTTCTTCTACATCAGAAATAATAGCCGCATACTTTTCTCTTTCTGTCATATAAATCTTATCATCACCATCGTCTCTTTTGCACTTTCTATGCGTAGGAATAGCAAGCACATCTAGAGAATAAATTTCTTTAAATTCTCCTGCCTCTGTAAGCGCTGTTCCTGTCATACCCGATAGTTTTTCATACATTCTAAAGTAGTTTTGCAAAGTAATACTTGCATACGTTTGTGTCTCTTGCTGAATAGGCACATTTTCTTTCGCTTCAATTGCTTGGTGTAAACCTTCTGAAAATCTTCGACCCTCTTGCGGTCTTCCTGTATTTTCATCAATGATAACAATTTTCTTATCTTGGACAATATAATCAATATCACGCTCCATAAGAAGGTGCGCGCGCATCATTTGGCGCAAGTTGTGCATTTTCTCTTTTTTCGAAACATCTTCACTACGTATGCTCTCTTTTTTTGCCATTTTCTCATCATCAGATAAAGCATTGTCTCTATCTATCTCACCATACTCATGGCCCAGATCAAGCATCACAAAATCATCTTTACTGTCTGTAATAGTATTCCACTCTAGCATTCCTAGATCCGTCAATTCGAAATCACTAGAGCGCTCATCAACTAAGATATAAAGCTCCGCAAGAAGCCTGTGCCTCTCTTCTTTATTGGGCTCTGCGTAAAAATGCGTTTCCCACTTTTCTATCAGAGCTCTATGGTCAGGATTTTCTTTAATACGTCTTAATATTTTGTTATTCGGAGTTCCCTTGCCCACTAGCCAAAGCTCTATAAAAGCTTTGTTGCTCTGCTCTTTTTCTTCTTTGCTAAAAGATTCTTTATCTACCAATTTAGATAAAATTTCCTTAGCTTTACTCGCTTTTTGATTGCACAGATTACGCTGCTTTTTTACCAAAACATCAACTAACGGTCTTAATTCATCATACATCTGATTCGAAACGCGTGCAGGACCTGAAATAATCAGCGGCGTTCTAGCCTCATCAATTAAAATAGAATCCACTTCATCAATCAAACCAAAAAAGTGCCCTCTTTGTACTTGTTGATCTTTAGCAAGAGCCATCGAATTATCGCGTAAATAGTCAAACCCAAACTCGGACGCTGTACCATAGACTATGTCGCAAGCGTAAACTTTTTTCCGCTCTTCTGGAGAGACGTCTGAAGTAAGCGCTCCCACAGAAAATCCCAAATAACGAAACACTTCACCAACCCACTCGGGATCTCTTTTAGCCAAATAATCATTCACCGTTACAAGGTGCACAGGTTTACCTGTAAGAGCATGCAACACCAAAGGCATCACAGCGGTTAAGGTTTTACCCTCACCCGTTTGCATCTCTGCCACATTACCATGACTTAAAGCAATCGCGCCCAGTAGCTGAACATCGTAGGGAACCATGTCCCATTTCTGATCATAACCCGACACATGAATGTCGCGCCCTACTAAACGACGACACGCATTTTTTGTGACTGCATAAGCTTCGGGCAATAAAGAATCCAAGGACTCTTCTTTGTGTGCGCGCGTCTTTAACTCCTCGACATGAGCTAAAAACTGCTGCTCAGAGAGTAATTGATACTGCTTTTCAATAGCATTGATTTGTGCAACAGTTTTTTGATAACGACCAACTTTTCTTGACTGATTTGTGCCAAAAAATTTTTTAAATAGGGATATCATAAAACAAATTACCTCTTCGGGGGTTCACCTAACTATATTATATGCAGTATATCTCAAATAGGAATTTACATCTATTGGATGAAGGGATTAAATTATTCTTATCATTTACTGACAAATGTTTTATGATAAACTAACGATGGATACAATTAAAGTCTTTGATAGACAAACCAATAAGCTCACCTTTGAGAAAACCTATGGAGAGTTTTTTTTAAAACTAGCCTACGGCGACCGTTGGTTTTCTAAAATTTTTTACCTAGTTTTTTTACCTATCACCACCTCCTTTCCTTTCCTCTCAACACTTTATGGGTGGCTACAAAAAACGAAGCAGAGCCGAAAAAAAATCGTTCCTTTTATAAAAAATTACGACGTCGACGCCTCAGAATTTGCACAACCGGTCCACACCTTCACCTCGTTTAACGATTTTTTTATCCGCAAACTAAAACCTAAAGCACGTCCTATTGACTTGAGAGAAAATGTGGTCATCATGCCCGCCGATGCCCGCTATCTGGTCATGCGCAATGTAAAACAACAAGAAACTTTTTCTATCAAAGGGGGCACGTTCAACCTCTCCTCCTTCTTAAATTCCAAACCCTTAGCAAAAAAATTTGAACAAGGTGACATGGTGATCGCAAGGCTCTGCCCGCTAGACTACCATAGATTTCATTTCCCTTTTGACTGTGCTATTCAAGAACCTGCTTCTTTGATTAATGGCTCTTTATATTCAGTAAGTCCATGGGCGCTAAAAAAACGCTCAACAATTCTATCAGAAAACAAGCGGATCTTAACGCTCCTATCCTCACCTGTTTTTGGCCTAGTCGCTTGTGTAGAAATTGGCGCCACCTGTGTAGGCACCATCCATCAAACTTGCTCTAAAGAAAAAGGGATTAAGAAAGGAGAAGAAAAGGGGTTTTTCTCTTTTGGAGGATCATGTCTTGTCATGCTCTTTGAGCCTGGTCGCATTACTTTTGATAAGGACCTTGTCCAGCACTCAAAACAACACATTGAAATCGTAGGTAAGTGGGGATCCTCGCTTGCTATAGCTCAAAGCTGAGAGCATATAGGACACTCCGCAACACAATGCCCTCTAGCAGGGCAATACTCTCTAGAGAAGTAGATAATTTGCAAATGCAATTTAGCCCATGTTTTGATCGAGAATAGTGCTTTAAGATCTTTCTCTACACGCTCCACACTCGCCCCTTGTGACAATCCCCACCTTCTAGCAGAGCGAAAAATGTGTGTATCAACAGGAAAGGCAGGCTCGCCAAACGCTTGGCACATTACTACCGAGGCTGTTTTATGTCCCACCCCTCTTAAACGCTCCAGTTTTTCAAGTGAAGCAGGAACCTCTCCACCATACTCTTTTTCAAGAGTTTTAGAAATTTCTAAGATAGAACGTGCTTTTTGCCTAAAAAACCCTAAAGGCTTGATAATCTCTTCCACCTCTTTCTGCTCTAGTTGCTCCATAGCTTTAGGCGTAGCTGCTCTTTTAAAAAGCTTGGGAGTAATTTGATTAACGCGCGCATCAGTACACTGCGCTGAGAGCATGACAGCAATGAGTAGCTCAAACGCATTATTATGCTTAAGCGGGATGGGCGGCGCGGGGTAAAGTTTTTCTAAAATGTCTGCAATTGCTTGCGGAGTCATGGACATAAGCGTTTTTTTTAAAGAGAGTATAACTGAAAAAAACCTCAAAAGAAAGCCTTTACCAAAGATCAGAAATTACCTATGGTAAAAGGATGAAAGAAGTAAAAAAAACATTTACGGTTTTAGGCATTGACCCTGGAACAAACAGCACTGGCTATGGCATTTTAAGCCAAACTGGATCTTCTTTTTCTGTAATAGATTATGGATGTATTAAACCTCCTAGATCTAAACCTATTGAAGAGCGTAATTTAATTATGTTTGAGGGTATATGCGCTCTTTTAGATGCGCACACTATCCATGCTTTTTCTGTAGAGTCGCAATATGTGAGTAAAAACCCTCAAAGTGCAATCAAGCTGGGAATGGCCAAAGGTATAGCGCTATTAGCCGCTACCATGCGAGGACTTCCCACGATGCAATTTGCTCCATCGCAAGCAAAACTAGCCGTCACAGGCTCTGGAAGAGCATCCAAAGAGGGCGTGCAGAAAATGATCAAGACGTTGCTATCTTTAGATGAATTACCCCCGGATGATGCTGCCGATGCTTTAGCTCTAGCTTTTTGCTATTTTCACCACCAAAAACCCATCACCACTCAAAAAACTTCTTATGTATGATTTTATTCAAGGCACACTAAAAGCTTGCCACCCCAATCACGTCACGCTTGAAAACGGCGGCATCGGCTATTTAATTCTCACACCTATCTCTCTTTTCCAGTCCATGCCCAAGATTGAAACAAAACTCCTGCTCTATACGCACCTTGTTGTAAGAGAAGACTCGATGCGCCTTTTTGGCTTTGAAACGCCGGCTGAAAAACAGCTCTTTATTTCTCTAAGCGATGTTTCTGGCATTGGTCCTAAAACTGCGCTTTCTATTATTGGCCATAAAACACCCAGCGAGCTAGGCGCCGCTATTGCTACTTCTGATATAGCGAGCCTTTCCTCTATTCCTGGTATTGGCAAAAAAACAGCTGAAAGATTATTTTTAGAAATGAAAGACAAGCTACCTAAAATGTTGCTCAACGAAGATTTAAGCTCTTGTGTACGTGAGATAAGCACGCTTGAGCAAGATGCACAACATGCGCTAATGGGACTTGGATACAAAAAAGGCGCCGCCGAAAAGGCGATCGCCAAAATTTTATCTGGTAAGAAAGACGAAAATCTCTCTTTAAGCGATGTGCTTAAGCTGGCCCTGCAGACCAACTAAAAAAGCATCTATGCTACTTTACTAGAATATACGCTGAATTGGTCTAAACTGATACTCCGCCGCTGACCCTGATTGAACGTTTAATTGACCATTTTTCACCGAAAAACCATTTACACCCATTGCCAAGGTTTGTACCTGGCTAAAGGTTAACTCATTAACCCCTTTTCCATTAAATTTGATTTGGCTCGCTTTAAACTTTATTTCAGTTGGTAAAATATCACTTTTTGACTCATTTTTCCCCACCGCTTCAACTTTAGAAACTGATGCTGTTAGTCCTTTCTTTTCTACTTGAAAACTAACTTTTTCGTTACCTATTTGACATGAAACTCTCATTGTATCCCCCTAATTATTATTACTTTATTATTTATGTAAAAAATACATATAATAGTTTTTAAACTAATAACTAATTATAGCATAAAAATTAATTTATTAAGAACAAATCAATATAAAGGACTTAACAGCCTTATCACAAGGCGGTTAAGTGATTATTTGACTGCTTTTTCCCATGAAAACAGCCTCTATGGTATACTCTAGGCCAGTAGAACACCTTATTATATAGCGTACAGGCCCCCAGTGGATTTTTCCCATAATTTAGACCATTATAGCGATACAATCGTAGCTAGAGCCACCCCTCTGGGCTCTGGAGGAGTCGCTATCATCAGACTATCTGGACCTCAAGCAGTAAACATAGCTAATCTACTTGTATCCAAAGATTTAAGCAATTATGAAAACAGAAAAGCTTATTTTACTACCTTTATAGATAGCCAAAAAGCATTAATAGATGAGGGCTTAGTCCTGGTAATGCAGGGACCCAACTCTTATACAGGTGAGGATGTGGTAGAGCTGCAGTGCCATGGGGGCATGTTTGTGGTGGAGAAAATTTTATCTACGGCAGTAGAGTTTGGCGCCCGTATGGCCACAGGTGGAGAGTTTACTAAAAGAGCGTTCTTAAATGGGAAAATTGATCTGACCAAAGCCGAAGGAATTTGTGATATGATCGCAGCAAAAAGCAAAACTTCCCATGAAGCGGCTGTCAATCACCTATCAGGAAAGCTGGAATCTACCATACACCGTCTTATGGACGATTTAATTGATATGGCAGCACACTTTGAAGTATCTGTAGATTATCCAGAAGAAGAGCTTGAAATAGATACCAAAGAGAGCATGTTAATTCTTTTAAAAACTAAGATAGGCTCTATCGACAATTTATTAGCCACATTTCAGTCGGGGCACAAGGCAAAAACAGGTACTTCTGTTTGCTTAATTGGAAGTCCTAATGTAGGTAAATCTTCCATTATGAACACCCTTTTAAAACAGCAAAGATGTATTGTCACCTCCACCCCTGGCACCACAAGAGATTTTATCGAAGAAGATTTTTTCATCCAAGGCACGCACTTTCATCTTAAAGATACCGCAGGTATCCGTGCTACCCGCTCTAACATTGAGAAAGAAGGGATTAAAGCAAGCTGGCAAGCGATTAGCGACACCGATATTGTCATCTTTGTCTTAGACACCACAGCGCCTATACACCGCACCATCTTAGATAAACTCAATAAAGATAAAACCGTGGTGGTATGGAATAAAATTGATCTTAAAGAGCCCCAAGAAAAATTAAATTTTCCTCATATAGCGCATCTATCTGCTAAAAACGGACAAGGAATGCATCTTTTAGAAGAAAAATTACTAAACCTTGCAGCACAGGAAAGTAAGGAAAATAAAAATGCTATACTGATCACCAGCTCTCGCCATAAAAAACTTTTAGAAGAGGCAAAAGAAGATTTTCTTCGCGTACAAGAGGGGCTAAAACAAAACCTTGGCTTTGAACTACTTGCCTTTGACATGAAAAGTGGACTCAATCACTTAAGCAGTATTATTGGAAGAAACATATCTGAAGATATTCTCAGCAGCGTTTTTAATAACTTTTGCGTTGGAAAATAACTACGCTTTATTTTTTTCTAATATCCATCAAAGCGCTTGGCTCTTTTTTAGAATCGCCTAGCCACTTAAAGCCAAATGTCAGTAAAGGTATGCTTAGAATGAAAAAAGCAACCGCTGTAGAAGTTTTCCATTCCAGCGTTAAAATGCCTTTGGTTGAAAAAAGCGCAATTAACAGTGCCAGCATTAAAAACTGAGACCCCATCAACATCAAACTCATAGGAATAAGGTACCCTTTAGATGAGGGAGTTTCCTCGGGTATTTCCTCGACCACTGCTTGCTTTGGTAAATTAAACGTGGTTAGAGGAGCATTACTTGCCCTGGCTTTGGCCGTAGACACTTCTTGAAACGAGATAGGCTTTTCTACATCAACACTCGCGCCAACACCAATACCGCTTTTATCGCGCGCTATATACGGAGGGTTGTAAAGCCCTGCTAAATTATCTTTATCGCTTTGCTCACTGGATCCACTATTCTCATCTACTGAGGCAAGAGTCTCTTCTAAAGGTTCCACTTTTGCTTTTACCATATCAAGCCCACAAAAAGGACAATAGGTAACAAAACTGCTCACCTGAGCGCCGCACCCTGTACAAGAACCTACTTTTGTATCAAACACCATATCTAATCCGGTCAAAGTATTATTTTATCATCTAGCCGTCAATATAACGGTTTATATAAAAAACTGCTAAAATAAAACTCTTTTCCCAGAGTTTTTTTTCAAACCGTTTACTTTTTGCACTGTACCATGTAAAATAAGCACTACATGTATCACACTATGAAAGGGAGATAAAAGAGAAATGACTTCTAAAGAGACCCACGACATGATTGTCATTGGCGCTGGACCCGGTGGCTATGTTGCAGCAATTAAGGCAGCACAAAATGGCAAAAAAGTAGCACTTGTTGAGAAAAACTACCTCGGCGGCACATGTCTCAATGTTGGATGTATCCCTTCCAAAGCTTTACTTGCAGGCTCAGGATTGGTTAAAAAGATACAAAAAGCTAAAGAGTTTGGCATTAATATCTCTGAAATAACTATTGACTACAGCAAAATGCACGCACGTAAAGATAAAGTTGTTTCCCAAATACGTACCTCTCTTCAAGGTCTTCTTAAAGCCAATAAAATTGATGTCATTGAGGGTTCTGCTGCTTTCACAGGCGCTCATACTATAAAAGTAACGGGAAAAATAAGCCAAATACTTAAGGCTCCAAGTATTATTATTGCTTGTGGCTCTGAACCAACCAACGTTCCTATTTTCCCCTGTGATCACAAACTTATTCTTAACTCTACCTCTATATTAGAACTCAAAACTCTCCCTACCTCTCTTTGTATTGTTGGCGGCGGATATATCGGTTGTGAGTTTGCCTCTCTTTTTAGCAGCTTAGGAGTCAAAGTAACCATCGTTGAAGCATTAGATAGTATCATCGAAGCTCAAGGAGCAACGCTATCCAAAGCTTTGAATGCTGCTTTTAAAAAAGAGGGCATCGAAATAAAAACAGGGGCGCAAGTAGAGCGTATTGAAAAAAACAAAGACTCTGTCACTTTGCATATTAAAGACGGCACAACCATCACTGCAGATTTAGCCCTAGTATCTGTGGGGCGCAAAATCAATACAAAAAGTTTAGACCTGGATAAAGCAGGCCTTGCGCCAAATAAAATGGGCGCAATAGAAGTAAATGCGCAAATGGAAACAAACACGCCCGGCGTCTATGCCATTGGCGATGTTACAGGCATTAGCATGCTTGCTCACGTCGCATCTCATCAAGGCATAGTTGCAGCCACAAATGCCATCGGCGGCAATGCCTCTATGCGCTACGAAGCAATTCCAGCAGTTATTTTTACCCACCCAGAAATTGCCTCTGTAGGTCTTACCAAAGAACAAGCCGAAAAACGTGGTTTTAAAATAAATATAGGAAAATTCCCTTTTATGGCCCTGGGCAAATCAATTGCTAGTTCTGAAACAGAAGGTTTTACCGAAATTATTTCTGATAAAGAAACCGATGCCATTTTAGGAGCGCACATTATAGGAGCGCATGCTGCTAGTTTAATTGGGCAAATGGCTCTTGCGATAAACAATGAACTTACACTAGACTGCGTCGTAGAAACAATCCACGCACACCCTACCCTTTCAGAGGGGTGGCTGGAAGGCTCGCTCCTAGCAAAAGGAGAGCCTATTCATTTCCCTCCTAGGTAAAAAAAGGAGCCTTTATGGACCAGCAGAACCCGAAGCTTAATCTTGCGCCAGAAAAAACAGCTCCAAAAAAAGATAAGAGGGTAGGGCCAAAATTTCCCTCCTTCCTCCACTACCGCTTGCCCCCTTCTAGTACTTTTACAAAAACGCGCGAAGTTTTAAAAGATTTAGGTCTTAACACCGTTTGTGAAGAAGCAAAATGTCCTAATCGCATGGGATGTTATAGCAAAAAAACAGCTACATTTTTAGCCCTGGGTAAAACGTGTACTAGAGCGTGTGGATTTTGCGAGATTGACTTTAGCAAAGCGCCTGCACCGCCCGATCCCGAAGAGCCACAAAAAATAGCCCAATCTGTTCGCCTGCTCGCTCTTTCCCATGTAGTGATTACTATGGTCGCAAGAGACGATTTGCCCGATGGTGGCGCTAGCCATATTGTTGCTATTATTAAAGCAATTAAAGAAACTGCACCAGAATCCACCATTGAAGTGCTTACTTCTGATCTTATGAACAATCAAGAATCTATTGGCTCTATTATTGATACAGGCATTGAAGTCTTTAACCATAACATAGAAACAGTAAGACCACTGAGTCGAAGAGTTCGCCATGTGGCAAACTATGACAGAACTCTAGAAGTACTCAAATATGCTAAATCACTAAACAAAGTGCCCTTTATTAAGTCGGGCATCATGCTAGGGCTTGGTGAAGAAGAGGCAGACGTAAAACAAACACTTAATGACTTAAAACAGAGTGGCTGCGACGTGATCACGATGGGACAATATTTACAACCTAGCCGTAAAAAACTCCAAGTAAAATCCTTTATACCTCCGGCCATATTTGATGCTTATAGAGACTATGGTTTATCCATCGGTCTCATGCATGTCTACGCTGGCCCGTTTGTTCGCTCTAGCTACAATGCTAAAGATTTGCTCAAAACTTTAGAAAATAAAAGGAAAAAAATTCATGGACACCTCTGACACACCGATCGTTAATACTCTGGACATGGAAATTTTGCTCCATAGAGACTGTCACTTTTCCTCCCTATTTGATGAAATGATCACCTACTACAAAAAAGAGAGTGTTGGCACGATGCCAGACTTTGATGTAGAGGAAATTGAAAAACTATTTACCCTAGAGCAAAAATTAGGAAAAGACCTCTCCTCTATTTACCTTAATGAAGCCTCCTATGAAATTATCCGTAGCTGCAAAGATATGTACGCTCGTCTAAGAGACATTTATGACTCTCCCTCTCCTGATCCCCAAAAAGTATTAATCTCTGATCTGATTCTCTCTGAAGAAGAGTACCCTGAAAAAACAATCGCCGCTATTTTGCTGGAAAAAGAATTGATGCTCCCCCTCCTTTTCCCTCTACTCTCCTCTAGCCACTTTTATAGCCCCCTCTATCCAGGATATGGACGTGTTCCTGCTCTTGCTGCTACTATTCTAGGGAAAATACAAGATTCCTCAGCAATTCCCCACCTCTTTAATGCCATGGTAGAAGACAATTTTTTTACCGACGACGCTATCATCTTAGCCTTAGTATCTTTCGGCGATCAAACCCTCGACTTTTTACTTCCTAAACTCAAAGGCAAGCCTTTTTCTAATGATAACGAAAGAGCCGCTATCGTCCTCTCTTCCTTTCCTGAAACAGACGCTATTGGTAAAATTTGTCTACAACTTTTGGAAAAAACTGAAACTCTTTCTAGACCTATGTTTTCCAGCTACTTAATATTTTCATGTGGCGCTTTAAAAGGGAAAGCTTACCAAGACCGGTTTAAGGCTCTTTCGCATAAACCAGGCTTATCTCTTGAGCTAAAACAAGACATAAAAATAATCGTAAAAAATTTCCAAAAACCGTAACTAACTGTAATTAAAAGACACTCTTGTTTTTTATATTTAATTAATTGAAATTAGTTATTTATTTCACTATATATCCAAAGTATAGGGGGGACGGGCAAAGCCGTCTCGTGATGACTTACCGGATATTTATGGAAAACAAAAAAGCAAGTTTTAATGATTTATCAAGCAAGGTTGCTTGTTTAATTCTTGCCGGAGGACAAGGCACTAGGCTTTATCCACTTACCATTAATAAATGTAAGCCATCAGTAACTTTTGGTGGGCGTTACCGTTTAATTGACGTACCTATATCCAACGCATTGAATTCTAATTTAAGAAACATTTTTGTAGTTTCACAATTTTTTGCTTTAGAGCTAAATGACTATATTCAAAAGACCTACCCTCTCAATGATTTTCAAGGTGGACATTTAGGGCTTCTATCGCCTGAAGAGCGTTCAGAGGGGAAGGTTTGGTACCAAGGTACAGCAGATGCTGTAAGGCAAAATCAGCGTGAGCTAAACAAACTAGATCTTGAGTGGGTAATTGTTTTATCTGGAGATCAGCTCTACAACATGGATCTTAGCCTTCTCATTCAAGATGCCATAGAAAAAGATGCGGATATTACGATTGCAACTCTACCTGTAAAAGAGAATGAAGCATCGCGGCTGGGGATATTAAAGGTGAATGAAGCGAGGGACATTGTAGATTTTATAGAAAAACCGAAAGATACTAAAACCTTAGAAAGGTTCAAATCTCGAAGCGAAGATTTGAAAAGTTTTGGTATAGAAGAAAACGAGAATGCTACATTTTTCGCATCGATGGGTATTTACGTCTTTAAAAAAGATCTTCTATTCAAAGTGTTAAACGAGCAGAAGGGGCATGATTTTGGTAAAGACATTATCCCTGCGATGATAAAAACGCATAAAGCCAGCGCCTTTATCCATGAAGGCTATTGGGAAGACATTGGTACAATTGCTTCTTTTTACAATGCCAATTTAGCGTTAAAAAATAATCCTAAAGGGTTTGATTTATACAACGAACTCCTTCCTATTTATGCACATAGATCTTTTCTTCCTGGAGCCTGCATTTATGGAACTAATATTTCAGATTCTATGATTTGTGATGGGTGTATTATTAAAGGGAAAGAGATCTCCAACTCTATTATTGGCATGCGATGCGTAATTCAAAAAGGGGTGAAAATAAAAAACTCTATAGTACTGGGCAATCGACACTACAAAACAGCAAAAGACACTCCTTTCTTTATAGGAGAAAACAGTCACTTGGATAAAGTGATACTCGATGAAAATGTGCATATTGGAAAAAATGTAGAGCTGATTAATAAAAACAAGCTTGATCACTATGATGGAGACAATATTTATATCCGTGATGGTATCATTGTCGTTCCTAGCGGAGCGCATATTCCTGATAATTTTTCCATCTAGCCATGAATGAATAGCCTCCCTATACTAAAATAATTAAAAAACTATAACGAGCAGCTAAATGAATATTTGGGCAATTGCTGATTTACACCTTGCCTTAACCCTGCCAGAAAAAGATATGTCCTTTTTTGGCCCCTCTTGGAAAGATTACGTAGAAAAAATATCAACTCAGTGGAAAGAGCTTGTCAGCGACAATGATTTAGTATTAATTGCAGGCGATATTTCTTGGGCAATGAAACTAGACGAGGCCAAGGAAGATTTAGCATGGATTGACTCTCTTCCAGGAAAAAAAGTTTTGCTTAAAGGAAACCATGACTATTGGTGGCCCACTAGCGCTAAGCTGGAAAAATTATTACCTCCATCAATTAGCTTTGTCTATAGCTCCGCTTTTACTTATAAAGGGGTTGCTGTTGCTGGCGCTAGACTTTGGGATCATCCTGAAATTAATTACTCGTCTTATATTACTTTCCAAGACAACCCGCGCCAAAAAAAGAAAGCAAAAGTGTCTCAAACACAAATAATGGCTACTTTTGAAAAAGAACTTTTACGTCTGGAAAGAACGCTTAAAACTATGCCTGACAATGCCGACTTAAAAATCGTCATGACGCACTACCCCCCTGTAGATGAGGCAGGTACAGTCTCTAGTGTAACTTCTCTATTGAAACAATATGGGATAAATATTTGCGTGTTTGGCCATTTACATAATGTAAACCAAGCAAAATTCCCCTCTCTCTGCTTTGATCAAATCCCCTATTACCTAACCTCTGCAGATTTTCTAAATTTTAAGCCTATAAAAATTGCTACCTTGTAAGTAGCGTATTAATCCAAAGTGTTAAAAACCAAAAGTTAATGACAATTAAAGATTGACGCAACATCTTTTTACCCCAACGTGCTTGGCTCGTGCAACTAAGGCCTTCCATACACACTTTTATCCAAGATAAAGTTGCAAAGGTGATAACAATATAGCCCAAGGGAGAAAGCTCTGCGTAACTAATAAGTGTGCAGGCGGCAAGTAAAAAAGCGCAAATATATATTAGCATGGTCCAAAAGGTACGTTTAAACGATGCTTTTAAAACAAGTACCGGAATATTAGCGGCCTTATAATCTTTTATTCTGTAGTAGGCAATAGCATAGAAGTGGGGCATTTGCCAAAACACCATCACAGAAAAAATCAGTAACGCACTAAAGTCCAGCGATGACGAGGCTGCGACATACCCAACAACAGGGGGAACCGCGCCAGCAATAGCGCCCATTTGCGTAGCTATAGGAGATAAATATTTAACAAAGCTATATACGCCCACATAAATAATAAACCCTAAGCTGGCTAAAAAAACGACTAGGGGTGATGAAACATAGTATAAAAGAAAAAAACCGCTTACAACTAAAATAGTCGCATATATAAAAGCACTACGCTCAGAAATTGCGCCGGTAGCTAAAGGGCGATTTTTAGTGCGATGCATTACCCTATCAGCTACGCGGTCAATGTAATTATTTAACACACAGCCCGATCCCATAATAAAAGCCATCGCAAGTAAAACAGAAAGAAATAAGGGGAAATTAAAAGGAGTATAAACACTTCCCAGAGCAAAACCTGCACTGGTTGCTACTATATTTCCTGAAACAATACCTGGCTTGGCAAGCGCAATAAAACTTTTTAAAGCGGATGCTTTTCTAATACTTTTAACTCTGCTCATTCATAGACCCTGGGTTTATATTAGTAGCATACTTGGAAGTGGTGGATAAAGATTCGTTATAATCTAAATGGCGCATAATCCATATCGATCCCCATATCAAAAGAATCATGACAAACACTCCCATAAAAAACATAGTCATATTCCATCGAGGTTTTGACTCAATCCCTAAGTGAAGGAAAAAGATCAGTTGGCACAGACCTGAAAGAACGGCTAAAACCAAAAGCATCGTGATAAGCATGGTGCCAGAGAGATGAGAATGTATAGTTATACGGTAGGCCGCAAAAAGCAAAACAGAGGAGAGTATAAATCCTAAGATAATTGGTTTGATACTAGCGTTCCAACCATGATGTAAATCAATCATATTAAATGACCCCCGCAAGGTAAACGATGGTAAAAATAAAAACCCATACAATATTTAAAAACTGCCAAAACATTCTAAGACAGGTCAACCTACGCATGGCTACGCTATCAAGACCTGTAAACAATGTGGGCACAATTAATACTACAGTCCATAAAAGCGCAATGACCACATGGATTAAAAATGTCATGATAATACTAAAAAACATAGAGAGATAAGCGCTTTGCGTCCAATTAATTCCCTCAGAAACTAAATTAGAAAGCTCTTTAAATTGGGAAACTGCAAAAACAGAACCTAAACAAAATGTGAGAATAAAAAACACAAGCGTTGGCACCATTTTTCTTCTATGCACCATCGCGCCGCCAAGCCCTGCTGTAAAACTCGCGCCAAGAAGAAGAAAACTTTGCAGTGCTGTGTAGGAAAGGTTAAACATTTGCTTTGGTTCTGCTGCGCCAAAAAAGCTTTTACTTAGTACCGCAAAAGCTGCAAACATCGTAGCAAAAAGGACAAAGTCCGTAATCAGATAGAGCCAAAACCCAAATACTGTTTTAGAATAAACATCGTGATGTGTATCAGGATATACTTCTACGTGCGATCCACTATTACTCATTGAACTGCCTCCCTTTCAATCTTTTCGATCTCTTTAGCCTCTACAGTAAACTCTGTATGTCTGTCAGATAAACGTATAATCAAACACACCAAGATTCCAAGTACAGATACTCCAGCCAGCCAAAACATATGCCACACTAAAGCAAAGCCACCGATAAAGCTGATAATACCAATAAAGACAGGTAAGCTACTATTTGTCGGCATATGAATACTTTCATAAGGTTTTACCTTTTGATCTTTATTGTGCTTAAGTTCCCACCAAGCATCTTTTTCATGCACCTCAGGTTCATGAGCAAAATTATAAAAAGGAGGAGGTGAAGAGATAGACCACTCTAATGTTCTACCATTCCAAGGATCTTTAGCCCCTCTTTTTTCCTTATTTCTATTTTTTATAGAAACATAGAGTTGTAAGAGTTGAAATCCTACACCGCACAAAATAATAATAGCTCCAATACTTGCAACGATAAATAGCGGCTGCCATCCAGTCGATGCTGCATAGTGATTTAACCTTCTAGTCGCTCCCATAAACCCAAGAAGGTAAAGAGGCATGAAGGCAACAATAAACCCTATAATCCAACACCAAAAAGCATATTTGCCTAGTTTTTCATTAAGCTTAAACCCCGTGAATTTTGGAAACCAATAGGAATAAGCTGAAAAGAACCCAAATAAAACAGCTCCAATAATAACAGAATGGAAATGAGCGATTAAAAATAGAGAGTTATGCACCTGAAAATCAATAGCAGGAATACTCATCATTACCCCTGTCATACCTCCTGAGACGAACAGAACAATAAACCCCATAAACCAAAGCATGGGCGTTGCAAATTCCACGCGCCCTCTATACATAGTAAAGAGCCAATTAAACACCTTTACTCCTGTAGGAATAGCAATCAAGGCGGTCATAATTCCAAAAAAGCCGTTGACACTTCCTCCTGCTCCCATAGTAAAAAAGTGGTGAAGCCATACGACAAAAGAGAGCACTGTAATTCCCATAAGTGCCCACACCATAGAGCTATAACCAAAAAGTCTTTTATGAGAAAATACAGGAACTACTTCTGAAAACACTCCAAACATAGGCAACACTAAAATATAAACTTCTGGATGTCCCCATGCCCAAATTAAATTGATGTACATCATGGGACTTCCGCCAAATCCTGCGGTGAAAATTTTTGTGTAGAGCAATCTATCAGTCGAGAGCATGGCAATGGTTGCAGTCAAGATAGGGAAAGCAAAAATAATTAAAACAACCGTTGCAAGTACTGCCCATACAAAGATAGGCATTCTCCAAAGAGTCATCCCTTTACAGCGCATTTTTAAAATAGTCACTAAAAAATTAATTCCAGACAGCATACTCCCAATACCCGATATTTGAATACTCCATGCCCAATAATCTACCCCTTCTCCAGGGTTGTATTTTATCCCCGAAAGTGGAGGATAAGCTGTCCATCCTGTACCTGCAAATTTACCTACGACAAGAGAGAGTAAAATATAAAGAGCTCCAGCAACAAATAGCCAAAAACTCAC
>NVUK01000016.1 GCA_002401865.1 Candidatus Aerophobota bacterium | reverse complement strand
ATTTTTTGTCCCGTTTGTCGTCGGACCCAGATTTTCTTTGCACTCTTTTCGAAGAGTTTTTTTGAGATAAAGAGGGGGGTAAAATGTTTACTGCAAATTTAAATCCTCCTTGTTTGAAAGAGGCCTCTAGCAGAGGAATATTTTTAGTAAAAAGATCTACGGCTTGTGGTGTGCCTTTTAATTCGAGGTTATAAGAAAGGGGCGCTGATTTGTATTGATTAAACACCACTTCGGCGCCATCGAATACAGAGCCTTCGATGTTAATTGTTACAGAGGTTGTTGTAACATCGCTATCCTTGACAACAGAGATAATACCCGCCATTTGCTCAAAAAGTTGATATGCTTGAGGAGAAAGTTTTGACGTTACAGGTAAAGATTCAAGTGGGCCAGCGTCATACGTAGCTTCTATAATAGGTTCAGGAGCAATACCGGCATTGTCTAGTCCTGCATGGGGAAAAGTAGGTGTTACTTTGTCGTCGCTAGATTGTTTTTCTTGAGATTGGTCTTTTTTATCTCCCTCTTTTTCTTTGTCATTAGAGCCGCTTATGTGTTTTAACAGAGCGTCGGCAGTGTCTGAAGCTTTTGATGGAGTAAAACTAGGAGATTTTTTTTCTATAGAATCTTTGTTTGGTTTGTCGATCTGATCGGGTTCTAATTTTGTGTCATCTAGTGCATCGTTCTGTTTAAGGTTTTTTGCTTCTTTAGTGGGTAAAGCAGTTTTTACTGATTTTGTAGCCGCTACTTTAGTCTGTTTTTTTACCGATTTTTTATCTTTTACAGGTTCTTGTTGGTTATTTTCAGCGCTTTTTTTACGGGTAACGTTTGTTTGAGGAGTGTTATCCGTTTGTGTGTTATCGCTGTTTTGATTTTCTGGAGAGTTAGCTGAAGAATTGCCTTGATCAATAGAGCTATCGGGTTCTAGGTTGATTTCTGAGAAAGAATCAACACTATCGAAGTTAAAGTTGTCGTTAGAGTCCTCAGAGTTTCCGAGAGATCCTGCAGATAAAGGTGCTTGTTCGGCTTGATCTTCTGGAGTAGATACAGGGTCAGAGGAGCCTTCCTCGTCTGCAAAGCTTGTTTGAGGAGCACCCTCAGAAACATCTATGTTACGCACACCTTTAGATTTAGGATCAAATAGAGAGGTGGTTTCCTCGGGATTTAGTATAGAAGCAAACAGATCTGCATCGGGATTTTGTGTTGAGCCATCCACCACTTCATCTTCATCGTGCTCATCTTCATTTAGTGCGCGTTTGTGTTTTTTTTGGGAATCATCTGCTGGATCTACTTCCATGATCTTTTTAAATTTTTTGGAATCCTTGACGTCATCTTCTTTATCTATTTTGTATTTGTCCTGAGGTATGGGGTTGATTTTGATACGGTTATCGTCGCTCATTTATACCTCGATTGTTTTTTTTGAGAGAAAGAAGACGTGCCTAAATCATCGGTTTCAATGCCTTCTTTTCTTAATTGCTCTAATTGTACTTCTTTTTTCCAAGATTTTTTATGGAGTTTTAGTTTTTCCACTTCTTGTTGTTTTTTAAGCATATTAACACGGGCGTGATTCACGGCAGATTCGGCTGTACTCACGGCTGTTTTTTGAATTTTTACTTTTTCTTGTTTTTCTTTTAGTTCAATAGTAACGGTTTGTAAATAGATTTTTAGGTCTTCAATTTTCTCTGCACTAGTAGAGACGTTTTGTAACTCTTTGAGTTGATCCTGCTTATCTTCAAAGTGTTTTTGTGTAAGGTCTCTTTCCTCTTCTACTTTTTTAAGCTTGTGTTCTTCGGCTAGCAATTCGTCTCTTTTTTGTTTTAAAAATCTTTCCGCTTCATCTAAACGTCTCTTTTTGATTAGAACAATTTGATGTAAAGGGTAACTTTCACTTTTCATAGCTGGGCCTTAAATTACTGAAAAAGAATTTTTAATTGTTGTAGAGTTTCTTCAAAGCTACATTTTTCACTCACTTGTTGCTTTAAAAAACGGTTCACTTTGTCCACATATTTAATCGCAAAATCAGCAGCTCTGTCTGATCCGGGCTTATATTCTCCGATACGTATGAGTAGCTCATTTTTCTTGTAGTTGGATAATACTTCTCTAACTTGTCCAATGAGTTTTTGGTGTGGCTTGTCTGTAATAGAGTTTAAAATACGACTAACTGATCCGAGGATGTCAATAGCTGGGTAGTGGTATTGTCTTGCCAGTTCACTAGAGAGAATGATGTGACCATCTAAAATGGAACGCACTTCATCGGCTACGGGTTCATTCATATCATCGCCTGCGACTAATATGGTATAAAAAGCGGTGATAGATCCTTTTTCTGAGTTACCCGAACGCTCTAGAAGTTTGGGTAGTGTAGAAAATACAGAAGGGGTGTATCCAGCTCTTGCAGGAGGTTCTCCAGCAGCAAGTCCCACTTCTCTTAAAGCTCTAGCAAAACGGGTCACCGAATCCATCATTAAGAGAACATTTTTCCCCTGATCTCTAAAATATTCGGCAATAGAAGTTCCTACGTAGGCAGCGTTGAGTCTGAGCTGAGCTGCTTGATCAGAAGTGGAAACAACAATAACCGAGCGAGCGAGTCCCTCTTTTCCTAAATCATGCGTAATAAATTCTCTAACTTCTCTTCCCCGCTCTCCAATGAGTGCAATGACGTTTACATCGGCTTGAGCGTACCGTGCCATCATTCCTAGCAGCGTAGATTTACCTCCACCGGCCGCGGCAAAGATACCCACCCTTTGTCCTCTGCCACAGGTTAAGACGCCATCAATAGCGCGCACACCTACAGAGATAGGTTCTGTAATCATGGTTCTTTTAAGAGGATCGGGAGGGGTGTTGATAACGGGATATGTTTCGTCTAATACTAAAGGGCCAGCGGTATCCTCATCTAAAGGGTCCCCCATGCCGTTTAAAACACGCCCTAGCAGGTTATTTCCCACTTTTATGTGTAGAGGAAGGCGCATAGGAATAACTTCGGATGCAGGGCCTATGCCGTGCATATCTCCAAGAGGGGAGAGAAAAACTTCATTTTTAGTAAATCCCACTACTTCTGCCATAAGAGGATCCCCATCCCTTTTAATCAAGCATATCTCACCAATTTTTACTTTGGGGACAATGGCTTTGATTAACATACCTACAATTTCGGTGATGCGTCCGTGCAAGGTGGAGAGCTCTACTTTATCCAGCTTTCCTAGTAAATCATCGTAGTTGTCGTTAGTGTTCATAAGTTTTATTCTTGTATGTCGCTAGTATGTGCTGCTGTTTAAAAATGGCGAGGCTATATTTGAATGTTGAACATTTGCTTAATATCATCCACCGCTTTGGACAGTAGTACCGAGGAGTATTCTAATTCTTGTTGAGCTTTGGAGAGCTTAATTTGTATCATAAGAAGGTCTCCTGGATTCATATGATTCCCCTTAGATCCAAGCTTAGACACCATGGCTTGAGCAGATTTTAATTGCGCTTGTCCATTAGAAACATAAGAGATGAACTTTTCAACAGGAGTGCTTTTTTTAAAACGGGTAGGAGGATTTGTCGTTGTAACACCTGCACGTTTTGCCGCAGCGTTGATGTTGTCACCTGCTTGCTTAAGTTTGTTTCTAAGCAAATATTTATGTGACTGTTTTAATGTGAGGTTTTTGGTGTTGAGCTGGTTTTGAACATCTCCAAGTATAGAAGAAGTGCTTTTCATTTGAGAAAGCACGGTGTCCGTTGTAGGTGTGGTGGCGGATTGTTTTAGCGAGCTCTGTTCTGCAAGTTCCATAGGAGAGGGCTTGCCGGTAGATTCTGTAGGATTAGCGCCAGGAGCGTTCTCTGCAGGGGGCTTCATGTAAGAGTCAAAAGATTTGGTTGGCATTTTTTGTGGATCAGCACCTGTTTCGCCCACCAGTTTTTTTGGGCCGACACCTTCTGCTCCTGTTATGCTACCATTATTATCTGCCATAGTTTTGATTTCCTAGTTACATTTGTTTCAATTTACTAACACTTATAACACAGTTTAATACTATCGCGCTTTCTTTATTTCTGCAGGGCCTGGATTTTTTTTCACAAAATTCTCTACAAAGTCAAGCGATGTGTTAGCGACTTTTTTAATAGAACTGTCCTTCGATTCTGTAGCACTTTCCATTAACATTTTTTCGCCTTCACTGACTTTATTTGGAGTAAGTGATAAACTAAGTCCCATCATTGTTTTAGCCATGTCATTATTAGGCTCCATATCTAAAGCCTTTTTAAAGCAAGACATGGCAGCGTCTAGTTCTAGCTTGTGGAAGTGTAGATAGCCAAAACCTATATGTATCAATGCGTTATTAGGATCTAGAATCTCACACGCTTTAAATAGCTTAACAGCGGAGTCTTCATCAGCTTGATTGATTGCAATAAAACCCGCTTCTAAAAACAGAACGAAGTCTTCGTTATATTTGCTTAAGTCATTCATTGTTTTTTTCCTTACTTGTTTGCTTTGCTTTTAAGCAAAGATTAACTGCTTGTTAAAAGAGCAGATTAGTTACCTTTTTGGTTTCTCACAGAGTTACTAATCATAGAGTTAACTTGGGAGATTAAGTTAGAGATAGAATCACCCACTTGTGTAACCTGTGACATGGAAAATTGTAATAACAAAAACTTTCCAGGTGTTGCTGCAGAAAGTCTAGATGCTACGTTTCTCACTTGACAAACTACTTGTGCCTGTAGCTTAGAATAGTTTTTGATAAGGGTTTGGAACGTAAGCGAACACGAATGCGGCTTTCCCATAGTTGAATAACCTTGGTTGTAATTTGATGCTTAAAGTTGCTTATATTATTTTCTGCAAACTCTGTCTATAACTTTCTTCAAGCTGTGATACCCTTGAAGAAGGATGCCGCACTGATCAAAGTTTTCAGAAGCAGAACCATCTTTTAAGGACTGTTTAATGGTTTGCTCATTAGAGCCAACCTTGTCGAGAAGCTCTTTAGAATAGGATTTCTTAGATTTCAAATCTTTTTCTAAATCAAATTCAAAGGGTTTTTGTTTTTTGTTCTTTTTTTCAAAACCAAACATAACTCTAATTTCCCAAAAGTTTTATTTTAACAATTAACCTTGATTGTAATTAATCCGATATTTTAATCCATCTTTTTCTAATAAAATTGCATTTTCTTCAATTTTAGATATAGACATACCGTCAAGCAGTTCTCCAACAGAGAGTATTTTACCTCCGATAACCACGTACTTGTTTATCTTACCCTGTTTAGAAGTGCCTGTTATTTTGTATTTCGCAGAGAGGTTAATGTATTGCGCTCCAGGCTTTGTCATAACGACAAAGTTTTTTACAATACGGATTCCGTTGAGTTTACTAATCGTGGAAATAGATTTGGTAACCTTAGATTCATAATTACTACCCAGTCTTCCAGAAAGGATGAGTTCGCCGTTAGCGAGTTGAAATTTTACTACAGAGAGTTCATTTTGCATTAAAATCGTTTGGATTTGTGCTTCTAATGTATTTTCTACCACTACTTGATTGTGAATACGGTCTAGGTAGGGAAAATTGTTGTTGATGTAGTCGGAGAGTTTAGTGGAATCAGGCAATGTTTGCACATAGCCACGTAAAACAAATTGACCAGGGATTGTGGAGGAGAGAGAGACGCCGCGCCATGCCATGTTTTTAAATAGTAAAGCGTTTGTATTTTCCCAAACCAGTTCATCAATGATGACATTGTCTTCCACGTTTTTAACACGGGAAATGGATTTGATTGCGTAAATAAGTTCTTGGTGGTCGATTTCTGTGAAAACGTGGCCAAGAAGAAATAGGTTGCCTGTTTTTTCTAGATAAGAAAACTCTACTTCTGGAAATTTCTTAAGTACACCGTCAATAAGTTTAGCAGGATCAGCGTGGGTTATTTCTATGGATTTACTAGAAAAAAGAGAAAAAGTTCCGCCTACGGTCATTAGAAGAAGGAGCAAAAAAATTGAAGCGGTCACTAAGTGGCGCGTGGGAATTTTCATGTTTTTCCACGTTTTCTTTGTGAGTTCATTGGACAAATCATCCTCATCGGAGTCGTTGTCTGCGCTGCTGTTATTAAATTGCATAGCAAGTTTTACAGGAGAAACAATGGTCTCTCTTGTAGCTTCTTGATCAATGACTAGAAAAGAAGTGGTTCCTATTGTGACAAGGTCTTGATTTTTTACATGCGCTGTTTTTTCAATAGCTTTTCCATTGACTAAAACTTTGTTTAAACTGTTTAAGTCTTCTATTTCTATTGTATCATCACTTGTAAGCGTTATTTTTGCATGTTTGCGCGATACGCTTAAATCTTGAAAAACAAAATCACATTTTTTTGGATCTTTACCAAGAGTATAAGTAGTGTCTTCGTGAACACTAAACTCGGCGCCGCTGTTAGGTCCTGAAATAACTTTAATCATCCATCTTGATAAACTAGCTGAGGAAAAAGAGAGTGTGTCACTTTCTATACTTTCTTCATAGATGGTAGGAGTGGCATTGTCGCTGTGTTGGTTTTGCTCATTTAAAAGGGATGGGTCGATCAAAGTGAAGCGTAGAAAAGAGCTTCCCATTTGTACAGTATCACTCTCTTTAAGAGCAGTAGGGGCTGTGACTGTTTCGCCATTAATTTCAGCAGGACTAACAGCAGAAAGATTTTCTAAGAAAAAGGTTTGTTCTTTCAAAGTGATCATGACGTGCTTACTTGCTATCATGGGATCGTTAATTGTGTGGGAGCATGTGTCAGGATCTCTACCGATAATCCATTCATTTCCTTCTTCTAAAGCGATGTTCAAACCTGCTAAAGGTCCTTCATCCGCTACTAAGAAAGCTTTCATTAAACCAGCCTATAGTTATTGTTAATACTAGTGTACCATCTTTTATTGAGCATACAATGTTGGGTGTTTATTTTCATGTTTTTTGATTAATTATTCTCTATTTATAATTAGTTAGTGTTTGTTTCCAGTATTCTGCGTAGTTACAAAACATTTCGAGATGATCTTTTAAATGGATAAGCGGCGTGTCGCTTGGAGCGCTTGATTTGAGATGAATAATGTTTGTTTTTGGTGTTAAGCAAAGGTAGGCGTTACCTGTTCCTTGTCTTAAATAGTTAGCACCTGCAAGCCATTGAAGAAAAACTTCTTTGTCGGCAGTGGGAGGTTTTTTTCCCAATTGTATGTCAAAAAAAAGAAACATTTCTTCGCTTAAGAGCGTAATTAAGAGGTTGGGAGCTACCTCTAAGGTGTATTGCGCGCTCGTGTCGTTTGCTTTTGTAACAGTTACATGAGGCAGGTTTTTACTTAAGTAGTCTACAAAGGTGGATGCATCCATTAACAAGGGGCCTTGATTAAGGTTCATTTTTGCTTTTAAACGCCATTATTCATAAAGTAGTATTTTTTTTCTTTGCTTTAGCTGCTTTTTTTTTCTATAAGAGGTAAAAACGGAGGTAATATAATGAAAGAGTTTGAAAAAATAATGGAGTTTTTTTCGCTTTCCCCTAAAGAAAGAGATGTTAAACTTAAAGATGTGTTTGAAGAATCGATCGAATATTTTGAGCGTTTTAGACATGTTATGGTGAACGGTTCTAGCGAAGAAAAGCAACAAGCACTTGAGGAAATTGGTCGATTAAAAGACAAAGTTCAAGATGAGTCTAAAAAGATTCAAGAAAAGACGGGTATGTCTGATGAAGATTTGAAGCAGTTTGTACAAGATCCTAAACATTTTCAGCAGGGTCAATGGGACGCTCTTCAAGATGCTAAGGGTAAAATCGCTGATGGGGTGGAAACTTTTAGAAAAGAGATAAAAGGTGGTGAGGGGGAGAGCTCTTCAGGGCCCGTTAAGAAGAAAAAAAGCAAAGGTATGAAGAAAAACAAGTGGATTCAGTCGTAACCTACTGACTTTAAGTGCTTTTGTGCACAATTGTAGCTGTTATTATGGCTTAAATAATTGGTTTTCAACAATTTAAGGGTGTTCGTGTGTTGCTGAAGTACATGTGAGCACTTTTTTTTCAGCTCTTTTCACCTTATATAGGCCTTTTTTTTCTTAAGAGGGGGTTTGTATGTTATTGTAAATAAGACGTTTATATTTTTTAACCACACCTAACTAGCTCTGTTTCAGCTTGTTATATAATACTTTCTCAAAATCTGTTTATTTTAATTAAGAATTTGTTAATATAAAATTAAGACAATATTAATAATAATTAAAAAAGATACAAAGAAGGTAAGATATGTCAACAGGAATGATAGAGAGTATAGACTCTGAAGAGCTTCAAAATAGTAAAAAAGCAGAGATGCAAAAACATTTAGACGATGTACAGCAGCCGCAGGCAGATAGCCCGGCAGTTTCGACTATTGATCTTCTTATAACGGCCATTGAAAATTTATTAAAAGCGTATGAAGCAGCGAAGAAAGGGGTAAAAAATGTGGAAGGACAACAGTCACAGTCACAGTCACAATCTCCAGCGAGTTTGTTTGCCTCATCGGGCACTTCATCATCTATGTTAGCATCTACACCTGTTATTGCAGATCCAAGTGAGAATTTGGTTCAGGATGGCGCTTTAAATCATGGAGAAATGTTACACGCTCATGCAAATAATGCTTCGTATTCTAAAGTTTATAAGATGCTGGAAGATGCTGATGAAGAGTCTCCTTTAAGAAGTGCATCACCTGGTGCCTTGTTAGGTTCTAGTAACGCTCCAACAGGTTCTAGTAACGCTCCAGTAGGGGCTAGTGCTCCTCCGGCTCCTGCAGGTTCGATGACAAAATATAGTGATTGGGAGAATGAGTTACAAACTATGTTGGAAGCGATGAAGAATATGCCAGCGGGTAAAGCGATTCAGTATATTATGGAAAAATTACTGCCATTTTTAAGCCAATTTAAGCAGTGGGAGATGTCTCAAGAGGGCGTTACCATGAACTTGATGACGCGTATTAACAACGATTGGACTCAGCTTAAAAATGAGTTTAACCAATACGGAAGTGCCGGTCAAGAAATTGATCCGACAACGGGTAAAGTTGTGATGAAAGATGGTAAGCCTGTATATATGAGCTATGCTGATGCGGCGAAGAAGTTTGGTTGGACAAAGGGGCCTAAAGAGATTATTGACTCTATGCAAAAAATCTTACTAAACAATCCATCGCTTGCTACGAGTATTGGAGATTCTGTAAACGAGCAAATTAATGCCGTTGTTGGTGGTAAAGCTAATGTGGGTAGTGATGACAGTATTATGGGTGCTTGGGCTACAGATTGGAGTAGTAGTACTCCAGGATCTGGTACATCTCCTACGGGAACACCTAGTCAAACGATTATTGACGCATTTTCTTCGTTGACAACTACAATAAATAACCAGAGTGCTCAGGTTCAAGGAAGTTTTAAACAGAGCAGTTCAGATGAGAATACATATAACCAGATTTTAACCAATAGTTTGAAGAGTACAACCTCTTTATATAACTATATCAACCAGAAAATGGGTAACGGTTAATCCGGTTTAAACTGTAAAAAGAGGGAAAAAAAATGGAACAAAATATTAATCAAAATTTGGAAGCAAGAGTGACTGCTCCTATCGAGCCAGTTACAGAGTCAAAGCCTTCAACAGGTAGTCAAACAGTGCTCGCACTTGTTTCGCTTTTATCAGATAATGTGAATAGTGCTGAAAATCTGAAACAGCTTGCAGAGCTTAGTTATGGAGAAATAGTACACGCTCAGGCGCACCATGCGGCATCTACTGTAGCTGAGAAGTTGACAGATAGCGAAAAAGGAAAAAAGAAGGAATTAACCTCATCTACTCCTAAGGGCAAAACATCTAAAAAACCGTCTGATTCTAAGCTGTCATCTAAAGATAAAGATGCAGGTAAGAAACCATCTTCACCTCAATCTCAAGAGGAAACTAATGAGACAATTATTCATAACATGGCTGTTCAGGGGCAAGCTAAAAAAGAGTCTGATATGCTTTCTAAGCTTTTAGCTGATGGTGTGGGGACATTAACCACCAGCCAGATTACTGAGTTAAAAAAATATGTAAGCGTTCTTTTGCAGATTGAAGACGCTCTTGCAGTAGCAGCAGCGGATATTGGGTATAAGCCTAGTGATCTTGATAGTGACATGGCCGCATTTGGACAGACAGTTAATAAGCTTTTAGATTCATCTAAAGTGGGTGGTTTGACAGGATTAATGAGTACTATTTCCTCTTTAGTGGCTCAGTCTGGTGATAAAACTTTGCAAACTTATTGGACTGCAGAGCAGGGGTCGATGCCTTACATATTCTTTTCTCAGTGTCCGTCAAGCCCTACTGGAGGGGAAGGTGTTTGGCTAGCTGATGAAATAAAAACAGCAGTTGGAACGGGTTCTAATAAATGGGAAGCATTTTTAACGGCAATAGGCGCTAATCCTTTTAATACGATGTTTCTCACCGCTGTAGATGCTTTAACTCCTTGGACGCCGCCACCACCACCAACACCGACACCAACGCCGCCAGCACCAGAGCCTGTCAAGCCTCTTAAGTATGGCATAATGATGAGTTTTAGTGAGCTGTTTGCAGTTATGTCGCAGTTGATGGAGTCTCAGCAAAATACTCAGGCAGCGGATGCGAGTTTGGGAGAAACGCTTAATGATAAAGAAAGTATTGTTATTAAAGAGATGACATCGAAGCTTAACTCTTATTATACAAGCAATGTAGCAAACCAGACAAAAGCTTCTGAAATTTCTAAGTATACAGCCAACTTAAACCTGTATAAGGCGCAGTGGGATAACTTTAAGGATCAGATTGATGCTAACGTTCAAAACCAGACGAATTCGGCGGGTACGGTGGATGTGAATAACATTCAGCAAACCTCAGATTTTGAAAAAGATGTGTTGCAGACGTGGGCTAACGTGGCTAATCAGATTGCTTCTTTATAAGAGTAGTTACACTACTTTTAATAGGGCTCACAAAGATCGCTTTTTTAACAAAAAGCGGTCTTTTTTTGTTTTTAAGTAGCTGGTTTTGAGTGGGTTGTAAGAAATGCGTAAGCGACTTATGTTCAGCGAATTACAAAAAAATAAATACATAACAGACTTAATGTAAGAGGGTTGTGTGATAAATTCAAAAAAGTGCTTTTATAATATTAACAATATGTTAATATTAAATTAAGGGTATATTAACATTTAATAAAAATAATATAAAAAAGAAGGTGGTCTATTATGGCTTTACAATCTAATTCAGTTGCAGATCAAATAGCAATTCAAAAAACAGATTTAACTCAAGAAAACAAGGCAAGAAGTGCAGATTCAACACTGGTATCTTTGGTAGCTCTTTTAGCTAATTCGGTAGAAGAAGCGCAAGATAATGCTAAAAAGAAGGGCCAGGCAGGGGTGCAAGGTAAGAAAGGCAAGAAAGGCCAGGTAGGGACGCAAGGTAAGCAAGTCCAGATAGGAGTGCAAAGTAAGACAGCTTCAAAAGGGCTTGGCAGTACTGCACCTAGTGGTACTACTAATGCGCCTGTTAGTGATCCCACTAAAGCAACGACGATGACTTACAGACAGAGTTTATCTGTGCTGGCAGGGCTTCTTTCTAAGATGGTGAGTGCTTTACTTAAAGCGAGTGAAGCGATGCAGCAAATTAACAACAATTTAGATAAGTCAGCGATTGCAGGAGCGAAGGATTCTGTTACAGAAGCTAATGCTGAAATAACAAAAGAAGCGGCAGCTGCGAAGACTGAGCAAACAACCAAAATGTGGACGATTATAGGGTGTATAGCAGGAGCTATTATAGGAGCTATTATAGGCTTCTTCACAGGTGGTGCAGGCGGCGTTATTACAGCTATTTGTATTGCAGCTTTAACCACAGCGCTGACTCTAACGGGTTTAACAACTGATTTCACGACTTGGGTAGCAACAGCTCTTGTAAAAGCGGGAATGACAGGTCCGGCTGCTAAGATTTTAGCCACTATTATTACAATTATTGCTGAAGTTATACTCTCAGCGGGTACTGGAGCTGGTGCTTCAGCAGCAGTAGACGGTATAACGGGTGCTTTTGCAGGATCAGCGGCGACTATCGGTACAGATATTGCAGAAGATGTAGGCGAGACAGTTGCAGAGACTGTAACGACCACCGTTGTTGATGAAGCGGTAGAATCTGGAGAGTCTGTAGTGGAGCAAACGTCTAAAAAGCTAACGAAAAAGATTATCAGCGGTTTGTTGAAATCTTTATCTAAACTTTCAAAAACAGCTGCAGAAGATGGAGATGAGATTGAAGGTGCTGTAGGTAAAGCTGTGAAAGCGGCGATAAAATCTGTAGGAAAAGAGCTGGGAGAAGACCTTGGAGAAGATCTGGGAGAAGACGCAATAAATGATCTCGAGAGCAAGATTACAGACAGGCTTAATAGCGCGCTTGAAGACAATACTAAAGGACAAGTAATAAACGGCCTTACAGGTCAGTCAGCGGCTGCTTATGGAGCAACAAAAGGTGCATTCATGGGCTTAGGTGCAGGTATTGCTAGTGGAAGTGACTTGGCAGAAGGTATCTTAGATGCTATTTATGGAGACTCATCAAAAGCTCCTGAGTGGGCTCGAGGATTGATCGTAGCTCTTCAGGCTGTTTTAGCGATTGCCGCTACTTTATTTGGTGAAGGTGCTTCGGGTGCAGGTTTTTCATCTGGTTTCTCATCGATGACAGGTAGTGCTGCTGAGTTTCTGGAAAACAATTCAGAAGTAGTGGGAAAAATCGGTGCTGGTGCACAGTTTGCAGTTCAAGCTGGCGGCGCAGCAGCTAGTGTTGTTGGAGGCGTGGCAGAAAATACTATTGGTCAAGCAAAAGACGGACTGGCTAAATCCAATGCGGAGCAATTGTTAGATCAGTTTGTTTTACAATACTCTCAGGATGCAACTACACAAAATAGAGATAAACTAAACCAAGCTTTAGAAACGTTGACCAGTGAGCTAGATACTGTGGTTAATGCGATGGGTAAAGATTCTGACATGGCAGCAAATGCATTGCAAGGATCTTAATAGTTAAATAGAAAGTAAAAATAAATAAATAAATAAATAAATTAATAAAGGGAGGTGTTTTATGATACCTACAGACCAAAAAAAGACAAACAATGCTCAAGCAGCTAGTAGTTCAGCAGAGCAAACTTACGGTAGCTTTAAGCAAGGAGCTTTATCTTTATCTATTCTATCGCTATTAGATCTGATGAAAAAGATGTTAGAAAATTTATCACAACAACAAGAAGCACAAGCTACATTTACTGGTAATGGCTTGAAATCAGCACAGTCTAAAGCAGATTGCATTGTTGCAGCGGGTCAAACTGCTGCCGCCCAGGGTGAAGCTGCTTTAGTCACCTCGATTGCTGGGGCTGCTGTGACACTAGGAGCTGCGTTTGCAGGTCTTGGAGTATCCTTTAACACAACAGATGAGGATACAGCATTATCTACTGATTTAGCTGATGAGAAAGAGACTCAAACGGGTATCAAAAAATCGGATGCAAAAGGAGTTATCGGTACTATCGAGGAAGGGGAGGAAGCAACTGAAGCAACACCTCTTACAGCATCAGAAATGGAAAGCAATCTAGATGATATGCTTTCTAGCTTGAGATCGGGCACAAAAACACCTGCGTCAATAGAAGAGCGTGAAGCTCAGATGGCAAAAGTTCAGCAAATGAATCATCAGTTAGAGCAAGGTGATTCACAAGATGCTGAGGTTGACAATAATGGTGATGAAACAGTAGCAGCAAAAGCAGCTGATCTTAGCCGTTCATTTGCAACTGATGATAACGATGCGAGAACACCTGAAGATAAGAGAGATGATATTAAAGGAAAAATGAAAGCGATTGAAAAACAGATTGATAAGAATGTTAAAGAATATCGTTCACAAATTTCTGATCGCCAAGACACTAAAACTAATAAAGCAGGAATAATTGACAGGTTTGCAGGTGTTGTAGGTACTATTACATCAAGTACAGGAGCTTTCCTTAAGTCTCAAGGTGACTTAGCTGCAGCTCAGTCTAATGCGACTGCTGAGATGTTTGGTGCACAGGGTGAGGTTCTTAAGAGTCTTGCTGCAGGCAACCAGAAGGCTGCTAGCAACTCTGTTGATAGAGTGGCTGCTATGTTCGCAACTATAGCCAATGTCTCTAGGACACTGGCTACAGTGAACAGCAACAACTCTTAAGTCTCTTAAGACAAGTTGTTTATAAAGGCTGCTTAGTTAATTCTAAGTGGCCTTTTTTGTTAATTAAAATTAAAATATATGCACTTTTTATTAGTTTTTAGTGTATAATAAGTATATAAAGATAATAAAAGGTTTTTAAATTATGTCAATACATGGAGTAAGTTCTGGATTGCCCTTAGGTGACGACGATTACGGCTTTTTCGAGCATCATGATGATGGCGGCTCTGTAGATAGAGTAGCTCAGGGAGCGTTTGCAGGGATGCCTGAACTGTTAGAGGATGATGGACTAGGCTTAGGAGGTCTTGGCCACGAAGCTGTGCCTATGGGTGATGATGATGACGACGGCGGCGGCGGAGCTCCTATTTTTGTAGGACGTGGCCGTGCCGATAGCACGGATTCTATGAGTACAACAGATAGCACTGAGACTGAGGATACAGTAGAAGATCAGGGCCTCCTGCGTAGAGGTGCCCATGAGCGTTTAGCTCAGGT
Organism: Candidatus Aerophobota bacterium; assembly: GCA_002401865.1. GTDB lineage: Bacteria > Chlamydiota > Chlamydiia > Chlamydiales > Simkaniaceae. Next base: position 13,241 of record NVUK01000016.1, on the reverse strand, counting down.
GTCAGGCCAGTTATTTGATGCTTTAGAGAATCAGTCAACAACCCATGTGAGTCCAGCGAGAGGCGAAGATGGCGCTCCTGTTGGTAGATTTGACAAGGCACGCACCAATGGTATGGAAGTAGTGGGTAAGAGCGCTGCTAATGTGCGCGGTGTACAAGCTAAACTAGCTGCATTAATGTGTGATGAGTTTAAAGAGGCATTAACAGCAGACAATAATGATAAAATAGGTTTTTCGATTGATTTAGCTACAGGACGCTTGGTTCTTTTGCGTAAGCAAGATGGCGATTCGGATATATGTGAGCGTTTGGAGTTTAACTTAAATGATGAAACGTCGCTTCAAGAGTTTATTCTACTTGTGGGTAAAACAGATGACGAGGGCAATCCTAGTTTAACACTTAATGAGCTGAAGCAATTTATTGCAGATGTTCAAAGCTCCTATCCTCAATCACTACAATCTCCTACACGTTCTTTAGGCAATGTTAGTTTGTCATCGGGCGGTATAAGTTCTTCTTTTAGCAATCATGCACAAAATGCTGTAGGAATAGCTATTGGTGCGGGCCAGGATGTTTATGACGCGCCAGGATTACAGGGATACCAACATGCAGTTATTGCTCAACACTCTAAGACAACATTTTTAGAGTCATATCATAAAGCTGTACTGTTGATTCCGAATGTGGGTCAATCTGCAAGAAATGATGCAGAGAGAGAGTTAGCATTATTAGAAGAAGTTAATAGAAAAAAATCATTAGAAATGGCGTTTTTCTTAAAGCATAGCATTAAAACGGAGACAACCGGTGAAGAGTTAACGGTTAAGGACGTGATTTCACAAGCTATAGAGGGCGGTGAACGTGCAAATCTAGTGGAGCCACTGGTTATGTTTGCATCACTGATTGATTATGCTCAAAATATAGCGAGTCAAGATACGAGTTTAAACGCTGATCAAAAGAAAGAAAAAGTGTCTTCCCTTGCAAACTTATTTATTAATATAGTGCATACCGGTATTGAAAAGAAGATTCACAATGGAGGCTATGGTAATCCAGGAGTGAATCATGTAATGCGGGGTATGGTGCAAAAAATGCGCCTAATGCAAAACAATTTAATTGATTCAGGAGCATTAGTTTCTTTAAGTTATAACTCTGAAGTAAGTGCTTTAGAAGCCAAGCTTGCATTCTCTAGCTACGAGGATATTGAGTCTGAGATAACAGAGGCGAATGTTGTAGATCCAGACGCTTTACATCCAGAGCAACTTGTAGATCAGCAAACCTTTAATGATCTAAGAATAACAGGGGCTAAACGCCAACGTATGGCGGCAGGCGATGCGGCTGTACCCAATCAGAGTGCAGCAGTAGCTGCTGCGAGAGGGCTTGGAGCGCGTGTACACAGAACTAGAGGTAATAGCGCCGCTGCTGCAGCTGATCACTTAGCATCTCAGAAAGATGCTGTAGTGCCACGAGCAGTGCACGGAATGAACCTTAGGAATCTTGCACAGGGAGTTGCTCCAGTAAAGAGCGTTGCTAGTAAATATTTATCAACGCGCGCCGCAGTAGCAGAAAGAAGAGATGCTAGAATTGCAGCTCAAGCTGAAGCTAGAAGCGCTAGAGAAGTTTTTGCGTCAGAAGAAGCTAGGCTCGCGGAAGGTTTGGCAAGATTTTAAAAATAGACAAAGAATTTGTTTTTAACAAAAGACGCGGACGTAAGCAATTACATCGCGTCTTTTTTGTCTCTAGAAATAGTAGGGGGCTCGTCGCTAGTTACGCAACTCTCTTCAATAAAAATTTCTTTGATCGTAGGATCAGAGGGTACCTCATACATCAAATCGATTAAGAGGTTTTCAACAATCATCCTAAGAGCTCTTGCTCCCGTATCGGATTTTTTAGCCTTAGTAGCAATAGCTTTAAGTGAGTCTTCAGAGAAATCAAGCTTTACGCCATCTTCTTCAAAGAGATGTTTGTACTGCTTGATAATCGCATTTTTTGGCTCAGTTAAAATAGCGACTAAATCTTCAAGCATAAGCTCGTTGCAGTTAGCAATACTATTAAATCTACCCACAAATTCTGGAATAAGTCCAAATGCTATTAAATCTTCAGTCTCTATTTTGGAGAGTAAATAGTTCTTTTCCGTAGGGTCAAAAACTTTAGTTTTATTAGCAACATCAAATCCAATCACACCTTTGCCTAAACGTTTAGCAATGATTTTGTCCAAGTTTACAAAAGCTCCACCCACAATAAACAAAATGTTTTCTGTGTTGATTTTGATATACTCTTGGTTGGGATGCTTTCTTCCTCCTTTTGGAGGGATGTTTGCTATCGTGCCTTCTACAATCTTTAAAAGAGATTGTTGTACACCTTCACCAGAAACATCTCTTGTAATCGATACATTACCCGACGTTTTTCGAATTTTGTCAATTTCATCGATATAAATAATGCCATTCTCTGCTCTTTCAATGTCGTAATCGGCGTTTTGTACCAGACGCAAAATAATGTTTTCTACATCTTCTCCCACATACCCTGCTTCTGTAAGCGTGGTGGCATCAGCGATTGCAAAGGGAACGTCTATTATTTGGGCAAGCGTTCTAGCTATTAACGTCTTTCCAGACCCGGTAGGGCCTAGTAGTAGAACGTTAGACTTAGAATACTCTCTCTTTGTATCTCCATCGCTTTGACGGGCGCGTACGCGTTTAAAGTGGTTGTATACAGCAACAGCAATGGTCCGTTTAGCATTTTCTTGCCCAATAATATAAGCATCTAAACGCTCTTTAATCTCTTTGGGCTTGAGCACTTTTAGCTCATGCTTAACCTTTTTCTTATCCACAATATCAATGCAAAGCCTTATGCATTTATCACAAATATAGGCATCAGGTCCCGATATGAGTTTTTCGACTTGTTCTTCTACCCGGCCGCAAAAAGAACATTTAGGCGGTTGTGGTTGCTGTGATTGCTCTGTCATATATTTCCTAGACTAGTTCTTTTACCCGTTCGTGAGGCATAACGACTTTATCAATAAGCCCATACTCAAGTGATTCCAAAGGACTCATGAATTTATCTCTCTCTGCATCGGAATACACTTTATCATAAGGTTGTCCTGTATGCTTAGCTAGAATTTCTGTTAGCTGCTGCTTAAGGAATAAAATTTCTTCTGCTTGAATTTGGATGTCTGCTGAAGTTCCTGCAATGCCTCCAAGAGGTTGGTGGATCATGATTCTACTGTGAGGAAGAGAAAAACGTTTACCCTTCGTTCCTGCACTTAAGATGACCGCAGCAAAAGAAGCTGCTTGACCTATGCAGTATGTGTTGATGTCTAGACCTAAGAATAGCATCGTGTCATAAATCGCAAGCCCTGCAGAGATAACTCCTCCAGGAGAATTGATGTAAATACTGATATCCTTTTTCGGGTCTTCTGCTTTTAAGAAGATAAGTTGCGCTACAACAGCATTAGCAACTTGATCATTGATTTCTGTTCCAATGAATATAATCCTGTCTTTAAGCAGGCGAGAGTAAATATCCATCGAGCGTTCGCCTCGACCAGTATCTTCAATAACATAAGGTATTAGTGGCATAAGAATCCTTCGTTTGGTTGTGCTAATCTACACTATTTACATTCAATTTCTAGCTCAAGTCAAGCATTTGTTAAAAATTAACTAGGCTTTTTTGTTTTTGGTGCTGCTTTCTTCGTTGTTTTCGGCGCTGCTTTTTTTGTTGCAGCCTTCGCTGTGTCATCACTATCTTTTGTTTTAGCAGCTACTTTTTTCTTTGCCGCTGGAGCGGATTTCTTTTTCTCAACAAATTTTGCATTCTCAATTAAGAAATCTTCTGCCTTTTTTAACAATAGTTTGGACATTGCAATCGACTCTTGTTGTTTAGCATTTTCCTTTACACTGCCACTTTGATAAGGGTTGGGTGCAAAAAGTGCTTCAAGTGGTGAAGAAGGATTGATTTGCAGTCCACTAGGAGAAACCTTGATTTTTTGCTCTTGGATGATTTTTTGGGAAATAAAGAAAAGTCTGATCGCTTTTTCGCCTTGTTCTTCTACTTCTCCAATAGTCTTTTTCCTCTCATCCGCTTTCATGGCAGAAAGACGCTTTTTCTGATGAGTATCTTCCATAAGCTGCTTGATACGGAACTGAACCTCTTTGGCAACCATCGATTTTGGAAGATCAAATTTGAAATGTTCTAATACTTGATCGTTGATCTGTTTGCGGTACTCATCTTGAACCTTTTCATCTGCTTGTTTTTGGAGCAGGTTGGTAAGGTTTGTTTTCATCTCTTTCATCGTTTTACAACCCAGTTTTTCAGCAAAGGTATCGTTTAGCTCAGGAAGGTTAGCTTGTTGGACAGAGAGTAGAGAAACTTTTACTTTTTTAGGAGGCATAGACTTCTTTTCTGCTTCGCTAGCATCTTTGTCTACACGGCTTATACCCTCTTTAGACTCACCTTTTTTCATCCCAACAATGAGATCAAACATCCAAAGCGCCATTTTCTCTTGCTTTACTTCAAATCGAGCATCAGAAAGAGCGCGCTCAGCAGGCTCGTTTTCTAGAATATCGACGTTAATAGTAACCATATCGCCCGGCTCTACTCCGCGTCCCTCAATGTCTTGGTGGGTAACAAAGTATTGTCTTAAATCTTCAATCGTTGCATTCACACTGGCCTCACCGACTGTGTGACCGGGAACTTTAACAAGTTCGATTGCTGAGGTGTCAAGTTTAGGTACAGTTGGAAGTGTTTCAAATACAAAACGTATCTCTGCTTCTTTATCCTCAGAGATGGAGTCTAGGTCAAAAGAGATCTGCGTGTCGTGGTATAAAGCTTTAGCTTTAGGCTCCGTTTGACATAGCTGAAAAGCAGAGTCAGCAAGTGATTTCTTCCACTGATCTACCAGTTCGCTAGCAAACTTTTTCTCAATCAATGTTGCAGGAGCTTTTCCTTTTCTAAACCCAGGAAGTGAAATACTTTTGGCTAACACTTTGATGGCATCTTGTTTTGCCTTTTTGATAAGGGACACATCTGCTTTTACTTGGTATTCAACTTGGCAGTGCTCTTTTTCGTTTACCGTAAATTTGACACCGGTGCCTTGGATGGGAGACTCTTTTTTCATGATTCCTGAAGCGGTTAAAATATAATTAATTGTAATAGCGGATGATGAGATTTGAACTCACGACCCTCACGTTGGCAACGTGATGCTCTACCACTGAGCTACATCCGCAAAGCTTAAACTCAACACTATAACAAGCGTCTCAGTTTTTTTCAAACAGAAGTGTGGTTTTTTTTAGAGGGGGAATAAAAAAGGAAGTTAAAAGTTTTCCGAAAAAAGGTTGCTTTTTTTTTGAAAAAGAGAGAAGAAAGTAAGAAAACACTTCTCCTCTATCCGTTCTAAGAGTTCTTGAAGAGTCAAAAACAATGTGTTTTTGGTAACCTATTAACTTAAAAATAAACCAAGGGTACTGGGTCCCTCCTATGCTAAATTTTCGAAGGCTTAAACAAGATTTTTCTTCAACCATGGTAGAGAAAGGAAAGACTCTTTTCAAAGAGGAGAAAGTACTCAGTGTCAAAATTGTAGAAATTTCAGAATTTTCTATACGTATTATTGCTAAAATTCTTGGTCAATATGACAATACGTATGAAACAGAAATAGAAATAGATCGTTTAGAGTCTGAGTTAGTAGATTCTGATTGTGACTGTCCACAATCTTTTGATTGTGAACATTTGGTCGCTGTTTTATTCCATTTAGAGAAACATTTAGATGAAATTCTAGTATCGTTTTCATCGGAAAATGATATCCACGCTTTGATTGAGAAAAAAGGGATATCTAATAGTGAAAAAGAGAAGATTTTAAATGTTGTTAGTGAAGCTAAAAGTAAAGAGCAAATCAAGCAAGAAAAAGAGTTTAAAAAGCAAACGTTAGATGACTATAATAAGGCAGCAAAATTTTTAGCTTGTTCCTCTTTTTTTGCTATAGAAGGAGGCACATATCCGGTGCATTCGGCTGATCTTGCTATCTTGGTGAATAATGTTGATAGGAAAGCTCAAAAAGCTCAGTTGCAACTGGTTCTTAGATTGCATGGTAGGTCCAAGCCTCTTTATGTTCCTAATGTAGAGCTGTTTTTCCAAAGTGTTAGGTTTTCAGAAAAAGTGGTGATAGCAGGAAAAAAATATCTATTTTCCAAAGCTTCGTTTCCGGAATCAACTTATATGCTTTTAAAAATGTTGTTTAATATTTCTCGTGAGAAATGCAGTGATGATAAAAATGTAAAATACATTACAACAGACTTAATAACACTTGGGTTTTTACTTTCTAAAGCAGCAAGCTTTATTGATCGATCGAAGATGAAAGCGTTGTGTGCGGCCGATGAGCAGCAAATGGCAGTACCGCTGTTTTTTATGGGGTCTTTGGAAACTCCGCTTTGTACGTCTAGATTTCCTGCGCAAATTAAAGTAGGATTAGAGTATTTGCATCCGCCTAATTCGCAAATATTACTCAATCCCATGATTTTGATTGATAATGAAGAATTAATGCTTGAAGAGGTGGTGTTTTTATTTTCTGCTGTTCCAGGTGTATTATACCAAAATGTATATTATTCTCTTCCGCCTCAAATTACTAGAAAACATCTTCGAGAGATGGAGTCTATGCGAGAGGTGACGGTTCCAGAAGCTCTTTTTGGCTCGTTAGTAGAAATAGCACTACCTAGACTTTCCAAGTTTTGCCTTGTTGAGCACAAAAATGCTACCAAACATTTCGCAACGCTTCCGATGAAAGATGTTTTAAAGGCTAGATGTGATCTCTCGTTTTTAAACAGCGAGCTCGAGGTGAAAATCATTTTTCTTTACAAAGATAAGCAAGTTCCTTTTGGCGCTTCAGAAGTAAATATGAAAGTGGTGGAGAGTTTTATTACCAAAGAGGGAGTTTTAGCGAGAAATCTTTCGGAAGAGCAAAAAATGATTGATGCTCTATTTGTCGATTTTGTTTATGACGAAGCTCAAAACTTATTCATCACCAAAGCTGAAAAAAGAATTATAGAGTTCATGACAGACGTGGTGCCTAAATTTCAAGACACGATCAAGTTTAACTGTCCTCAAAATTTACTCGACCAATTTATTTATGACCAAACCCAATTTGAGCTGAGTTTAAATCATACAGACCGAATGGATGTGTATGAGCTGGACTTAAAAGTACTGGGTAATTTGAAGAATATAGCAGTCGACAGGGTGTGGGATTGTATCTTATCGGGAAGAAAATATTTAGAGCTAGATACGAATAAAGAAAAAGGCAAAAAATCCTCTCCTAAAAAGATGTCTAAAATTTTGGTTTTAGACCTTGAAAAGATAGCAAAAGTGATTCAACTTTTCGATGAATTAGGTATAGAAACGCTTACCAACGGTATTTATGAAAAACCGCTGTGGAATTTGGCTAACATTGACAAGGGCAATTTTAAAGATCTTCCCGTGAAATTTGTGATGACCAAAAGACTCAAAGAAATCCGTAATCAAATGTTGGGAAAAAAGGCGATTACGCTTTCACCTGTTCCAGGAGAGGTACAAGCTACTTTGCGCTCTTACCAAAAAGAGGGCGTGCATTGGCTGGAGAGGTTGAGATTGATGTATCTCAACGGTATTTTGGCTGATGACATGGGACTGGGTAAAACACTTCAAGCCATTGTTGCTATGACGCAACATCTTAAAAACAAAGCTAGCCCTATGCTCGTTATTTGTCCTACGTCTCTACTGTATAACTGGTATGAAGAGTGTGGAAAATTTAATCCTAATTTGCGCTCTTTGGTTGTTGACGGCACTCCGGCGCAACGGGCAAAACTTATTGCTTCGCTTGATAGCTATAATTTGATTATTACGTCGTATAGCTTATTGCAAAAAGATGTAGAAAAATATGCGGCTACAAAATTTTCTTACATGATTTTAGATGAGGCTCAACACATTAAAAACCGTACCACACAAAATGCTAAATCAACCAAATTGGTCAAAGCAGATCATCGGTTGATTTTATCGGGTACACCAATTGAAAACTCTTTAGATGAGCTGTGGAGTTTGTTTGATTTTCTTATGCCAGGTTTTTTGGGCTCTTATGAGCGTTTTGTGGAAAAATATGTTAGAGCAGGTGGAGAGCAGCAAGTGGAAAACTTAGCTTATTTAAAGAAGAAAGTAGCTCCTTTTATCATGCGAAGAATGAAAGTCGATGTGCTGGATGATTTACCTGCTGTAAATGAAAACACTTACCATACGCAGCTAACACCTGTGCAGAGAGCTCTTTATAACTCTTATGCTGAATCAGCACGGAATGAACTGATGAAAATGGTGGAGAAAGAGGGGTTTGAAAAAGTTCAAATCCATGTTTTAGCAACGCTTACAAGGCTGAAACAAATTTGTTGTCATCCAGCTATTTTTGCTAAAGAGAAAGCTGAAAGAGGGGATTCGGCAAAGTATGATATGCTTTTAGAGCTTCTTCAAACGCTTATTTCAGGTAAGCATAAGACGGTGATATTTTCTCAGTACACGAAAATGCTTCAAATTATGCGTGCTGATTTTGAGAAAATGGGGGTACGTTTTTCTTATCTCGATGGTTCAAGCCGTGATAGGATGTCGATTGTCAATGAGTTTAATACGAATGAAGAGATTTCTGTTTTCTTAGTATCGCTTAAGGCAGGGGGTACCGGTTTAAATTTGGTCGGCGCTGATACAGTGATTCACTATGATATGTGGTGGAATCCTGCTATTGAAAGTCAAGCGACAGATAGGGTACATAGAATTGGTCAGAAGAGGTCGGTTTCTGTTTATAAATTGGTAACGCTTGATACGATTGAAGAAAAAATCGTAGAGATGCAAAACAAAAAGAAAAACATTGTGAAACAGATTGTTAGTTGTGATGATGATGCAATTACTAAATTAACATGGGAAGATGTATTAGAACTTCTTCAAACTTGATTTAATTCCCTGTTATAGCGATGATGGCGAGAAGCGGTCAACTTTAATAACGGTCATGCATAATGGGAACTACGTACAACGTCAAATTTAAATTTTTAAACAATCTTCGTAATAATGTTAGGAATAAACTTGGACATCTTTCTGTTCTTTTTTCTAATGATATAGGGATTGATCTGGGTACTGCAAATACTTTAGTTTATGTCCGAGGCAAAGGGATTGTTTTAGCAGAGCCTTCTGTAGTGGCTGTAGATTCTACAACAAATGAAGTGTTAGCCGTGGGACAAAAAGCGAAAGCGATGCTTGGAAAAACGCCGCGTAAAATTCATGCTGTACGTCCGATGAAAGATGGAGTTATTGCAGACTTTGAGATAGCTGAGGGGATGTTAAAAGCGCTTATTGCAAGAGTGACACCTACCAGATCATTATTTAGACCGAAAATTTTAATAGCTGTACCTTCAGGAATTACAGGCGTAGAAAAACGTGCTGTAGAAGATTCAGCAATCCGTGCTGGAGCTCAAGAGGTGATTCTAATTGAAGAGCCGATGGCAGCAGCCATTGGTGTTGATTTACCTGTACATGAGCCTTGTGCTAACATGATTATTGACATTGGTGGTGGTACCACAGAAATTGCGATCATCTCTCTTGGAGGTATTGTAGAGTCCCGTTCACTGCGTGTGGGTGGTGACGAGTTTGATGAGTGTATTGTTAACTACATGAGACGCACATATAACTTAATGATAGGGCCTAGAACAGCTGAAGAGATCAAAATAACGATTGGTTCAGCATATCCTTTAGGTGATCATGAGTTAGAGATGGAAGTTAGAGGTAGAGACCAGGTAGCGGGTCTTCCTATGACTAAAAGAATTAATTCTGTGGAGATCCGTGAGTGTTTGGCAGAACCTATTCAACAAATTGTTGAGTGTACAAAAGCAACGCTTGAAAGATGTCCTCCAGAACTAGCGGCAGACCTTGTTGACAAAGGTATGATTTTAGCCGGTGGTGGCGCTCTAATTAAGGGTTTAGATAAGGCTCTTATTAAAGAGACTGGTCTTCCTGTAAGTGTGGCTCCAAATCCACTTTTAGCAGTGTGTGCTGGTACGGGTAAAGCTTTAGACTCTCTCGACAAGTTTAGAAAAGAAGGCTTTTTTTAACAGCGTGAAGCTGGTTATCCAAAGAGTTTCTCAGGCAAGTGTTTCTGTTAATAAAAATACGATTGCCTCTATTGGTAAAGGTCTTTTAGTACTGGTTGGTTTTTCAGCTGGTGATGAAAAAGCAAATGTCAATTTTCCTTTTTTTATAAAAAAATGTACACAAATGCGTCTTTTTGAAGATGAAGCAGGAAAGATGAATTTATCGCTTAAAGATATAGGCGGTGAAATCTTGGTTGTTTCGCAGTTTACGCTATGTGCGGATTTAAGATCGGGGAATAGACCCTCATTTACTACTGCACTTGAGCCTACGCTTGCTAAAGAGCTTTACGTAGATTTTTGTAAAGAATTAGAAAATGTATTGGGACAAGAAAAAGTGCAAAGGGGCGAGTTTGGCGCTGATATGCAGGTAGCCCTGATTAATGATGGTCCTGTAACTTTTTATATTGAGTAACCGTTTCGTGTTAACTTATTGCAGTAACAAATTACAATTTTTTAGTGCTGTTTTAGAGTGTTTATGGCTTCAAGATGTTAGCAACAGCTTCGCTTGTCAAATTAAAAGGAGTTGCTCTTACTGTGAACTCTCCTGATTCTTCTTCTTTAACAAAAAACTGGCTTACTTTTTTCAATAAAAAATTCTGGAATGTTACAAAATTTCCACCTCTTTTGAAGAAGTTTACTAGTGGTTTAGCAAAGAGTAATTTTATTTCCTTTTTCTTTTTTTTGTTGCCTTTGCGTTCAAGTTCGAAATAGGGTTTAACCTCGTTTAAGATAGCGTGTGCATTTAGTGTTAGAAGAAGCATGTTAGTGTCTTTAAAATGCGCTTGTTCAGAAGTGGTGGGTTGAGCAACACTACTGGCAATTTGTTGGAAAATAGTGTCTGCTTCAAGTAATACTTTATAAACTGTAGCACATGTAGTTTTGTGTTGCTTACTATTAGGGGCAAATGTCTTAGGGAGTTGCTGTATTGCTTTGCGAACTGTTTTTGTGGTGTCTGAGAATAGAAGGAAAGTTTTTGTTCCAAGCTCCTGGCTTAAATCTTTAAGGAATTGAGTGAAAAGTTCAGGAGAAGCGGGAATTCCTTCTGAGCTGAGTTTTTGTTGAAGTGCAATAAACTTGGCCTTAAAGAATGTGCGAGGGTTGTCTGTTACTAGAGGCGCTAGATGCTTAAACCATAGGGGTTGATCATTTAAAAATTGGCGCATAACTGTAGCATTGTCTGCAGGTGTCGGCGCTCCGATTGTAATAGTGGACTCTCCAGAAAGAACTTTTGGCAATAGCTTAGCAGGAATTGTAACTTCTAATGTTTTGCCATTATCAAGTTTGGCAAATAGCGTTTTTTGAGCTACTGAGCCAGTAGCTGATTCAGCGCTGTTTGGCACAACATCTTCAATTTTAAAAATGATTCTAGGGTCAAGAGTGTGCTCTTCTGGTTGCGATTTTAAATCTCTACAAGCTTTTGCAGCGGCAGCAACTTTTGAAGCTACATCTACATCTGCTCCTTCCTGAGGGAGGCGCGGACTCGTTGCTGCTGTTTGATTGGTTTTACCTGAAGCTGCGGTTAGTTTTGTAGCCATGAAGATACTCTTTTCTGAAATAAGGATTGAATTTTTATCAGAGATTTTAAGGGCGAGGTTGATTAAAATCAAGTAGCTAGCTAAGTAGTCGCTTTATTTTTCATTACTATCTTATTGAGTCGATTCCTCCAAAATAGCTAGGAGATGGGCTGTCAATGTCTCTTGAGGGCTCAATGATTCACCTAGATCTGCTGCTTGTTTAAAATGTTGAACCATTTCTGGCGCAAATCTATCTGCGGTGATTTTAAAAAAGGGTTGGATCTGAGTCAAAGCTTTTTGCAGCTGAAGAATAGCTGGTTTAAGATCCGGGTAGGGCTGCGCTTGACGAAGCAGCGCATCTAAGATTTTAAGAAAGCTTGCTACGTCTTTAAAGATTTTATTCGCTCTGTAGACGTTGTACGCCTTACCATCGGGGACAAAATTCGTTAGCAGGGAAGTTATTAGCATGTGTACAACTTTCTTATGCAGTGTTGTTATCTGTGTGGTGGCTAAGGCTATTGCTTCTTTTGGGTTTGGTTCTTCGCTTAGTTCAGCTATTACTTGAAAGGGATCTTCTTGTACTAGACGGTCCATCTCGGCTTGAGCCGATGGGGAAACCTCTATTGCAGCCAGCATAGCAAGTATAGCTATCGTGTTTTTTGACTCTTTGAAGGTGGGATTTTCTGACAGCTCGTTTCTTACTCCTATTTTAAACCGGGCTTTAAAGAGTTCAAAATGTTTGGGGTCGGTCCACATTTCAGGATCTGCTTTAATATCCTGTAGGTGATTTTTCAACGCTTGAATATTCAGAGAGGGGGGGATCTTTTTGGAAAAGGTATCCACTCTGTTAGCTAGTTTATCTTGCGGTGATAAGCCGGTCTCGGTTGGAGAAGGGTAGCTAGGGGCCCCAGATTGGGTTACTACTTTTGTTGCCATTTTACAGCTCCTTTGTTTAGATATTATTGAGTCGATTTTTCTGAACTAAGGATTTAATTTTTATCAGAAATTTTAAGGGTGTTTGTGATTAAAATCAAGTAGCTAGCTAAGTAGTAACTCTATAAGCGTTTGGCTCAAGTATGCCGGCAAATCATAATTAATGAGGGCTTGGTCACATTTTATTTGGATTAATTGCGGTTTAGCGCGCAACTAAATATCTTGTAATAGCAACAGATAGGAACACGCATGCAGAAGAGCCCTACAACTGCAATAGTAGAGAGGTAGGCTGTTTTTAGAGCGGTATCATTTATCACTATCTTATAGATACAAGAAGTTTTTTTTTCTACTGCTGCATCATCGCAGGGGCTTTGCTTTGGTGCTTGTTGTATATGAGTGTTAGTTGTAACGGGACGTACCATTTTAAATTTCCTTTGTTTAGATATTATTGAGTTGATTTTTCTAAAATAGCTAGGAGATGGAGTTGTAGCTCCTTTTGAGGGTTCAATTTTGCTTGTTTAATAACACTATCGTTGGTTTTAAAAAGGGATCGGACCTGAGTCCACGCCTTTTGTAGCGTTGTTGGTTCAAAAAATTGAAGCATTTCGGGTGCAAATCTATCTGCGGTGAGTTTAAAAAAGGGTTGGATCTGAGTCAAAGCTTTTTGCAGCTGA
>NVUK01000015.1 GCA_002401865.1 Candidatus Aerophobota bacterium | reverse complement strand
TAGACGCATTATACCCTTTTATCTTTTTAATCTTTCCTGTACAATAAAGGTCGCTACTTCTTCGCTCTCACCACTTCATGAAAAACAAATAGAGACTATCTTTAATGGGTTTTGGTATCATTACACAGCATCTTTCTTTTTATAAAAAGAATAAGTTCATTCAGTTCGATGCGTGCATAGAAGATGCTTTCCATCAAGGGGTGAAAAAAACTTTTGAAACCGAGGGCTCTTCTGGTCTTTTTAAGCAAAACACTACGCTATTTACAGGCAGTCTAAAATCTTTCTTAATGAAAATCACCAAAGCTGGCATCACGCTCTGTTTTGAAAAAAAAGCGCGTCTAGGTGGTTATTTTACACTTCCAAGTACTTTGGAAAAGTTTGCCTATACTAAGCCACAAGACCAAGCGAATTTTAAGGCATTTGAAGCCCCTTCTTTCACAATTAAAGACCTAGTTCCCTACACCAATTTATTAGCCGCTATTGTTATTCCTCTTTCTGGAGAAAAAAGTGAAGAAGCTGAGCCTATGAGAGTTCCTGAGATTCCAATAGACGACTATGACGAAGAAGGTTTCTACATTGAACCGGTTCGTGAGCCGCTTGATTTAGAGCCCATTGTAAAAGGAGACCTTCTTTTTATAGATGTAGACCAACCCTTCATCATTCCAAAAGCGCCCATGCTTATTATTCCTCTCATGAAGGAAAAATCGCTTTATCTAAAACCTGGCAAGCCCTACACGCTCCCTTTAGATCTAACCAAAGAGCGCCTCGAGACTTCCACCCTGCTCACCAACCAAACGCACCCTTTAGTCTACCTATAACAAGCTCTTATTTTAAAGAATTTATTATGGTATAATTAGCTGTATAATAACATTAGATAATGTGAGGTCATATGCCTGGGGAACCAATACGCGTTAATGCTAGCTCTCAAACGCCACTAACGAATACTCAAGTCACGCCAGATAAAGCCACTGTTAATGCCATGGTGGATCACGTAGTCTCTCAAGTGAAGGCAAAGTATTGGGAAACATTTTCTAATGAAAATTACTACCGAAATGCGAAAAGTCTAATCGGAGTTCGCATAGAAGATTTTATGAAAACCCAACCATTTAAAGCTAAAAACTTTACAGATGACGCTAACGATGATATTTTCTGGAAAGCAAATGCTCAAATGTACTCTATGTGGGAAAATAAATAGCTCCATACTAAAAATATTGAGTCTATCCACCCCCATTAGCAATAAAAACAGCTTTTTTTTTCAATAAATAATTTTAATTAGTTAAATTAAAATCTATACACCTATTTAAGGTGAATTAAAAATCACATATTTTATTTTTTAATAAACACAATAGGTAAGCAAATAATGTCAGGCAATACTCCCATCGGCGGTCGTGGTGGTGGTGGCGGTAGTGCAAAAAAATAGCAATAAGGGGGCGTTGATGCTCTTTTGAAACATGATCCTACGCTATTAATACAGAAAAAATCGCTTTATCTCAAACCTAGTACCCCACACGCTCCCTTTAGATTTATCCAAAGAGAGCGTCGAAAATAGCTAGCCTGCTCACCAACCAAACGCACCCTTCACTCTATCCATAAAACGCTCTTCTTTATCCATTTCTTTTCGTTGTCTAAGCTCTATAACTCCGCAACTAACGCCCAAGTCTCTTGTACAATTTGCTAAAATGCCCTCACCCTTATTGTTAAAAATTTGTTGATAAGCTTTGCAGGTAGCGATCAATCCTTTATCTACACTAATCGCAGAAGTTTTACTCCGTTTCCTTTCATTCTTCATAACCTCTGCAGTAAAATCACTCAAAGATGTAGCTACTTGCCAATGCGTTTTGATGGTTGCCGCAACCATAACTCTTTCTTTTTTGTTTTCTCTAATTCTCTGGCTTGCTGCATCTATATCGCGGCGCGAATCAACAACCTGAGAGTCAAAATACCTCTGCTGCTGCTCTAGTTCATCAGAAATCTTCTGTCCTATCTTTTCTTGTTGTTCTTTTTTCCATTTCTGTGAGTCCCCTATTGCCTTTTCTATTCTTTTTTGCTCATTTTCAAGGTTCACTTTGTCTCCATGCCACCCTGTAAGAGACACACTATAATAAACGATTCTGGGCACTTCATGATCAATTTTTAAAGTAGGCAAATCTCTCCCTTCCTTCCAATCTGTCTTAAAATAGTAAACAATTTTATTCCTACCTGTATCGGCTCGACGCTCAAGATCTAATTCATAATGAGAACCTGAAACAATAGCTTTATATCTCCCTTCATCTGTTTGGACTATCCCATATTTTTCAAATTCTTTTCGCTTAGAATCATCTGATGGAACTAAAGAATAGCCTTTGCTAATCTCTACAGATTGAGCAAAGGTGCCTACGTAATCTTTAGCAAGAACTTTTTGATCATATCCTCCATTAATACAATCAGTTTCATTAGTAGCCCTACCTTCACGGTGCGCGTCATCTCTTTTGCCTTCCTTCAAAGAGCAAAAAGTCACTACCTGATCAGGAGCGTAGCTTAAATTATAAAGAGGTTCAACTTCACGGCCTGATGAATGCTTTTCTATTTCTTGCGATAAACGCAGTACTTCCACTTTAATTTTTGCTACTTCTGCTTCAAAAGCTTTAATTTCATCATCTGCCTCCACTTCTCTTTTTCGATAAATCTCTATTCCTTCTTGGCAGGTTAGGGAAATTTTATCTGCTATCTCTCTTTTACTTAACACACCATCTTTTACTACAGTGATAGCCTTGTTTATAGAGATTAATTGCTTTTGAGCCTCTTTCAAGTTTTTTTCATGCTTTGCAATTTTTTCTATATTAACTTGCTCCTGACTAAAATAGTTAAGATAGCGCCCAAAAACACCTTCACTCCAAGTCCTTGCTGCCTTTTGGATAAAATCTGCAAAATCACGCTGCATCATAGGCGTATCCATTAAAGTGTTAAATTTTTTAGGCTCTATTCCTTTTGAGCTAACATATTTGTTCAACTGCTTTCTTGAAGGGTTTGCTCCATTTGGTAAAGCATTAACCATCTGATCGTTAGTAGCCATACTTAAAAGAGCGCTCCAAATTGACCTTCTATTCTCATTTTTGTCTTGTGCGAGAAAATCTGAGGTTAACCTTACTAAATCTATTTTTTTACGGCGCCCATGCCTTGTAACTAAAATGTGAACACTGTTGGAACCTTCTTCTAAAACACCGGGGAAAAAATCTTTAAGCTCTCGCATCAAATCAATAACCTCATTGCCTCTATTTGTAGTAAATGCTGATAGAGGAATAGCAATAACTAGTGCTTTTACCGATTTGGCTTGTTTAATTGCTTGATCAATACTTAAAGCTGCACAAAGAGCATATTTTTTACCTCTAGTATCGCCCAGTCCTGGGGTATCAGCTAGCCTAATATTTTGATTTCCTCCTAACTCAAGTCCATCTCTCTCTCTGATAGCGAAGCTTTGAGCAAATACAGTTTCAGATGTTGTATACGACTGTCCTATCTTTGGGCACCCTTCTTCTCCCTCTGATCTTAACTTAAATATATCATCCCCAAGGCTATTTCTTGCTTTTTTTAGTTTACATCCCACAAAAGCTGCAATACTTGTACTTTTCCCTGCTCCTGTTTTCCCAATAAACAAAATGAGCTCTTTATCTTTCATTTTTTGAGTAAATTGATCTGACTGAGCAAATAAATGCATCGCTTCAGATAGAGAAAAACTATCTTCGCTTGCAGAAGGGGCAAAACGTTGATAATTGGCCTCAATAACAGCTGCTTGAAGAATAGCTGGATAACTGGATAAAGCAGGATCTCCATCGGCCTTGATTAACTCGACTAAATTTTTAAGCAAAGGCTCAAATGGTGCAATCCTTTTCCCTTCTATAAGTGTTGGATCGGTAGGCGCTTTAAACTGCTGATCGATCATATGCTCCATTAGATCAGTAAGATACGTGTCATCTTTTTTAATAGCTTCAACCAGCTTGAGATTAAGCGCATCTATCTTTTTTAGTGCTTCTTGATGTGCATCGATAAAACTTTTTTGTAAAATAACGACTTCGTTAATATTGTCCTCTGAAAGGGAACTCCACTCCTCTTCTTTACGGCTAGCTTTAAAATAAGCTTTGATCTGAAAGGTTTCATCAAAATGTTTGAGAGGGTCCTTGGACAATACGAACCGTACCCTTTTAACACCTCCCTCCTCGTCGTAGCTTATTTCTATATCATAAGTGGCCTCACCATCTATTCCAATCTTTATACATTCTGAATTTTCAAATTTTTCTCTATCTAATAACCTATAATGACCCGCTTGAACCCACTCAGGAACATCGGCAAGCTCTGAAACAACTAAATCAAATTCTGATCCAATTGGTTCCTCCATAAGCCGAGATAAAAGAGGCCTGTCAACATCTCTTGTACAAGTAACGCCATCAACCCCGCACTTATCATCAAGGTGTATGACGGCTTGCTCCCCCCCTTTAAAATGAAAATGCAAGTCTCTACAAGACGCAGTAAAATTTTTAATCTCTCCATGCATAATCACCCCATTTGCATTAATCATTAAATCTTTCCCTATAAAAAACCTCTTTGATTCATGCATTACAGAAAGAAATTTTAAATGCGCTTGACTTGAAAAAATATGGTCCGTCATCGATGTAAAATCAGGGTTAAGCATTTTTAAATGTGCGTCTTTAACATTAGAAAGTTCAGTTTCTATTAGCTCTTCAAAATCTTCCCCTAAATGGAGCCTAAGGTAAGCTTCCAAATTTTCTTCTTCTGCTTTCTTGATATATGTTTCCATTTTCTCTTTACCAAAAGCACCAAGGTTTTGAACAGAGGGCAAAGAAAAAAATAAATCTGTTGAAGCCTGTGCATTTTCACTTACCTCTCCTTGATTATTGGGTGGGTTAAGTTTACAACATGCATTAAAGGGATTTTCTTTAGTCTCACCGCTCCCTTCACTCACTTTTTTTCGATGATAAGCAAGTTGGCTCTCTATATAAGAGTGGAAGTCTTGAACAGTAAAAAGAGCATCTTCCCCCTTAACATACACCTCATCGCCTTGAACAAAATACAAACTTAAGATGCGGGAATTCAAATCAACAGGAATTTGCTCTTTAGTTCTTAAACCTAAAAGAAACTCTCTTGCTTCTTTGCTAAATTCATTTAATTTAATGCGCCGCGCTGTTGCCTTTTCTACTTGATATACTTCACTTATGGCATGGCTTTTAGAAGAAAAAGAGTCCAAGTTTGATGGGTTACAATTTTTTCCACAAAGCTTTGCAAACTCAAGCCTTTCTTGCACACCTTTTGGCCACTTTGTAATAAGTTTATAAGAGGCTTCCCCCTTTTTAGGAGAAAACTCCTTTATTAATCGATCTAACTTGTGTGAGTTAAGATCTTCTGCCAATGCTGTCGCTACTGCTGCTATTTTTGCTGCACCTGGAGACACATATTCCTTAATTCCAGTAACAACGGAATCCAACAAACCCGTGGAGGACACAGACGGAGGAACATTGACAGCGCGTAACGTCCCAATATGAGCATTACATGTATTGACTATATTAGGAGTTGAAAGATAACTCACAATAGGGACGCTCGCTCCCCCTTGCTCAAAATATTCTTTAGATATCATACTTAATATGCCAGGACTCTCAGCTGTAACGGCTACTTCTTTTCGGTCATAGGCTAATAGCTCTGCAAGAACGGCCCCAAGAGAGTGGCCTCCATGAGAGAGTGTACATTTAGGGTAAGTTGCTGCAATTTCTTGAGCAAATTCTTCTGCATCCTGATATTGCGTTGGTATGCCCGAGCCGGCAACTTCTACACAGTTTTCCAAATCCTTGGTAGAAGTTATTTTAGTTCCTTTATGCGCCAGCACGATAGTACCTTGCTTTTCATGGATAAATGCCATACCCACATAGCCACTTTTTTTGACTTTTTTAACTTTTGCTAGCTTCCACCCTTTTGAAGCTAAATCTTTAGCAAGCGCTTCATTAGACTTTAATGCATATTTTAATGTACTAAGATCTAGCTCATTAAGATTGTCACTTTGAATGTCTTCATAAACAAGCGATCCCATAGACAAGTACGCGTAATGACTAGGCTGATTAAATCCTATTTCTTCGAGAAAATCTGCTCTATACTTAGGGTCTTGTGGATTTTTTAAAAAGCCTGCAACTTTGTTCAATCCTTCTTGTGCAGAACTAAAATGGTCATCTATTTTAAGAGCCGCCTTAAACGCTGTTCTAGCGTCTTTGTATCTTCCAAGTTTTTGATAAATCACACCCTGCTCATGATACTCTTCTTTGGCTGGTGCTTTTGATTTCTTGATCACGTTTGTGATCCTCTCTAGATCCTGTGGAAGGTCTTCTGACTGAGTACTACATGTGGGATCTGGATCAGAAGTCTTAGCAGCTCCTACCGTTGGCAAAATCTCAAAGCTACGGACAGCCTTGTCCAAGCTTCTAAATCCACTTCCTAAAACGTTAAATAAACCTTTCGCCAAAGCGCCCACTTTATTTAGTAGAGGACCTAAAACGCTCTCTCCTACAACGTACCCAGGATGCTTTTCCTGAGAGACTATTGTTGAATTTACTTGTTGGTTTGTTGCTGCATAGGCTGCATTTTGAAAAGCTAATTGGCTACTTGCAGCAGCACTGCTCATATTAGTTAGAGATGAAATAGACATGCTTGGTACCGCCTTGGTTTTGTATCACACATTTTCAAAAGGCACTTTAAACAAAAGATTTGTTTAATTCAATTTTTTTTTACATCCACCTCTTCTATTCCACCTCTTCTGTAAAAAATCTTTTCTTGAGATTTTTTTAAAAAAAGATTAGCTTCTTAACTGACAAGTTATTATTTTTTATCGGTAATAGATGAGCGCTTTACAGACCCCTAAGCCCGTGGATACAGAGCAAACAACAAAACTAGATCTTTCCTGTTTTGACCCTTTGTGTTTGCGCAAGTTTTATCCTCAGCTTCAAAAGACCTACCTCCATTTCACCCCTTATTCCAAAGCGGAAATATTAAAACTTATTGAAAGTAAGCTTTGTCTAGATTTTGCAGCCGAAAACGCTCTTATGTTTAACAGCTTACAATCAGCTTATCACCACTTCTTACTCAAAGTTTTTCCCCCTAACACCATCTTTTTAACCGATCGTTACACCTGCCACGAAGTTTTTAAATTTCTAAAAAATCACGGGCGAAAAGTAATTGTCTTTGAACATAACCACACACCTGATCTAGCAAAACATTTAACTCTGCTTGGGAAAAACTCTCCTACCAAAGTAATTCTAACCTCTACATTTTACCCCTCTACGGGAAAAAGCTGTGACTTGAACCACATAGCGACTTTAGCAAAAACAAGTGGCGGCTATCTTTTAGTCGATGACTCTGCTTCTTTAGGCCTTAGCGGAATGAACTCTATGGGGGAAACTTCGATGGCACCCGGCATTGATCTTGTTTTTTCATCGCTTCCTGCAAGCCTCTCTTTCTCTTCTTGCTTTGTTTGCGTTAATTCTTCCTTTGACCTCTCCACGCATCTAGAAGAGATTAAATCTCCCACTACGGCTAAACTACACATGTTTTATGAGCTTTTAAGCATACTCCCCTCTTTAACAAGAGAACGTACACATGTAAATAAACTAGCCGCCCATCTCAAAGAACTTTTGTCCTCTCATCCATGGGATATTCCTAGTAATAATTACCCCTCCCTTGCTATCTCACTAAATTCTTCTTCCCTATTTTCCACCACCGTATCCAATTTACAAAAACAGGGCATCGTAATTCCAGAAAGTGCGGCTAAAAATTCTTTTTTAAATTATACATCGACACTGTTTTTCTTTTTAAACAGCTCTTTGAGTCCTATAGATATTGAAAAGATATTTTCCTGCTTTACTCCGACCATGCAGGTAAACTGTCTTTGATTGAAGGCTTGGATTGACACCTTCTTCTCAACTCTCTATATGTGAAAATAAAACACCCCCTTAAAAAGCGATGCAAAAAAAGTGGCCTATCTACCTACTGATCACCTGTATAATTGTAATTATAGAGAGTTTGGCGATTTGGATTGGAACAGAAGAATTTTTTAACGTAATCCATGTAGAGGGAAAAATGGTTTGGATATTGCATCCTGCCTCACGTATTTTCCTTTGGTTTCTTACCACAATTTGTGAAATTATTGCCGTAGGAAGAGTTTACTTTTGGCCTACCTCTAGTGTGCGCTCTTATATGATGATACTTATAGCTACTTATTTTTCTCTCGATTTTATCATGCCCCTTACGCTCTCCCTATTCCCGCAAGAAATTTTATCCCCTGTTATCTTTACCCTCTTAGCAATGATGGTTCTAACTCTGATTATACTAGCCTCTAAAAAAGAAAAAATTGTTTCTTTTCTCTTTCTTCCTTCTCTCGTATTTATGTCTCTACGCGCCTATTTTAAATGGCATTTACTGTTTGTATAAGAGAGAAACCCCATGAGTAGCGCTACATTTAAAAAAACATTTTTTACAACCTTAACGGTCCTATGCATTGTTTTAGGCTTTGAACTCATAGCGTTCTTTCTTACCTTTTCAGACTTTCTAGATTTTCACAACATACTCATCCACTCTTTGTGGATCTATCCCAAACCTGTGCTTTGGGGCATTTGGATTGTTAAAACTGTTTTATCTACCTTGTGTATTACCCGGGTCTACCTATGCGAACCAAGTGAATATCGCTCACGTATTTTAAAACTTTGGGCTTTATTTTTTATACTAGATATATTGTGGCCCCTTGCTTTTCTATGGTTAGAAGCCCCTCTATTGTCCACTATTTTGGTTACCTGTATGCTTCCCACTCTTTTTATCGCGCTGCTACTCTGTTTTTTAATCGATAAACCCGCAGCCTACGCTCTTATTATTTTTGGACTAATGATTGTAAGTAAAGCATTCCTACACTGGGAAATTTATTTACTTAAAATCAACGCGCTTTGATAAGCTCTGTCAATACACGCCTCAACCGACACTCCAGACAAATAGTTACCTATAAGAGTTAGACCCCGATGCTTTTCTGCAATCACTTCATCCAGCTTTTTTACTCTTTGCCCATGCCCTAGTAAAAATTGAGGTAACGCTTTTTTATATTCCTTATGCGAGAAAAACAAAGGTTTTTCTACATCGCCTAGTAATTGATTGAGCTTTTCTACATGCTCTTCTCGAGTAAGCTTTTCCCGCGTTAAAACCGTAGCTAAATTCCCTTGTTGCTCAGGAAAAAGACATTTGTCAAAAATCACGCCTAAAAATGGACTGTTTTCATATGTTGGAAAAATAGCGCCAAATCCTGGATAATTTTTAAAAATATTTTTAGAAAAACAGAGCGTAGAAAAATGGATATCCAGTAACGGGGTTTGCTCTTTAAAACTTTTTACAGCAGGCTCTATTTCCCCAACGAGACTTGCTGTTTGATCTAGGGGGAGTGCTAAAACTAAATCTTTAGCAAAAAAACTTTTATCTCCTCCCATCACTTGCCACCCATCTCGTGTTTTTACAATCTTCTCTATCCTGTGAGAGCGAATAATTTCGCCGCTACTACTAGTTTCCAGTTTTTCAATCAGCTCCATCATCGACTCTTTCAAAGTAAACAGTCCCTTAGGTTTTCCCTTCTGTTTTTTTTCACAAAGTAGATATTTAGAAATACTTCCCCACAAAGCCTCTTTTTCTTTAAAAAAAGGAAAACAGGCCTTAACAGAAAGCTTTTTAGCATCGCCGCCATAAATTCCCAGAGTCATCGGATCGAACAAATTAGCCGCTATCTCTTTTCCAAAACGCCGAAGGGCAAAATCCCACACTGTTTCATCACTTAAAAGAGCAGGCTTTCTCCATTCAGATAAAAGAGGCTTTATCCATTTTCTATACGTAGGATCTTGCATAAAACCCCATAAGCTTTGAGGAAGCGCCTTGAGCTTATTGTTTTTCACTATATAACGCGTACGCGCGCAGCTGCTGGAAAATCTTTTACTATCAGCTAAACCTAAATCATCAATCAAGCTACTTAAATGTTTAGAGCGGCTTGCTGAAAATGTTTTTGGCCCCACTCCAAATGTAATATTTTGCTTTTTCCCTCTACCAATAATACCGCCTAATTTTGCCTCTTTTTCTAAGACAACTACTTCACGCCCGGGTGCTAGTTTAGAGAGGAAAAAACGGATCGCCATACCTGAAATCCCCCCTCCTAAAATAACAATATCTCTTTTCTCCATAACGCCCTAATGTAAAAAATAAACTTATTTTAACTTAACGAATAAAGAGGCCAAAATGCAAGTAAATAGCTCTAAGCAAGAACGCGTTTGTTCTTTGATAAAAAATTTTCGAGATAGCATTATCACTATGTACCAAGCGTATGAACCAGAAAACTCTTTCAAGCGCACCCACTGGTCCTATGAAAAGGGCAAAGGAGGAGGAGAGATCTCTCTTATTAGAGGCGATGTGTTTGAAAAAGCAGCATGTAATTTTTCAGCAATCCATGGATCAAGTTTTCCTGGAAAAGATGCAAGCGGTCCTTTCTTTGCTACAGGCGTCAGCACTATTACCCATATGCTCAATCCCAAAGCTCCCACCTTTCATTTTAATGTTAGATATATTGAAACAGAATCTTCTTACTGGATTGGAGGAGGCTTTGACATGACTCCTATGGGATTTTTCTTTGATGAGGATACAGCTTTACTCCACTCTCAAGCTAAACAAGCCCTTGACCAAGTAAACCCCGATCTCTATCCAAAACTCTCCGAACAAGCAAAAAAATATTTCTATCTACCTCACCGTAAAAAAGAGCGGGGCGCTGGAGGTATTTTTTTCGACCATTTTTCTCTAGGAGATTTTGAACAAGATCTCGATTTTTTACAGCGTGTAACCAGCTCTTATATTGCTATTGCTCAAACTATTATAGACCGGCGGATCTCTATGCCCTGGACTAGCGAGGATAAAAAATTACAAAACCAGCTAAGGGCTCACTATGTAGAGTTTAATCTTATCTATGATAGAGGCACCCGTTTTGGTTTTCAATCTGGTGGCAACCCCGACGCGATTTTGTGCTCTATGCCCCCTGTAGCGACTTGGTAAAGTCTTTCACCCTTTGGGTAAAAAATTGCGCATTTTCAAAGGGAATATCGCGCATAATGCCGTGGCCTAAATTGACAATATAACGGTTTGAGTGTTGCATACTAAGTAGCATTTTATCCGTTTCTGTAGCTATTTGCTCAAATGTTCCATAAAGAATGTAAGGATTTAAATTTCCTTGAATAGCAATATGTTTTGGCACTAAAGCATCGATTTTTTTAATATTTAGAAATTCATCAAAGCTTATACCACTTGGATTCAGCTTTATAATTTGATCTAAAAATAGATGGGTAGATCTAGAAAAAAACAGAGTTGGAACACCGCTTATTGCTTCAAAGATTTGCTTTAAATAAGGATAGGCAAAACTTGTAAACTCTTGCTCTGTTAATAAACTTGCCCACGACTCAAAAATTTGAATCGCATCCACTCCTGCTTTAATCTGCTCTTTTAAAAATATAATGGTTTGGTCGCAAATAGTTTGCAGTAAAGCGTGCACTTTATTCGGCGCTTTCACCATCCACTTTTTAATCGCTTTATCTTTAAACAGGTACGTTGCGACTGTAAATGGTCCCCCAGCAAATCCTATTAAGGGAACATCTATACGCTGCTTTATTGACCTTATCGCTTTAAATACAAAGCTTAGTTTTTCCCGTGGATCTTGTACGAGTTGACTCTTCTTAAAATCATCCTCATGGTCAATCAAAGGGTCAATCATAATGCCCCCACCTTGAGGAAAATTAACATCAAAACCTAGCGTGGTGGGTATATGCAAAATATCTGCAAAGAGAATCGCTGCATCAGGATTTAAATCGTGCAAAGGCATCAGTGTTATTTGCTCAATTAATTCTGGGCTTTGAAACATCTGATTAAGGCTGTATTTTTTTTTAATCTCTTGGTAAGAGGGAGCATATCTGCCCGCTTGTCTCATAATCCAAATAGGGGGCCTATGTGCGCTGTTTTGACAGGCTAATGCGTTTAAAAAAATAGACATTTGTATCCTTGTACTCTTTGTTTAAAGTAAACGGTTCAAAATAGCATCGACTGTAAAGCCAAACTCTTCTGCTAAATCACTCGCTGGAGCTGACAGACCAAAAGTATCTACTGTTACGCTGATACCCTCAATACCGATATAAGCATCCCAACCTTGGCGCACACCTGCTTCTATACAAACTCTTTGTCCAAGATCGCCGCCCACAACACTCTGTTTATACTCTTTGTCTTGACGCTCAAATGCTTCAAAACAAGGCATGGAAATCACTCTACAGCTATGTCCTTGTTGCTCTAAAGCATTTGCTACTTCAACCGCAAGACACATCTCTGATCCGGTAGAGAAAAGGGTGAATTTAGGTTTAGACTTTTCTTTTCTTGCAATATACCCCCCACGTGAAACTCCCTGCTCAAAACTCTTTTTTGTCTCTTCAAGAAGAGGAAGATTTTGTCTAGAAAGAATGATGGCACTAGGGCCTTCATAGCGCAAAGCTAAAAGCCAAGCTCCTTTTACTTCCTGGCCATCTGCTGGACGAATTACTTGCAAATTGGGCATCGCTCGCAGCGCTGCTACATGCTCTACAGGCTGGTGAGTAGGACCATCTTCTCCTAAGAAAATAGAGTCATGGGTAAACTGGTAAATCACATGACAATGCGAAAGAGCGGCTAAACGTATACCGTTGCGCATGTAGTCAGAAAAGGTTAAAAACGTTCCTATGTAGGGAAGGAAAAAGTGGGACTGATACAGCCCACTAGCGATCGTTGCCATACCAAATTCGCGAATACCATATTTAATATTACGCCCTGAAAAATCGCCCGCTGTGATCAACTCAAAGTCTTTCATCATCGTGCAGTCAGAACCCGACAAATCAGCCGATCCTCCATAAAGAAAAGGGAGATGTTTTCCCAATACTTGTAACACTGCCTGCGAAGCTTTTCGCCCAGAGATAGGCTCATCAAAAACTACTTTTTCAAAAATCTCTTTTTCCACAGCTTTATCAATCACACGCTCATACATTTGATCGAGTAAATCACCAAAGTCAGAATTTTTTTCTCTCCAGTTAAAATATACTTTTTCCCACTGAGAAAATTTATTTGTCAGCTCTTTTTCTTTAGCATCAAAGAATTTTCTTACACTTTGTTCAACATAAAAAGGCTCTTCAGGAAGATCTAGAAGCTTTATCACTTTTTTAACCTCTTCCTCACCTAGTGGAGATCCATGAGCTGTATGCGACCCTTGTTTGCTTGGTGACCCTTTTCCTATAATTGTTTTACAATCGATAAAGATAGGTTTATCCCCTTTGTCTTGGTCAATTTTAGTAAACGTAGCATGAATTGAATCAAGATCATTGCCATCCATTGTATAAGTATCAAACCCATAAGCTTGATACCGTTTAATCACATCCTCAGAGCAGCACTGCTCTAAATGACCATCGAGCGTAATTTTATTCGCATCGTGAATAAGCACCAAATTATTGAGTTTTAAATGACCTGCAAAACTACTCACTTCGTTACTTACCCCTTCCATTAAACATCCATCTCCCGCAAGGCAATAAACCTTAGAATCAAAGATAGGATTAGAAGAGCTGTTAAATTTTTTCCCAAGAATTTTTAACCCCAAAGCTTGACCTACAGCATTACCAATACCTTGACCTAAAGGGCCCGTGGTGGCTTCTACCCCTGGTGTTTCTCTATACTCAGGATGACCTGGAGTAATGGAGTGGAGCTGGCGAAACTGTTTGAGATCTTCTATAGATACTTTATATCCGGAAAGATGGAGAAGAGAATAGAGCCATATCGATCCATGCCCAGCAGACAGCACTAGTCTATCTCTATTAATCCACAAAGGTTTTTTGGGATTATAAGAGAGCCTTTTACCATAAAGATAAGCGCCAATTTCCGCACACCCCATAGGAAGACCAGGGTGGCCTGAGTTTGCCTTTTGAACAGCTTCCATGCTCAGTTGACGAATCGTATTGGCAACCTTCGATAATATTTTTTTCTCATCTTGATCTAACATCACAGTTTCCTTGCTTTTCTGGTCGAATTACTTTATTTTTAATCCTGAAACACAATGATATCAAGTTAAAATTGAAATTAAAGGTTATATGAAATCTTCCTCCATACGCCACAAGTTTATTCACTACTTTAAAAGCCAAGGTCACGCAGTTGTTCCCTCCTCCCCAGTAGCTCCTTTAGACGACCCCACTCTGCTCTTTATCAATGCCGGAATGAACCAGTTCAAAGAGATCTTTCTTGGCAAAGATAAAAGCGCTTACAAACGTGCTACAAGCGTACAAAAATGTATCCGTGTCGGCGGCAAACATAACGATTTAGAAAATGTGGGCCACACTAAACGCCATATGACCTTTTTTGAAATGCTCGGTAATTTTTCCTTTGGTGACTATTTTAAAGAAGACGCCATGCGTTTTGCCTACGAAGTCTCTACACAAGTTTTTGGCTTTGACCCTGAAAAAATTTACATCTCTGTCTATGAAAAAGACGAGGAGTCATATAACCTATGGCTTAAACATGTGAAACCTTCCCAAATAGTCAAGCTGGGAGCAAAAGATAATTTTTGGTCGATGGGCGATACTGGTCCTTGCGGGCCTTGCTCTGAGCTTTTATACGACAGAGGCCCTAGCTTTGGATCTGCCACTTCTCCTGTGGATGATGTTACAGGCGAGCGTTTTTTAGAGTTTTGGAATTTAGTTTTTATGCAATACAATCGCAATTCCGATGGCACTTTATCTGATCTTCCAAAACCGTGTGTAGATACAGGCGCTGGTCTTGAAAGAGTAATGTCACTCATCGATGACGTTCCTACCGTTTTCCAAACGGATATTTTACTCCATTTAATTGCAAAAATAGAAACAGTTGCAGACGTAAAATATGACCCCAATAATAAAGAATTAGCTCCTGCTTTCCACGTTATAGCCGACCACATAAGAACGCTTTGTTTTTCTATGAGCGACGGCGTAGATCCGAGCAATGTAGACCGCGGTTATGTGCTTAGAAAAGTATTGCGCCGCGCTGTTAGATATGCACGAAGACTTGGTATTACAAAACCCTTTTTATCTGAGCTTGTTACCCCTTTAATAGAGGTTATGGGAGAAGATTACCCTGAGCTTGTCTTAAATAAAAAACGGATGGAGTCGCTTCTGCAAAGTGAGGAAAAAAGCTTTATCAAAGTTCTCGATAGAGGCGGATCAAGGCTAAAAGATATCACGACTAAAGCGCAAAAAGATGCAAAGAAAACTGTTTCTGGAAAAGATGCTTTCACGCTTAAAGATACGTATGGTTTTCCTATCGAAGAAATTTTACTCATTGCTAAAGATGAGGGCGTAAATGTCGACATGCAAACGTTTGGAAAACTAGAGCTTGAAGCGAAAGAAAAATCAAGACAAGCGCATAAAAAAGTGGATCAAACTGCGAGCAAAAATTTATTTGAACCTTTAAGTGCGCAGGGTAAAGTGTCCCACTTTGTAGGAAGTGAAACCGACACTGTAGATGCTTCTATCGAAGCTATGTTAGTTGGCACGGACTTTGTTAAAACATTAAAGGCTGGAGAAAAGGCGCAACTTGTTTTAGACACCACAAGTTTTTACCCTGAAAAAGGGGGACAAGTGGGCGATAAAGGCGTTTTAAAACATGGAGACATCCTTTTTCAAGTACACTCTACACATGCGCCATACAGCGGCATTATCACCCATCATGGAGAGCTGGTAAATGGAGAGTTGACTGTAGGAGACCCTGTGGTAGCGAGCATCGATACTAAACGGCGTAGAGAGATTGAAAAGCACCATAGCGCGACGCATTTGCTCCACTACGCTTTGCAAAAAGTATTAGGAAGCCACATCAAGCAAGCAGGCTCTTTGGTTGAGAGTGACCGTTTACGCTTTGATTTCACCCACCATGAAAATGTTAGTCATGAGCAAGTACGCGAGCTTGAAGCGTTAATTAATAAAATGATATGGCAGGGCGGCGCTGTAGATATAGAGGAAAAAAACTTGGCAGAAATAGCCAACGATCCTTCTATCAAACAGTTTTTCGGAGATAAATATGGCGAAAAAGTAAGAGTAGTTACTATGGGTAAAGAGTCTGATTTGTGCTCAAAAGAGCTTTGCGGAGGCACGCATGTTCAAAACCTAGCAACCATTGGCTATGTGCGTATTGCCTCTATTAAAGCGTTGGCAGCAGGGGTTAAAAGAGCGGAAGTTTTTCTTGGGGCAAAAGCGGAAGAAACAGCGCGCTACCCTATGGAAGATGAGCTCAATGCTATTACTACCTTCCTTAAAGCCAAACCTAAAAAAAATGGAACCTTAGACGCTACGACGAAAATGGGTCAAGACTTACGCGAGTTAAAACAAAAAACCCTAATCCTAAAACAAAAACTTTTTGCTTCCATGCTTCCAGAGCTAAAAGCGAAAATTGAAAAAGTGGGCGACAAACAAATTTTATGTGCATGCTTAGATCTAGATAAAGAAGCTGTGGCTGAAATATTAAAACAGTTAACGGGTGAGGGGCAAAATTTGGCCGTCCTGTTAGTTGCTGAAGAAGGAGAACAATCCTTTTTCTTTTTAGGCCTATCTAAAGATCTTATAGCGCAGGGCTATAGTGCTGGTACTTTAATGAAACCTTTACTGGAACTAGTAAGCGGCCGAGGTGGCGGAAAAGCGGATATGGCAAGAGGCTCTAGCGCTAAACCCTCTAGCTTTGATCCACTATTTCAAAGCCTAAAAAAAGGCTTTTAAATCAATAAAAGCCCTAATGTTCACGTGGAGATTAAAAGCTTATCAGATCTTTATGCTTTGCTTAAATTTTCTTCTCAACATTGCAAGTGGATTGGTGTGCATATTCTTGTATGGACTAGCTTTAGCGTTTAAAATAATTAAATCGCTATCCAATGCCTGCCTAGATAGTGCAGGTATAAAATATTGTGGAAATTTCGCTCTTTTGAAATCCGCGCCATCCTCCTCTGAAGTTGCTTTCCTGATAGCTACTGCTGAAGCTTCCAATTTACGTTTTAATGGCAATCTTTGGCTGTCTATAGATTCTATAGATTCATCATCATCTTCAAAAACTACATCCTCAGCAAGTGGTAGTGGGCTAAGTCTAACACTATGGGGTGAGACACGCCCTTCCAGTGACAAAGTTTGATCTTCCACATTAGGCGGTATCAATGCCATATGCGCTACGCTTTTAACCCCTGTATTTATTGTTTCGCCCCCAGCTATAGCTATAGCTGATACACCAAATTGTGCAATCTCTTGTGTAATCTTTACTGACATAATCATCCCCCTTGTCCCAACAATCAATACAATTATGAATAAAATTAGTATTAAAAAGAAACAAATTCCAAATTTAATAAAAAAAAAGACTAAATAAAAAAAATATTTATTTAGTCTTTAAAAATAAAAACAGATGTTAGATTGTAATCTATGTCCAATCTATACCTGAATTCAGTTATTTACTAACTAGCTCTTTTACAAATTGGTCAGCCACTTTTTGCACTGTAAGCCCTGATGGTAACCGAAGATCCATTATACATTTCAGACCTCTTTTAGCTGCTAGTTTATCAAGATTTTCAAACCTTTGTTCAAGATTTGAAATCGGGTCATCACCAAAATTGATGTCCGGTAAATTATTATGTGTTGATACTGTTGTCATATTTTCTCCTTTTTATTTTTTATTTGAATCTACTTAAAAAACAAAACCATAGATTATAGTTGAATCCATGTTAAACCTGTTGCTAGTTGTGTTTTGTCATTGTCATTGTCATGAGCTTGACTGCCTATCTCCTTTACAAATTGAGCAACCACTTTTTGCACTTTAATCCCTTGTACTAAAAGGCTACCAAAATTCGTTGATCTGCCTAGGCTCTCTGCCTTTTTCACATGATGTTCCATCCTCTTTTCAAACTTTGAAATCGGGTCATCCCCAAAAGTGATGTTTGGTAAATTATTATGTGTTGATACTGTTGTCATACTCCCCTCCTTTTTGGGTTTTGTACATTCTTGAGCACTAGAACTAACTTCCCTGCTTGTTTGCGCTTCTTGCTCCCACTCTTAGAGACAACATCTTGCCCCTCTAAAGAAACATTTGGCACATTAGCTAATACATCCCCCTCTTGAGGAGAAGCACTCAATGATTGATCTAGGTCCTCTACACTCAAAGCACGCCATGTTTCATCTGTAAAAAACAGGTCGTGTAATTTTACATCTTTAAAAAGATCCGCATCTAGAGGCAACTCATTAGCGCCTAAAACATTTACCCTACCCTCCAGCAACTTATCATTGGAGACCTCTGGAGCAAACTCCTTAAACGGCTGATAACCAAATGCTTTTGTATCGCTTGATATTTTTTCTCTATCTAGACTAGTACTTGAATCAGACATGCCACTGACTAATTCCGTCATACTTCTTAATGGATTTATTGACATATTATCCCCCTTCTATTTTGAACTCTCATATGTTTACTTTTTATTTTGAAGCAGATAGATCGAATGTGCAATCAAACCCTTCATCATCTGAATCAACAGAGTTTCCTTCATCGTCAACATAAAAACCAAGGGCCCCTTCTCTGTTCCAAGTGTCTTGCACCGGAGTTGTGGTTGTTGGCTTAGTGTATGTCTTTACTAACTGCTCAAACTGCGTTGTACTAGTAACACTGGTGCGCGGAACAACACTAGCTAAAGAGCTCACTCTCAAACTAAAAACTTTGCTTGCTACGCTCTCAGTATTTTTTGTCGTAGAACTCTTTTCTGGTGCCTTTACGCCACCTGTATTTGAATGATTACTACTATTTAATGTAACTGTTGTCATACTACCCCCTGATAATAAATAAACTTAACTTCAATTATAACATAATTACAATTAAAATTGTAACTAATTGAAAAGACTATAATAATTATGCAATTTTAAATTAATGTTTATATGTACATAGGGGTGTTTGAGGGGTGAAAATGGCCTATTCCCCTCTTTCATTTTGGGATCTCCTATGGTAGACTTGCAGCTAATATGGAAAAATCGACACTTACAATGGGGACAAAGAGCCTCGAATCCCTTATTAGCTGTGAAAATAGCGCTATTTTCCAACACCTTTCCTCCCCAGCAAAGGCTTTGGTCGCCCTTGCCCATGCAATTAGCTCTAGTGGTAGTACTATTATAGTAACCAAAGAGAGTGAAGATGGAGCCTTAGAGGCCGACTTAAACTTCTTGTCTTCAATGTTTTACAAAAAACACTCCGTTTTAATAGAAACCTTCCCCTCTTGGGAAGAACTCCCCTTTGGGAAAACAAACCCTAGCCCCGATATTGTAGGTAGCCGTTTTACTAAACTTGCCGCTTTAAAAGAGCATCAAGGCCCCTCTATTTTACTTGTCACTATGGGTGCTTTTTTACAAAAAGTAGTAAAAAGAAGCTCTATGGACCAACTAGCGCTCAATTTGAAGGGAGGGGACAGCGTAGACTTTAACACCCTTATAGAGCTTTTAAGAGAGGATTTAGGTTATCAAGAGTGCTCTACTGTATCGGATAAGGGAGAGTTTGCGGTCCGTGGAGGGATCATTGATATATTTCCGACCAATGACAAAACGCCCTACAGGCTCGATTTTTTTGGTGACACTTTAGAGTTAATAAAAGCCTTTAATCCTCTAACACAAAAAAGCGAAAAGAACGTAGCTGAAATTTCTCTTTTACCAGCGCTTGAGCGCCCCTTATTAGAAGCTGGTTTAAAGCTAGGCAAAAATCTCAGTCACTTGGCAGATTATATGCCGGGGCAAACCCACCTTATATTCGATGATATCGTCGCTGTAGAAGAGGCCTACATTGCAATTAACGATGCACAAAAAACAAAAACACCTTTAATGTTTTCACTTAGTGAAGCACTAAATCTTTTTGAAAAGAGCTCGATGAGTTTTTTCTCTAACGAACATATCTCTACCCATCTTCCAGGTTTTAAAACCATGAAAGATTGTGAAGAGAGAAAAGTTGAACCTCTAAAGCTAGAGCTTTTTGAGCAAAGCTTTCAAGTAGCGCCCATACGACTACCCCTACTCTCTCTGCCCCCTTTTGAAAAAGAGGGTGCATCAGTACCAGAAAAAATCCACGCTATAGCCCAGCTAGAATTTGAAACACTCTATTTTGTTACAGCGACACAGGCAGAAAAGGTTCACTTAACTAAAGCGATGGAAAACTTATCTTTTGGCAACAGTGCCAAGCTCCACTTTTTAGAAGGCACACTTTCCCACTCCCTTATTTTTGCCCCTTCTAAAACAGCAATTATATCGTACGCAGAGCTAACAGAAAAAGAGATTATAAAAAGAGAAACATGGCGCCAAAGCTACCAAACACCCACCACCGTTTTTCATCAAATAGAAAAAGGCGATTTGGTTGTTCATTTACATAGCGGCGTAGCAAAATTCATGGGTTTTGAAAAGCAAAAAAACCATTTGCATGAAGAGCAAGAGTTCATGACGTTAAGTTATGCAGAAGGCGCTAAACTATTTGTTCCTCTAAGCCAGTCCCACCTGGTTAGCCGCTATATTGGCACAAAAACAGAAATGCCCACCCTCACAAAACTGGGATCAAAAAAGTGGCAACAAGCCAAAGCCAAAGTACAAAAATCGATTGTGGGTTATGCCAAAGAGCTTTTAGATTTAGAAGCTAAAAGGCAAGCGCAGGGAGGCTTTGTTTATAGAGCCGATTCTGAAGAGATGATTCTTTTTGAAGAAGACTTTCCCTACACTCTAACAGTAGATCAGCGCCAAGCGATTCTCGATGTTAAAGCAGACATGCTTGGCTCTAAAGCCATGGACAGACTCATTTGCGGCGATGTAGGTTATGGTAAAACAGAAGTCGCGATGAGAGCTGCTTTTAAAGCAGTAGTCGATGGCGGCAAACAAGTAGCTGTCATGGTTCCTACGACAGTTTTAGCATCGCAACATTTTGATTCTTTCTATGCTAGAATGAAAGATTTTCCAATAAAAATAGCTCTTTTAACCCGTATGATAAGTGCCAAGCAAGCAGCTCAAACCTTAGAAGATCTAGAAAATGGACAAGTAGATATTATTATTGGCACCCACCGCTTAGCCAGTAAAGATATAAAATTTAAAGATTTAGGGATGCTCATTATTGATGAAGAGCAACGTTTTGGTGTGCGTACAAAAGAGCATTTGAAAAAAAGCAAGGTGGGTATTGACTGCTTAACACTGTCTGCCACCCCTATTCCAAGAACACTCTACAGCTCTCTTATCACGCTGAAATCCATGTCACAAATCAGCACGCCTCCTCAAGATAGGTTGCCGATAAAAACAATCATTGCTCAAACGGACGACAAAGTAATTGAAGCAGGGCTATTGCGCGAGCTAGCGCGCGGCGGGAAATCTTTTTTTATTCATAATAGAGTTGAATCCATCCTTGCAAAAAAGGCATGGCTGGAAAAACTAGTTCCCCATGCAAAAATAGCTGTAGGCCATGGCCAAATGCCAGCGACCCAACTAGACACTATTTTTCATGAATTTAAGCATGGCTCTATCGACATTTTACTCGCCACAACCATTGTAGAAAATGGCGTGGACATTCCCAATGCGAATACTATTTTTATCGATAAAGCCGACACATACGGCGTAGCAGATCTATACCAGTTAAGGGGACGTGTTGGCAGATGGAAACGTCTTGCCTATGCCTATTTTTTAGTCCCCGTTAAAAAAGAAATCTCTGAAGAGGCGCGCCAACGCCTACAGGCCCTCGTTGAGAATTCTGGCTTTGGTGGAGGCATGAAACTGGCTATGCGTGATCTTGAAATACGGGGCGCTGGAGATATTTTAGGGGTGAAACAATCAGGTATGGTTGCAAGCGTTGGTTTTCATTTTTATTGCAAAATGTTGAAAAAAACTATAAGCGAGCTGAAAAAAGGTGCAAGCGATACAAATATTGAAACAATCCCCTCCATTTATGAAGTGAAAGTAGATTCTGATTTCCCTTCCCATTTCTCTCATAATTACATTAACCATAGCAATATACGCCTAGAAATTTATCACCGTATTGGTGATGTGGAAAATGGAGCAGACCTTACTAATATTCAAGATGAATTAATCGACCGCTTTGGCCCTCTTCCGGAAAAAGATCAATGGTTTTTTGCCCTAGCAAGCCTAAGGCTATTTGCTGCAAGTAACAATGTGCACTACTTGAAAATGGGTAAACAAAAACTCACTCTCCACTATACTCGCAAAAAACAAACAGGAAAAGTCTCTGTTCCTATGCCTAAAGTGGCACGGCCCGAAGAGTATACAAAGATAGCTAAAGAGCTCATCTCTAGAGTTCTACTCATGCACCAAAATAAATATTAGCGCAAAAACGTATCAAAGTTAATCAACCCTGTTTTTTGTAAAATAATCAGTAAAATTAGAATAGGTATAATGTAGCGCATAAAAAAGTACCACAAATGGAAAAACTTGTGCCATTTAGACGAGGTTGGAAATTCTTCTATTAAATCTTTTTTCGGAACTCTCCAACCTAAAAATAGCGCTGTAATTAGGCCACCTACAGGGATGAGCCATACAGAAACTAAAGCATTGATGGTATCAAGATAAGAGCTTCCATAAACAGAGGACCAGTTAGGAAAGAGTGCTTGGGAAAAAGAGAGCGCGCAAGGAATACCAAAAAGAAAGACCGCACCAGAGACAATCAACACCGCTTTTTTCCTAGAAAAACCTTTCAATTCCATAAGATTTGTCGCGGGCACTTCAATAAAAGGAATCGATGAGGTAAGAGCGGCAAAAACAAACAACAGAAAGAAAATCGTAGAAATTAAAATTGAGCCTGGTAGCTGAGCAAATAGGTAGGGCATCGTTTCAAAGATTAAACCTACGCCTTGCTCGGGAA
Organism: Candidatus Aerophobota bacterium; assembly: GCA_002401865.1. Lineage (GTDB taxonomy): Bacteria > Chlamydiota > Chlamydiia > Chlamydiales > Simkaniaceae. Next base: position 7,552 of record NVUK01000015.1, on the reverse strand, counting down.
CAAAATTAAAGGTAAAGATAATGGGAAAAATACTAAAGGCTACTAAAACAGCTACAACAATGACCGCACCAGCAATCACGAGGGCCATCACAGGAATGTTTTCTTTTTTTCTCATGTAGCTACCATAACTAATCATGATACCTTGACCTAAAGAGAGTGTGAAAAAAGCAAGTCCTAGCGCTTCTAAAATGCTAGAAAAATCAAATGACTGAACGTCCCAGTTGAAAATAAATTTTACAGTATCGCTAAAGCCAGAAAGAGTTAATCCATATAAACAAAAAGCAATTAAAATAACAAAAAGTGTTCTTGTCATAATTTTTGCCCAAAACTCGATCCCTTTACGCACGCCGCTAAGCACAATTGACATTGTAATCAAAGTGAATAAAAAGTGCCAAAAAATGACAATGCCACCAGAGTGAGACAAAAGTGTAAACACCTTTGGAATTTGCTCTAACGGTACAGAAGAGTAAAAATTAGTTAGAGACATTAACACATAGCTCATGCCAAATCCTGCAATCACCGAATAAAAAGACATGATTAGAAAAGAAGAAATAACGCCTAGCCATCCTCCCATTTTCCAAAAAGGTTGGTTAGAGGATAGTTTGCCAAACGCATTCACTGCCGCGCTCTGCGTATGTCTTCCGAGCAAAAGCTCTCCAATTAATACAGGAATACCTATGACAATAATACATAGCACATAAGAGAGAAGAAACAGGCCTCCTCCATTTTGTCCCACAGTATAGGGAAATTTCCACAAAAGTCCCAATCCTACCGCTGACCCAATAGCCGCTAGTAGAAACCCAACTTGCGATGTCCAATGCTCTCTTTGTTCACTCATAATTTACTCGTTATTAAATTTTATTAAGCCAATACTCAAAATTTACTACGCCGCTATTTTGCAGTATTAAAACTATAATAACCACAGGAACTACCCACCGCATAAATCTTATCCACACTTGAAATAGGCCCGCTAAAAAAGGTTTATTCATCACAAATTCCTCTCTTACACGCTCTCTTGAAACGCCCCAGCCAATAAATAAAGCAGTAATTAATGCCGACAAAGGTATGAGCCATACCGTTACTAAATGGTCAATTGTTTTTAAAAAGTTCATTCCATAAATTGCCTGCCATGAAGAGAACAACACCCCGCTTCCAGCAAGAGCGCTTGGAATCCCAAACACCATACAACTGCCCCCTGCTATCCACGCTGCTTTTTTTCTAGTTATAGAAGCTACTTCCATTAAATTAGAAGCCACCACTTCTACTAAAGGAATAGCCGAGGTGAGCGCTGTAAAAACAAATAAAATAAAAAATAGAGATGCAAAAAGTGTCGCTCCTGGAAGTTTGGAAAAAAGATAGGGCATCGTTTCAAAAATTAAACTCGGGCCTGATGCTGGCGATATGTCAAAACTAAACACCACAGGGAAAATCATCATCGAAGCTAAAATAGCCACTACCAATACAGATATTCCTACAATAAAGGATAAACCAACAATAGACTCTTTTTTCCCCATGTAACTGCCATAACTAATCATAATCCCTTGACCAAGACTCATAGTAAAAAAGGCAAGCCCCAGTGCCTCCATTAAAGAACTGAAAGAAAAAGCATTTGCCTTGGGAGAAAAAATAAAGTGAAAGGCTTGGCCCCATCCAGGTAAAAATAGAGCATATATAGCAAAGAAAATCAAAATCACCAGTAACATTTTGGTCATGATTTTTGCCCAAAACTCTACACCTTTACGAATACCCGCTGCAACAATACTCAAGGTTATCAAGCTAAAAGCTACATGCCAAAAAAGAGATATTCCTGCCGATCCCGACAGATTTGCATAGGCGGAAGAAACCGCACTCTCAGTGCCCGCGCCAAGCGCCGCGTAATTTCCCATCAAGCTCATTAAAACATAGCTCATCCCATACCCAGCAATCACCGAATAATAAGACATAATTAAAAACGAAGACATTACTCCAAAATAAGCGCCTAACTTCCAAAAATCCCGTTCTTTATTAAATTCTGTAAACGCACAAATAGCTGACTTTTGACTAGAACGTCCTAAAATCACTTCACCAATAAAAACAGGTATGCCTAAAAGAATTAGAAAGAGTACATAGGCGAGAAGAAAAAAACCTCCCCCATTTTGCCCTACAGTATAGGGAAACTTCCACAAAAGCCCAAGACCTACAGCCGAACCTACGGAGGCAAAAAGAAATCCAAATTTTGAACTCCAATGTTCTCTCATAATTGCTAACTCTCTCCTGAAAACTTTGCTGATTTTCCCACTAGAAACGCCTCTGTTAAGTGCCTCTGATGCAAATAGCTGAGACTACTTAACAACTTATAATAAGTCAACTAGAACCCTGGACTCCAACATCCCCCTCTCCCAACAACTCCTATTTTTAATAATACGTTGTTTTTTATTGAAAAAACGCATAAAATTTTTTACTAAAAGAAATCCTCGAGGGAGTTAATCATGGCAGCTGGAACATCTACAACTTGGAACATTCCTTGGAACGAACTTTGGCAAACATGGGAAAGCATCCCAAAACCCGACATCACCGCCCAAGAGGTTTTGAAAGGTATAGAAAAAACCGCCGAACTATTTGATTTAACTTTTTTTGGTAAAAACAATTACTGCCCTGAGCAAACTGTTTACAACATTCATGCTCTACTAATGCCTCCAGAGGATGCTAATGACTATGAAAACTTTATAGCGGTAATTATTGGAGCGTCGCAAGTCTCTGTGTTAGCTACACTATTTTTTGGTCCTAAAAACCGCATAAAGCAGCTTTGCCTACTCTCCTACACCTCTGCTCAAAGTGTTGTTGCTGCTCAGTATGGTCTAGCTGAACAAATGCGTGTTCAGGACAAAACAACAATAGAGAGCTTAAAGAGCGATAATGCTCAACAAAAAGAGGACCTTGCCGCTAAGGAATCTTTTAAAGAGAGAGCTGAACAGTTTAATCAACTTCTTGGAGAACTCGAGAAGATTAAAGGGGAGCAATCTCAAGATGCTAAAACCATTGCAGGAGCTGCAAAATTTATAGAAAGGTTAACTTCTCAAGGCAATTTACAATCTGTCATGACTTGTGTCATTGGTCTCGCTGCAATCGCCGAAATTAACGCACAGGCAAACATCCTTAATATTGGACAAGCAGAGAGGGGGGAGTGGGCACAAATAGCAAGACAGATTCAAACCACTTTTGGACAATCTACACATGCTATGATTTCAACCACAGCTACCCAGCTTGGCTTACCCAGTCCCACATTCCCTCGTATTGCAGATAGGAATGATGAGCAGTAGTAGCCCAGCCTCATAAGCTCTAAAATCCCATTGAAGGCAATATTGCCCCTATGTTACCCTAGGAAGAGCAAGAAAAGTATAATATTACTGTAAGGAAGTTTGGTTTGGGAAGCGTTAGCACAAATGAGTTTAAATCGGGAATGAAGCTAGAAATAGAGGGCTTTCCGTATACCATTGTAAGCGTAGAATTTGTAAAACCTGGAAAAGGACAAGCTTTTGTACGGACAAAGATAAAACATCTTCTATCAGGACGCGTTATTGAAAAAACGTATAAATCGGGAGAAAAATTTCAACTCGCCGATGTAGAAGAGTCCAAGCTCCGTCTACTTTATGTAGAGAATGGCGCAGCTATTTTTATGAATGATCACGACTTTAACCAAGTAGAGGTTTCTTTAGAAACTCTTGGAATGAGACCCGACTATTTACTCGATGACACGCTATACGAGGTCATCTTCTACAACGGCAACGTGGTAGACATCATCGCTCCAACATTTCTAAACCTTACAGTTACTCAAACTGCTCCAGGAGTGCGCGGTGACACCGCTGCCGGCCGCGTGATGAAAGGGGCAACCCTTCAAACAGGCCTTGAAATACAAGTACCTATTTTCATTAATGAAGGGGAAAAAATCAAAGTAGATACGAGAGACGGCTCGTATGTCTCAAGAGTTTAATCTGAATAATTTTAACGCACTTAGCAAACGGGAAAAACTCAAAGTTAGAGCTGACTCCTTGCAAGCGATACGTTCTTTTTTTCACCAGAAAGAAGTTATAGAAGTAGACACGTTTTTACTCGGATCGGGAGTCATTGTTGATGAGCATATTGATTTAATGCGTGTGGATAAAAAGAGCAAAACACCCCGTTTTTTACTCTCTTCTCCAGAAAGTGGTATGAAGCAGCTTTTATGCCAAGGCTCTGGTGACATTTTTCAACTAGCACATGTTTATAGAAAAGAAGAACAAGGAGCGAACCACAGCCCCGTGTTCACCATGCTCGAGTGGTATAAAACAGGCACCGATTTTAAAAATTTTTTAGAAGATAATTTCGCAATACTTGCTCTTTTTACACAAAAACAAAACCACCTTATCACTTCCTACTCTGACGCTTTTAAACGGTATGCACGAGTAGACTGTACAGCCAGCCACACTGAATTTGAAAAAGTTTTAACCCGGGCTAATATCGATTGCAGTAATTTAAAAAATACCCACCTAGAGTCTCTTGTTTGGTCCATGCTAATAGAGCCAAAATTGGGCCGTTCTGGCTTTGAAGTGATTGTTGATTATCCGAAAAGTCAAAGCGCGCTTGCGCAAATCCATATGGAGAAGGGAAAAGAAGTAGCTAAACGTTTTGAGATTTACTTCCAAGGAAAAGAGCTAGCCAATGGCTATTTAGAACTGCAAGAGAGCTGCACGTATAAAAAGCGTATGGATGCACAAAATATGAACCGAAAAAATAGTGGCAAAGAAACCTACCCCATAGATTTATCTCTTATTAAAGCTCTCAAAGAAAATCCTCTTCCCGCTTGTTATGGCATAGCGATAGGCTTTGATAGACTACTAATGCTTAAAACCGGGCAGACACATATTAGTAGCGTACTACCACTGCCACTACAGTAACTTCAAGGTTGCTTTTTAACTTCTTTCGTGAAATATTCTTGTAGCAAAATAGCTTTTTAAGAGCGATAACTCTCATTTAAAATTTAGTAGGTATTTAAACATGGCCCTTGGAAGAATCGATACAACTTATGCAAACCTTACAGGTGTACAAGCGCCTAGTGGTCCTGTTAATTTGAGCCTTCTAAGCTCCGTCTTAAAACCGGTTGATCGCCTATTCACGCTCATTGAACTAAATGGGAAAGAGTCTGGAGGCCTTCCACGAGTACAAACTGCACAAATAGCGCTTGTAACTAGTGCTGTAGTGTTTTCACTACTCAGACGTTCTTTCTTTAAAGAAATAGCCTACGTAGGATGCGGATTTATGGCGCACACCGCTTTATCTTTCGCAGCAAATAACACATCTCGCTTTCAAGCAACATATATAAGCGAGCTTCTTGAAAATAAACTTTTTGATCTAGAAAGCAGCCCTGCTTTACTGCTGCTTATCCCTATGATAATGCTATCGCATCAAGTAGCTCTACCCATGCTCGGTTTTGCTATATCCCAACAAGTTTTCTACCAAGAGCTAAGTGACGAAACATTTGACGAAACATTTAGTGCTCTACGACATCGCGCCACACTCCAATTAGACTCTAACGCTGACAACCACATTTCCCGCGTTTATCAAATAAGCCTGGTCCAGGCGCTATCTCAAGATAGAGATCACCCTTTTTCACAGCGATTTATGAAACATTACCACGCTGTTCCTGTAGGCGTACCTACTCCTCTAGAAGCTGTGATAAAAGCGGCTCTTCTCGATCAGACTGTACTCTCTAGCTCTACCTCTTACGATGAAAATTTCATGGATTCTATAGATGAAGATTTACGTATTATAAGACCAACAGGATCTGAAGAGACTTTGCCTGCTTTTAATAGAAATCTCTATACCACAACAGCGCCCAGCTCAGGATATTCGGTTGAAAAAGGAAAAGTAGAAATGACTACATTAGCACTAACGATTAGTGTTATTGCAGCAGCGGCTCTTCTCTCTAATAATATGAACTGGACAATGTCCACTGCTATAATGTCTGCAAGCTACTCTGTTTATTCCCCTGCATCGAACCATGGCGTAGATAAAACCCCTTTATTTCAGTTAGATTCAAACGAGGCAGCTTTAGGAGCTACGGCTTTACTAATTATAGCTTTGATGAAAAGAAAGAGTTCTTCATCCTTCTTTTTTTCATTTACAGCTTTCTATCTCACGGGTTTTGCTGGCAGTGCTCTTGGTAACTATGTAGTTCACCTGCACCCTTATTTAGATGCTCCATCCAATATTACCCCTGACTATCAGCAGTGGCCCCTCCAAGATGTAGTTCAAGCAGCCTCCAATTTTCCACTTAACCACCACATACTACCTATCTTACACACGAAATTAGAAGAAGTAGAAAATTTTGTAGCAGCAAATGTTTTAAAAAGTATTTTAGCTGGCGATGACGCTACTTCTGAAGATAGTCGCTGTCTATGTTTAGCTCACCTTCTTAATGCTCTCCAAACAACCAAAGAATATACATATACCGAGGCATCCTCTCTACTTGACGGTCTTGATGCTAACGACCTCTCTTATTACGACGCGCAGAGCTTGATGAAGCATTTGAAAAATATGAAAACTAATGCTTTTTCACAGTTTAAAAAAGGATCGACTGCTCCAGAAATGTCTATCTCTCAACTGCTAAAACTTTCCCTAGATACCGATAAACCTATCCAGGAATTAGAAGATGCGCTTATTCAGCACATAGACAAAGGTTATCGTGAATTACAAACAACCAGCATACCTCTATCGACTCAAGTGAAACAATCTATGATTTCAGCCGTATTCTTTAACCTCGATCAAATCATACAGCCAAAAGACCTTGCCAAAGCCCTTAGCCATGTCCGCAGCAACGAAGATGCTCTAATGATTTTAGACCGCTTAAATACAGTGCAACCTATCTCATTATTTAACCACATACACCTCGAACTAAAGCGCGACAGACTTTCTAAAGAAGATCGCACTTACCTACTAAACTCTATTGGTCAAGCGATGCAAGACCCTTGTCCACAATACGTGTATATCGATCCAGCAACGATCAACCGTTGGAACTCGTCTAATTCCCAGATAGCACGAGGACTTGAAAATTTACGCGCCCGCCTCTTCAACTATAACGACACACAGGGCATCTCATTATTTGCTAATCCTATCTCCTATCCTCCTCTTTTCACTCTGCAAACAAGATTGTACGAACTAACAGGCATTACTCTATCACGTACGTTTTCTGTACAAAATCTCATTGGAACACTTAGAAGAATCGATGCCTCTATTGAAGAATTAAGGCAAGGCGCTCCGACTCCAGATCAAAGAAATGCTGCCATTCAATTATTACAAACAGCTCAAAAGCCAACCTCAACCCGTGTATAATTAATTACAAAAGCGCATCCATTTTTGCGTAATTGGATAGTGGCGACCTATACCAAAAGCTTTTTTAGACACGCGCAGAGTAGGGGGACCTTGCCTCCGCTTGTATTCAGCTTTATGGATTTTAGAAACAATATTGATAACAAGATCAAGAGGGATTCCATACTTGTCAGAAATCTCTTGAGTCGTGAAATAATTTTCCACATAT
>NVUK01000014.1 GCA_002401865.1 Candidatus Aerophobota bacterium | reverse complement strand
GTCATCACCTAGTCTCATGATAGAGCCTTCTCCGAACTGTTTTTCAACGTGAGAAAGAGCGAGTTCTAAAGCTTTCTTTTTTGCTGAGTCTTCGTTTTTTGACATGTTTTACCTCTGGTTACTTTTGATACTAACTCTATCACAACTTAAGAGTTTTTTAATACTGGATAAAAAGAATGACTAAAATGGTTTTTTTTGTAATGGATAAAGAAAAAAAAGAGAACAAACTTATGTCAATTCTTGCTGGAGATATTGGTGGAACTAAAACACACCTTGCCTTTTTTGAACAAAACACAAAGGGGTTTGTTATCGTGGCTGAAAAAAAATACCCTAGTCATGAACATGGTAGTTTGGAAGAAATTGTTGTGCTCTTTTTGCAAGAGCATGCAGTGATTGCTGAAAAAGCGTGCTTTGGTATTGCTGGAGCTGTTAAGCATGGTGTTTGCCATGCTACTAACCTGCCCTGGGAGATTGAGGTGGAGAGTTTAGCAAAGGCTTGCCAAGTAGGAAAAGAAAAAGTAGCCATCATCAATGATTTAGAATCCAATGCTTGGGGCATTAAAGCTTTAGATGAAAAAGATTTTAAAGTTTTAAATCAAGGCGTGCCAGAGAAAAAGGGTAATCAAGCCTTGATTTCTGCAGGGACAGGTCTCGGAGAGGCGGGTATTATTTTTATGCAAGGCAAGCTTTATCCTTTTGCCTCAGAAGGGGGGCACGCAGACTTTGCTCCTAGAAATGCACAGGAAGATTCTTTGTTAAAATATTTAAGAAAAAAGTGGAATCACGTCTCTTATGAAAGAGTTTTGTCAGGTCCTGGTATTGCAAATGTGCATGCTTTTTTAGTTGAAGATCAAAAAATGGATGAAGAGGCACAGGTTTTATCTGAGATGAAAGAGCAAGATGCGGCATTTGTTATTTCTAAATGGGCTTTGGAAAAAAAATCCGATGTTTGCGTAAAAGCATTGGAAATATTTAGCTCTATTTATGCCTCAGCAGCGGGTAATTTAGCCCTGAAAATGATGGCTACAGGTGGTCTTTTTATTGGCGGCGGCATTGCTCCAAAAATTTTACCTTTTTTAAACCGGTCTCAATTTTTAGATGCCTTTAAAGATAAAGGGCGCTTTGAAGCTATGTTGAAAGATGTTCCCATCAAAGTGATTTTAAAAGAAGAAACGGCTCTTTTAGGGGCTATGGTGTTTGCTAGAGATATGCTGGATTAATTGAGTTTTTTCTTAAAAAAAAATCTCATTTCTAATACGCTGTGTAATATGGAAAATATACTTGATACTCTCAAAGAAAAAAAACCTTTCGTTTTTTCTGAATCTTTTACTGATTTAAAAGAAGGGCTTTTGTCGTTTCGTGTTTTTGGACGCTTTGCTTGGCAAGATATAAAGTTAAGATACAAGCGCTCTACGCTAGGGCCTTTTTGGATTACTCTAAGCACGATGATTATGATCTATTGTATGGGCGTAATTTATGCTAATTTACTCAACATCGATTTAACTACCTTTTTTCCTTATCTCGCTTCAGGCATGGTAATTTGGCAATTTTTTCTCACTTTGACCTTAGAGGGTCTGGATTGCTTTGTGGAGGGAGGGCCTATGATTAAGCAGGTGTCGCTACCTTTTTCTTTCTATGTTTATAGAGTTGTTTATAGAAACTTGCTGGTTTTAGCGCACCAAGTAGTGGGACTTATTCCTATTTTTTTCTATTTTAATGTTTCTGTGAATGCTCCTTTATTTTTAATTGGAACTTTTCTTTTTATGCTAATATTGGTGTTTTCTACTTTATTATTGGCGCTTTTAGGATCTAGGTACCGAGATGTTAAACCTATTATTAGTAGCTTTTTAGGGGTTGTTTTTTTTGTTACTCCTATTATCTGGATGCCCGGTATGCTTTCTGGTAGAAAGCTTCTTTTAATCAAGTATAATCCCATACACCATATGATTAATTTGGTGCGTAACCCTCTTCTTGGGCAAGAAATTCCATTATCTTCATGGGTGTGTTGTCTTTTAATTTTGATGGTGCTGGTGACCTTTTCACTTTACCTTTTTGGCAAGTATAGAAGGAGGATTGCTTTTTGGGTATGACGACGCAAGAACCGAGTATTACTTTAACAGGTGTTTCCTTAGAGCTACCTGTTTATGGGCTTTCAAGCCGTGTTTTAAAAAAAGAGCTCGTCCGTTTTGTTACGGGGGGTATGTTTGCTAAAAGTAAAAATAGCAAAACTGTGTCGGTTAGAGCGCTTAACAGGGTAGATTTATCGATCTCTTCAGGAATGAGGGTGGGAATTATAGGACATAATGGATCTGGAAAAAGTACTCTTTTAAAAGTGATTTCTGGGATTTATCACCCCACGGGTGGCTCTATTGAAGTTGTAGGAAAGGTTAGCTCTGTTTTAGATTTGATGTGCGGTATCGATCCAGAAATCAGTGGAAGAGATAATGCTATATCTAGAGGGATGCTCTTTGGCCATTCTAAAAAAGAGATGGCCCAGTATATGGAAGAGCTTACCGAGATGACAGGTCTTGGAGATTTTATGGAGATGCCTGTAAAAACTTATTCAGCAGGTATGATGGTGCGTCTTGCTTTTGCTGTTTCTGTGATGTTTAAACCTGAAATTTTTGTGATTGATGAAGTTTTTGGTGCTGGAGATAAAGATTTTGCTGAAAAATCAAGAACAAAAATTCTTAGCTTGATTAAACAGTCAAAAATATTTATTTTAGCCTCGCATAATGAAGAGCTACTTAAAGACCATTGCACACACTTGTTGTGGCTGGATAAAGGAAATATACGCTTTTTTGGACCATGCCAAGAGGGCCTTGACTTTTACCACTATAACTAAAAGTCTTTTAGTTTTATTGATTTTTTGATAACATTTAGAAAATATTTTTATGAAATGAGGTTTTCTTAATGAAGAAGCGATTTTTATTATTATCTTTTTTTATTGCTACTCAAGGTTTTAGTACCATTATTGACCGCATTGAGAAAATAGAAAGAGAGATAAATCAATATAAAGAATCTAGGTCTAGTGAAGATTTACAGAGCGATAGAATGTTCTTTGATTCAGAGAAAAAAGGTATTTATTTCGAGCTTTATCCAGAATTTTTATTAATGCAGGTAAAGAAGGATGCTAAAGAGCAGGGCCTTGTTTATATGGGGAGTGTTTTAGGAAGAGACTGGAGTAGTGATTTAAAAGGAAAAGAGACTTTGCCTTGGAGCTGGGGATATAAGATAAATGGTAGTGTGAATATAGCTTCATATGACATTTCAGCTAGTTATCTTAGTTATAAAAACCAAATTAAAGAGACAAATGATCAAGGGCTACGAAGTTTATCTCTTAAGGCGAGTGATCTTTGTTTAGGTTATAAGCAGGGCGGATTTGGTCTTGTTGAGTTTAAACGTTTTTTAGGAGTAAAAAAGCTTTCTATTAATACTGAAGAGATAGGCGGCTTTGATAATGACAATTATTCAGCCCTGGCAAAAACGCGTTTTCAAGCTTTAGGTCCTATGGCTAGTTTACAACTGAAGCTTAATTTTTTAGCGGGCATGCACATACATGGATCTTTTGGTGGTAGTATTGTTTATGGCCAAGAAGAGAGTTGGCGTCAACTGATGGCAAAAAATGGGGAGAGTTTACTCTCTCCTATGGTGACAAGTTCACGTACATTAATTCCTTCTTTTGATTTTAGAGTTGGAGGAGGATGGGACCTGGTTGATGAGAAAAACATCTTGATTGGTTTAAGCGTGGGCTACCAGGCACACTATTACTACTTGCACCATCCTATGAATCACCTTGGGCAGAGCTTATCCTCTATTATTAAAGTAGATTTGGATAAGAAAAACTCTCTTATGAGCGACTTGACGCTGTTTGGTTCTGTAATTAGATTAGAGACCAAATTTTAATTGGAGCGTAACGGAATCGAACCGTTGACCTCAACAATGCCATTGTTGCGCTCTACCAACTGAGCTAACGCCCCCTTTAGGGATAAATCATAATATTACGTTCTGGACCTTTTTTTCAATGGTTTGCTACTATCAGATTAAAAACGTGTGTATGTATGGAATTTTTTCAAAATTATAAGGAGCTTGCTCCTGATGCTATTTTTGGTATTTCTGAGAGGTTTAGGCAAGATAAGAGCTCCTCAAAGCATAATCTATCTATGGGTATTTATTACGATGAAGAGGGAGAGTTTTTCTCAATGCCTGTGGTTACAGAAGTTGCAAAGCGTTATGTGAATGAAAACTTTTCAACAGCTTATCAGTCTATTGGAGGCTACAGGCCTTTTTTAAAAAGTCTTTTATATCTTTTAGTTGGCGATGAATCGATAGAGAAGAGTGAAAAACGTGTGGCTATGATCCAAACAATTGGAGGCACGAGCGCTTTGAGAACAGGCGCTGACTTTTTACTAAGGGGGGGGATTAAACAAATTTATGTTTCAGATCCAACTTGGGCTAACCATAGAGCTATCTTTGAAGAGGCTGGATTAGAAGTGGGAACCTACCCTTATGCAGAGCCTACTACAATGAGTGTAGACTACGGACGGCTTAAAAACTTTGTAGTGGGATTAAAAGAGGGGAGCGCGCTGCTTCTTCATGCATGTTGCCATAATCCTACAGGCCTTGATCTAAATAAAAAAGAGTGGGAAGAATTGCTTATTCTTTTAAGAAAAAAGAAGTGTATCTGTTTTTTTGATATGGCTTATTTAGGTTTTGCTCACGGGGTTTATGAGGATAGTTTTCCTCTTAGGTTTTTAACAGAGAACAACATTGATTTTATGTTGGCTTTTTCTTGTTCTAAGACATTTACTTTGTATGGTGAAAGAGTTGGGGCTCTTATGATCAATACAGGCAGTGAGCAAGAGAAACAAGCTGTAGAGAGTCATATTAAGCAAATAGCTAGACGTACCTATTCTAATCCGCCAAGATTTGGAGCACATTTGGTGCATACCATTTTAAGTACAGAGAGTTTAAGAAAGCAGTGGGAAGAAGAGCTTTCTACTATTCGGAAAAGGATAGAACAGACTAAAGTTTATTTGGTAGAGAAGTTAAAAAATGTAGGTTCTCAAGCCTTGATAAATAGTTTAAAAGAGAGTTTCGGCTTTTTTACACTTCTTGGTCTAAGCCCCAGCCAAGTGGAAAACCTTTACAAGCAAGGCATTTACTTAACCGGTAGTAGCCGTATTAATTTAGCGGCACTTAATAGTGGCAATATAGACCACTTTATTTCCTGTTTTTGTAAAGCTATTCAAGATTAGAGAAAGAAAAATATGGAAAAAATAAAAAGAGTCTCTGTTACTTCCATTCTACCTCTTTTACTTCTCTTTTTTTTAATGTTTCAAATGCCTACGGCGCTGGTGAAAAAAATTAGAAGAGGAATGCTACATACGATGATTCCCCTTCAAAGGATGGTGGGAAGATCCGCTCTCTTCTCTTTTTCAAACAGTGTTACTTTAGAACAAGAGTCTACTTATTTAGATTCTCCTTTTAAAGGAGACGTGCTTTACCAGGAAAGTAGCGATGCGATTGCTGCTCAGGTAGTTTTTCGCTCTTTTCGATCCTATAGTCATTGCATATGGATTGATATAGGCTCGCAAACAAATGATGATCTGGGTAGAGCGTGTGTAGAGGTTAATAGCCCCGTGCTTTCAAAGGGTGTTTTAGTGGGGGTGGTTGATGAGGTTTGTCCTCATGTTAGTAAAGTTAGACTCATTACAGATAAAAAGTTCTCTCCTTCTGTAAGAGCCCTTAGAAAAGGAGATCAAGAGCGCTATTTGTTGTTTAACTTAAAACAAGCGTTAGAAAATTTAAAAGGTTTAGCGGATCCTGGTTCTAAGAGAGAAAAGTTTTCTACTTTAATTACTTCGATAGAAAAAAGCAGTAGCGGGTTAGAGCCTTCCTGTTTACTAGGAAAAGGAGAGCTCCAAGGAAGTGTTTCTCACTCTATACAGGCACCCTCTCTGCTAGTTAAGGGTGTGGGGTTTAATTATAAAGAAGGAAGCATGGAGGCCTCTCATGATGCAAGAATGCGTCTTAGTGATTTACTTGTCACAACAGGCCTTGATGGAATTTTTCCTCAGGGTATACCTGTAGCGGTTGTGACAAAAGTAGATAGCCAAACAAGTCATGAGCCATTTTATGCCATAGAAGCGCGTCTTTTAGCAGAGCACATTTTTAATCTTCAATATGTGACTGTTCTGCCTTCAAAAAATGTCGACTTTATCCGGTAGGAGCAATCATAGAGAGGTTAATTTTGTGATTAACTTCTTCTTTAATCTCTTGAAAAGAGCGCTCTTTGCCAAAAGCATATTGAAAAAGCTTTGCTCTTTTTTTCTTTAAAAGAGAACTTGGGTGTTTATTCGACTCAATGAAAGAAAACAAGTTGGAAAAATGTTTTTCAGGGATAGAGATACCGCAGCCATGAATAAGACTACTTTCTTGATTTTTCTTTTCCTTTCTATCTAAAGGATCAAAAAAGAACATGGGTCTATTGTAATAGAGATAGTCATAACTAATAGATGAAAAATCTCCTAAATAAATATCGGATCTTTCAAGAAGAGGTAGCACTAAGGGGTAAAGGCTTAAAATAACAATATTGGGCTTCTCTTGGTATTTTTCTTTAAGCATAGCAACAAAGCCTTGATGATGATGATCGATCCAAGGGTGGAGCTTAATGATTAAGTTGTAGTGGCTGGGTAATTGATCGATGATGGATATTCCTACTTCAAAAAGAGAGGAAGAGGTTTGCAAATCTTGCCATGTGGGGGCATAGATTATTGTGGTTTGTTTTTTTGCAAATTTTGAAAATACTTCATCTTCTACTAGCGCGTCATAAAAGGACGCGTGTTTTTTATAAAAAGTATAGCGGTAGTTACCTGTGCGCGCATAGCTTGTTAAGTTAGATAAAAGGTTTTCTTTTTGTAACCGGTCTTCCATCTGGTCGCCATAGATTAAGGAAAAGTTTTGGTCGCCAAAACCCTTTACAGGTTTGTCTGAATTGCCATGAGGGCAATACCAAAACTGCATTTTTTTCCTAAAAAGTATTTCAAGCAGTGGGCTTAAATCTTTCCTGTAATTTGCTGATGAGACAAATAAAACATCGTAGTTAGAGGATAAAAATTCTAAAATTTGAGCATGATGTTCAATGTAAAGCAGCTTTACTTGAGGGTAATATTTTTTTAAAGTGTCTACAAGAAAAGGTTCATCAACAACAACAGGGATGTCTAGGGCGTATGCAATTACGGCTAAGTGGTCTAAATGATTAACAGAGTCTCCAGGGGCTAAACATACGCTACACAGCTTTGTCTCAGGGGAGTTTGTTTTCTCTTTTAACATGGTAGGGTATCCCAGTTTAATGTGTTTATAGAGGGTTTACTTGCGAACACTTGTTTATAGAGGATTTGTTTTTCTTTTTCCATATCAGGATTTGGTTGCATATTGCGCTCAATGATGGAAAAGATAGAGGAGTAATTTTCGGGGAAAATAGAGTAGCCACACTTAAAAAGTGGAGAGTTAGATGAGGCATTGGGTAGAAAGAACATAGGCTTTTTAAAGGAGAGAAAGTCGTATCCTATAGAGGACATGTCTCCAATGAGGCCATCAACGTGGGATAATATAGGTAAAATGGTGGGGATGTTTTCAATGAGAGTTATATTTTTTAAAGCGCGTGCGTGCGCGATGGCTAAAGCTACTTTAGGGCTGGTTTTTTTTAGAGAATGAGGATGGAGTTTGATGATTAGGTGGAGCGTTTTTGGCAGAGAGTGTACGAGTTGAGTTAAGACATTTTCTAGACTGGAGGAGTTTTCGCTATCTTTCCAGGTGGGTGCATATAGCAGGGTATGTTTTGGTGTTTTTTGTAGAGAAAATGTTTTAGTGAGTAAGCGTTTATAAAAAGGGGCATGTTTTTCAAAATAATCTTTGCGATAATTGCCAAGAGAAAAGAGTTTTTTTTCCTCTAAAGAGTCGAGTTTACTCTTTAGTACGTTTAACATGTTAGGTCCGTAATAAAGAAGCCCATCCTCATCTTTAAGAGCTTGAAAAAAAGGGGCGCTCTGCCCTTTATCAGAGTGGCCATGGGGAGTCCAAAGCGTGGTGAGTGTTTTTCCTGTAAGGTCTACATGGGGGAAGAGAAAGAGATTAATAAGGGGTTTGGCAATAGAGGAGATGAGGGTGTCAAAGTTTTCTACAAGAAAAGAAGCGAGCTCTATTTTCTCTTTTATAAAAATATGGAGCTTAGGATAAAAGGTTTTCCCCTGTTTAAAAATTATAGGGCAGTTGGTAGCTAGAGCAATATTTAATAGGCAACAAAGGGGTGCTAAATGGTCTAGATGGTGAGCGTCTTCGCTTAGTAAAAGCCCTACTTTTTTCAAATTGCTAATGCTTATTTGTCTCTACGTGTTAGGGTTTTAGTTTTTTTTGTCGGTAGCTTTTGTGGAAGAGGCTTTTGTGGAGAAAAAGTTTTGTGAAAAAGAGCCTGATTTTTTTTATCACTCTTTTTTTGGACGATTAATCTTTTTAGAGATTTAGATTTTTTTATTAGAGCTATAAGATCTAAGCCGCACACCTCTTCTAGGTCGATAATGGAATGGGGAGGGATTCTGTTTCTGGAAAGAGGGGATAACTGCACAATTTTTTTTGTTAGAGATAGCCGTTTATTGTGGGTATCTTTTAGCTCTTTGATAAGAGTATTAAAGTAGGTGGGGCTTTCTTGGTCTAAAACGGCGAGGATCTCTTCTCTTATGGTAATCTCTCTTTTTAGATAAAGAGCGATTTGTTCGTATAGAGCTTGATGGTGTTGTGATATTTTCATGATTCCTCCCTTTTCTTTTATCCATACATAAATTAGTTTTTTATCCAAAGTATAAAACAGGGCCTAAAAACCTAAGGTGTCTCAGCTGAGCAATTTAAAAAATATTACTCTTAATCTTTCTAGTTGGTTTTCTTTAAATAAGAGAGATTTGCCTTGGCGGCATCAGATTTCTAGCTATGGTGTTTGGGTTTCTGAGGTGATGCTTCAGCAGACACAAGTGGTGGCTGTTGTGCCTTATTTTAAAAGGTGGATGGAGCAGTTTAGTGATATAGAGGCCTTAGCTTTGGCCAATAGTGCACATGTGCTTAAAATGTGGGAGGGGCTGGGTTATTATTCGAGAGCACGCCGCCTACACCAAGGAGCTAAAGATCTTTATAGTAGGGGGCTTAAAGATCTTCCTCGTACGCGGGAAGAGTTGTTAAAAATTTCTGGTATTGGAGAATATACCGCTGGAGCGATTTTATGTTTTGCGTGGAAAAAAAGAGAGCTCGCTATTGATGGCAATGTAGCGCGGGTGATAACGCGTCTTTTTGATATAGAGACGGCGTTAGAGCTTAAAAAAACAAAGCTAAGGATTAAAGATAGGATGCAGTCGCTTTTAAATGAGGATGATAAGAGCAATTTAATGGAGTCAGTTATTGAATTTGGCGCTTTAGTTTGTAAAAAGCAGCCTCTGTGTTCTCAGTGTCCTTTGAAGAGTGCTTGCCTTGCTTATAAGGAGGGGAAAGCTTTAACCCTTCCTGTGAAACAGCCTAGGAGAAAAACGGTGCATTTACACCGTTTAGCTCCGATATTAATCAGTAATGGAGAGATAGTATTGGAGAAAAGGGGAGAAGGAGAAGTAATGGAGGGGTTATATGAGTTTCCCTACCACACGTTTTGTGAAAAAAAAGAGGGTTTAAAGGTAGCTTTAGAAGATTTTATTCGAAAAAATCAACTTGAAGGGGTAAAAGTAAGAAAATTAGAGGTGATCTGTCACTATTTCACCCGGTATAAAGTGATGCTTTACCCGGCGCTATTTTTTTTAGAAAAGTTTCCGCCGAGCGTTCAAAGAAGCTCTTTTTACCCTTTATCTAAGATTAAGGAGTTTACTCTCTCCTCAGGACATAAGAAAATATGGGATGAGGTGCGTTTGCTTTTAAAAAAGGAAAGTTTGTAAAAACATTTTTTATGGAAGAGATAGAATTTATATTAGAGGGAATTCATTGCGCTTCTTGCGTTTTGAAAATAGAAAAATCGGTAAAAGCACAAGAGGGTGTAAATCAAGCTTTGGTTAACTTTGGCTTGAAAAAGCTTTATGTTAAGTATGATAAGACAAAAATCGATGAAGACGTTTTACGCAGCCATTTAACAAAAATAGGCTATACGGCATCTCTTGTAGACGAGAATGGCCACGGCCACTCTATGCACGCGGATAAAACGGTGTGGCCACTTGTGCGTATGCTTCTTTGTATAGCACTAACTGTTCCTTTTTTTATTAATATGGCGGGGCTCTATTTTTGGAAGGAGACTTTTTTTTCAGGGTATGTGGGCTGGCTTTTAGCCTCTTTAGTAGAAATTATTGGTGGTAGTTTTTTTATACTGCGTGCTTTTCAAGTGGTGAAAAAAGGGGGCGCCAATATGGACGTTTTAGTTTCTGTGGGAACTATGAGTGCCTACTTGTTAAGTACTTATAATTTTCTCGTAGGTAAGGTGCATCTTCTCTATTTTGAAAGTTCAGCTATGATTATTACGTTTGTATTAATAGGCTTATTTATTGAAGAAAAAACGCAAATGTTAGCACAAGAGGGGTTAAAAGATCTTTTATCGCTGCAGCCTCAAGAAACTATTGTGGTAAAGCCAGGAGGAGAGCAGCACACAGTTCTTGTTAGCGATGTGCAAATAGGAGATGAAGTTTTAGTTAAAGCGGGCCAGATAGTGCCAGTAGATGGTTTATTAACCAGTGAAGAGGGTTTTTTTGATGAGTCCAGCTTGACGGGAGAGAGTTTTAGAAAACATAAAAAAAGTGGGGAGAAAGTTTTTGCTGGTACGTTGAATAGTGCAAAGACTATTTACTTAAAAGCGCAAGCTAAAGGGAAAGATACGGTGATAGGCAAAACACTTGCCTTAGTAGAAAAAGCAAGCAATGACAAGCCTGCAGTTCAAAGATTGGCCGATACTATTTCATCTTTTTTTGTCCCTTTAGTAATAGGGATTGCTATTTTAACATTTTTGATCTGGTTTGTTGTCTCTCCTAGCTATGAAAAAGCAATTTTGGCAGCTACTTCGGTACTCGTGATTGCTTGTCCTTGCGCTCTAGGAATGGCGACACCTATTGTTACTTTGGCAGCGAGTGTAAAAATGGCTAAAGCAGGAGTGCTTATTAGGCAGATGGAATCTTTTTCAAAGGCTTATAAGATAAAAAACATTCTCTTTGATAAAACAGGAACGTTGACAACCAACAAGTTAAGTATTGAAGCTATAGAGTCAAAATTGGAAGAAAAAGAGTATGCGCTATTATTACTGGCTATTTCGCACCACAGCGATCACCCTATAGGAAAAGCAATTACTGCCCATTTTTCTAACAAATATAGGGTGGAGCGTCATGTAAAAGATGTAGAAACTTTTGCTGGTAGGGGAATTAGAGCGTTGTTTGAGGGGAAAACTATTTACTTTGGCAGTTTGCCTTTTTTACTTGAGCAAAACAGACCTGTACGAGCTGAGTGGAGCGAGGGTGGTGGCGACTTTACCCGTTCTTTTTTATTTGTCGATGATATGTTTATTTGTAGAGTAGATTTAAAGCCTCAAATAAAAGAAGGGGCAAAAAAGGTAATTGAGTTTTTAAAGAAAAGAGGAGTGCAAAGCCATTTAGTGAGCGGGGATAGTCAAAGTGCGGCACTTTATGTGGCTAAAGAAGTAGGTATTGAGCGCGTTAAAGCAGAGGCATTACCTGAGGATAAACTTACGTATTTAGAAAGTTTGTCTAGCGAGGGTTTAGTTGCGATGGTGGGCGATGGTATTAACGATGCTCCTGCTTTATTAAAAGCAGATGTGAGTTTTGCTATGGGTGACGGGGTAGATGTTGCTATGGAAAGCGCCTCTATCGGTTTGGTGCATGGAGACCTTGCCGACATTGAAAAGGTTTTTCGCTTTTCTAAAAAATCAAATCATACTATTTACGTAAATTTTATTTTTGCCTTTTTGTTTAATGTTATAGGTATAGTGGCGGCAAGTCTCGGATTGTTACGTCCAGCCATTGCTAGTGCAGCTATGGCTCTTAGCTCTATATTAGTTGTAGCTAACTCAACGTTACTACTTAAAAGGAAATAAACTTTTTCCATTCCACCCTTCAAAGAGAAAAAGACTTTTGTAAAAAAAAATCAAAACCATTAGTATCTCGAATTGCAAATTTATTCAGTAAGGAGCTCTAGATGGCAGACCTAATTCTTTGGTTACAAGAGCGTAAAAAGGGTTTAAAAATTACGTTTTTAGCTGTTTTATATATTTGCTGCGCCTTGGGACTAGCCTCTTATACTTTTGCAAAACGAAAAAACGTTAATATGAACGCGCACCAACTTTTTGCTACTTGGGCTAGTTGTGATCAAGGAAAGAAAGAGCAAGCGTCACTGAAAAATTTAAATAGTTTTTTAGAAAAGTATACATTTTTACAAAAAAGCTACGATAACAAAATAGTGCAAGCTTTGATTGCTAGAGGTCAGCAGCAAGGGAGTCTTCCTTTTGTTGATAGGGCTCTTAACCATTTAAAAGATCCTTTTTGTAAAACTTTTTCTGCGGCTACACTGCAGATATCTTCAGGAAATATCAAGCAAGCTCTTGAAATATCACGCAGGTTAAAGCAAGAATTATTAGCTCATTTGTCTGTGCTTGAGGTTGATTCTAAACTCAACCCTTTTTATGAACATATCCACTTTTTCAATCTCTATAGGATCGGTTTTTTATTTGAAAAACTATCTAAGGAGAAGCAAGCTCAAGAGGTTTGGAAAGAGTTGAAAACTACTCTCTTTCATCCAGAAAGTAAGAAATTTGGGCAAGGAGCTAAAAGCTTTTTAAAGGTTTTTTCTACAAAAGGGTTTTCTTTTGAAGACTATTTAGAAAAAAAACAGAGTGAAGCGGCTTAGGCCCTTAGTGGCTATTCTGGTGGCTTATTGTCGTCATTGCTGTCGTCATTGCTTGGCTCTTTGTTAGAGTTGTTATGGCAACATACAAAAGATCTTCCGCTCGCTAGACCTACAAAAAAGAAGACTAAAGGAGGGAGGAAAAAAGAAATAACAGCGCCAACGATTCCTAGGATTAGCTGTGTTTTTTTCTCTTGCTTAAGAACAAAGTGGAAACAAGAACCAATGGCTTTTTTGATTTTGCCTGGCATGATAGATCCTATAATGCCTCCGATACCTGTTAAAAAGATGCTCAAAGTGGGACCAAAAAATAAAAATGTCATCAACGTGGCAAGAACCAAGTAGATGATAATAAAAATCTGATGTTGATAGCGTTTGCTAAATTTTTCTAACTCTTGGATACTCATACCCTCTTTTAATTTTTTGTCCATCTGCGCGTCGTTGCCTCTTTAACGTTTATCTTGCACTTTATAAGTAATACGTGAAACTCTGGTGCAAACCTTTGCCCCTGCTTCTTCATATAAACTGGCTTCTATTTTCAAGCTATATATTATTTTTTTATAATTCAAGCCCAAGTAAGATATTTTCTTTGCCTTTTTAAGTTAAACTACATAATATAAGCGATATAATAATAATACAAAGTGCTAAATTATAGCCTATAAGCAAGGTGATCTTGCTTTAAGCGATAGAGGGAAGATGCTTATATCCAAGAGAAAGAGAGACAAAATAAGATTTATTTTGGTCTTACTAATCTTGAGTATTGTAATTACGTCTCTTTTATGCTTTGTCTCTATCTATCGCTCTTTAGAAAAAAATAGAGCGGTTGCCTCTACAACACAAGAACAGTCCCTATCTAAACAGTCTCTATTACCCGGACCGTTGCAACCTTTTTTAACCCAAGATTTATCTTTGGAGCCGCTTTTGGTGAAAGAGATAGCTAAAGGGCTTGAAGTGGAATTAGTCAACACACGCCCTGATGCTTTATTTATGCCAATTTTGGCGCAAGTAGCAGGAATAGCGATTAACCCAGCAAAAAAAAAGACCTATCTTCAATTTTCAGAAAAAGGAAATGTGGAGCTTTCAAAGGGAGTAACACCTTTATATGTAGGTTATAATGTGGCAGAAAGGGGAGGGATAGATCTAGCTCTTAACTATTTAGATAGTAGAGGAAATCAGCAAAAAGTTTTAATGCCTAGGCGCGTGGCATCTCAAGAAAAGGGTAAAATTTCTTATATAGTCGAGAATTTAAAAAAGGCAAAAGTTCTCACGAGCGACAAATTAATACAGTTTTATGGAGAGAAAGCTCCTTTAGCACATAGGATTTATATTGAACGAGATGTGGGTGGTTGTTGCTTAGAAATGTCTCAAGGAGACTGTTTTATGCAAGAAGATCAGATATGGGTAAAGGTAAAACCGAGCACTCTTTCATCAAAAAAAACACTTTTCCAGGTGGAGAACATTTCAAAAAATGGAGCGGATTTACACATTTGGCCTGTAGGGGATTTAGAGGGCGTATCTATTAAAGTTGAGAGTTACACAGAAAAACCGATTACATTTAACCCGGGCCAAAATTTTTTCGATGTGAAGAGGAGAACTTTGGATGCTATTTCTTGCCGCTTTAATAAAAAGCTCTATGTTTTTACCATGGGCGACTGGATACTTGAAAGAGAGAAAGGGTGGCAAGTAGTGAAAAGCGTGGAGCAGTTGGAAAACATTGTTGCAAGTCGTTTGCTTGGGCAGTTGGTAGTTTTTGATGAGTTAATAGATGACAAAGGCAAAAAAACTGTGGTTGGAAAAGTTTTTTCGCCGTATCGTACTTTGCATCAAGAGTTTTCAGTAGATGTAGGAATGAAGAGTAAAGAGAGATTTTCTTCTAAAACTAGGGACAAAAGTAGCTCTTTGCGTGGACGTACACAGAGAAAATAATAAAAGGTGAAAAGTTAAAAAAAGAAATGACACGACTATCTGGTAAAATTTTTATCTTAGCGTTTTTTATTACTGTCACCAGTTTTGCTGGAGAGTCTATTGAGGAAAAAAGAGAGACTTTAGCAAAAAAAAGGGCCTTTTTTTCAGAGGGTGATATTGAGCAAATCAACCAAGATATGCGTTTATTGAAAGATGAACTTAGCTTGAAATATAGCCAAGTATGTAGCGATCAAGGGCCTTTAATGCAAGTAGAGCAGAGTCAAAAAGAGCTTGTAGAGATCAACAAAATCCGTTCGAAGATCGAAGCTTTAGAGTCAAAATGTAGAAAAGCGCATGTGGATGCAAGCAGTGAATATAGAGAGTCTTATGGCTTTTGGGGCGATGATGAAACAACGCTTTCTACACTTATAGCTGAATATGGTTCACGTCAATTTTTATATATCGTTCCTCCAGAAATTATGAACTTGAAAATCAAAGCGCATTCAGAAATCCCTATTCCTAGGGAGTCGTGGACAGAGCTTTTAGAGATTATACTCAGACATAATGGGATAGGAGTAAAATCGGTTAATACTTTTGCTAAGCAACTATTTTTATTAAAGCAAGATTTGGCAGCGGTAGAAGCCATTATTAGTAATAAAGACCATTTATCGCTTTTGCCACGAGGCACGCGTGCTACGTATATATTTTCGCCTCTTCCTGAGAGATCGAATTCTGTATACCAATTTTTTGATAGGTTCCGTGATCCTAAGATGACCTTTATTTATAAGGTAGGACATAAGATAGCGATTATTTCATCGAAAGAAGAGATTAGCAAATTGTTAACGCTTTACGACACGGTGTGGAATAGTGGTTCTGAAAAGGTGACAAAAGTTATTCCCGTTAACAAGGTTAAACCTGTAGAAATGGAGAAAATTCTTTCTTCATATTTTGCTAGTAAAGTGATCAGTAAGGGGTTTTCTAGGTCAAAAGTGGATGGAGAAGATTTAATTTTATATCCTTTGTCGTCAGAAAATGCTTTGGTGGCTATTGGGCCAAAAAATTTGGTAGCTAGAGCTGAAAAAGTGGCATTAGATACAGAGCGTCAAATTGAAGATCCTAGCGAGATGACTGTTTATTGTTATAACTGCCGCCACAGTGATCCGATAGATCTTTCTGAAGTGCTTGAAAAGGTTTACTACTCTCTTGTTCTCATGACTCCAGAGAGCCAATCAAAAGAGGGCAGTAGGGGAAGTTTCCCAGCAGGAAAAATGCCAACTAAGCAGACTAAAATGGGCCCGCCAACGTATGGTCCTCCTCCTTATTCTCCTGTAGTTGAGCCTTTGACTGCTGTGGCTGGCAATGTACAATCACAAGAGCAAGTTTCTAAGACAAAAAACTTTATTCCTTATCCAAAAACGGGCGCTGTCATGATGGTGGTGCGTAGAGATACTCTTGGACAGATTAAGGAGTTGATTCAAAGGCTGGATGTACCTAAGAAGATGGTGAATATTGAAGTGTTGCTCTTTGAAAGGAAGATAAAGAACAAAAACAATTTTGGCCTGAACTTACTTAATTTAGGATCTGCAGCTACCCAAACACATAGAACAGGACTCGCTTTTGGCTCGAGTGCTAATGAGAGTAGTAGCTTGGGTATTTTGGACTTTTTCATTTCAAGAAATAGTAAGGGACACTTTTATAGCACGTTTGATATAGCGTATAATTTTCTCATGAGCCAAGAAGATGTAAGAATTAATGAGGCGCCTTCTGTGACAACGCTTAACCAAACGCCGGCGCAAATTTCTATCGTTCAAGAGCTCTCTATTGATAATGGTGCAGCGCCGATTAGTGGTAATACGGGTGTTGTTTTTCAAAAGTCTTTTTCTAGAGCGCAATATGGTACAACGCTTGTTATTACGCCTACTGTGCATGATCCTATTGGCCCCGAGGATACGCGTCACTTTATTACGCTAGAAACCAATATTAGCTTTGATACGATCAATGAAACAACGGCTTCAGACAGGCCAGAAGTGAGCCGTCGTCATTTGGAAAACTATGTGCGCGTAGCCGATGGAGAGACAATTATTTTAGGAGGCCTTCGGGAAAAAACAGCGGCTAACACATCAAACAAAATACCTTTTTTAGGGGAAATCCCTGGACTTGGAAAGTTTTTTGGTGAGTCTAAGATGAGTGATGATGAGACGGAAATGTTTTTCTTTATTACTCCCCGAGTAATTTTGGATCCTGAAGATAAGTTAGTAGAGTTTCGACGTAAAGAGTTGATGAAACGTCCGGGAGATCTTCCAGAATTTTTGGAGAAGATCGAGGCATCGAAAGAGCGTAAGAAGAAGATGTTATTTAATAATAGTTTTAAGCTGTTGTTTGGCCATGTTAAATGAGAAAAAAAAATCAGATTCTGTCAATAATGCTGCTTTAGCAAAAAGATTTGGGCTGAGTGTAGTTTTAGATATTATGCACTATCCTTTTGTTGTACAAAAAAAGCAGATTATTCCCTACGGCTTTGCTAAAGCTAAGCAGATGCTCCCTATCGATGAAAAAGAGGGCGTTTTAGTCGTTGCTATTGGCAATCCTTTGGATTTGGCCGCTTTAGAAGAAATACAAAGTCTTACAGGAAAAGCTGTTGAAGAGCTGTATTGTCCTAAAAACGAATTAGAGGAAGCTTTAGAGGAGTGTTATCGCCAAAATAGTGATGAGACAAAAGCGTTTATCCGCGATTTAAACAAAGAGAGTCCTTCTGCAGATCAAGAAAAAGGTGTGGCTGTAGAAGCTTATGACCTTCTTGACAACGCCTCATCATCGCCTGTCATTCAACTTTTAAACATGGTCCTTAGCGAAGCGATTACTCAAGGTGTTTCTGATGTCCATTTTGAGCCTTTAGAATCGGGCCTTGCCATCCGTTACCGTGTAGATGGGATATTGCAACAAAAGCATACTCCTCCCAAAGAAATGCAAAATCAGCTGATCACCCGTATTAAAGTGATGGCAAAGATGGATATTGCAGAGCATAGACTTCCACAAGATGGTAGGATTAAATTAGTGATGGGGGGCAGAGAGGTTGACTTTAGGGTTAGCAGTGTACCTGTAATTTTTGGTGAGAGGTTAGTCCTTAGGATTCTTGATAATTCAAAAATTATATTAGGACTTGGCCAACTTGGGTTGAGTAAAAATTTACTTAAAGAGTATGAACACTGCTTAAAGCAGGCCCAAGGCATTCTTTTAGTTACAGGACCAACGGGTAGTGGAAAAACGACAACGCTCTACAGTTCTTTGGGGAAAATTAGTACTAAAGATATCAACGTGATGACTATC
This sequence comes from Candidatus Aerophobota bacterium, assembly GCA_002401865.1. Taxonomy (GTDB): domain Bacteria; phylum Chlamydiota; class Chlamydiia; order Chlamydiales; family Simkaniaceae. The sequence continues at coordinate 12,460 of NVUK01000014.1, read as the reverse complement.
GAAGATCCTGTGGAGTATAAGCTTGCTAACATTTCTCAAATTAGTGTGAACAGAAAAATAGGGGTAACCTTTGCTAAGGGGTTAAGAAGCATTCTTCGTCAAGACCCAGATGTTATTTTAGTAGGAGAGATTAGGGACCGGGAGACGGCGGAAATAGCGATACAGTCATCTTTGACGGGCCACTTAGTTCTTTCCACACTGCACACCAATGATGCGCCTTCTGCGCTGGTGCGTTTATTAGATATGGGGATAGAGCCATTTTTACTCGCCTCTTCTATTATAGGTGTTTTAGCTCAGCGTCTTGTCCGGGTGATCTGCACAGGGTGCAAAAAGGCTTATGAGCCCAGTGGCCCCGATAGAGCTCAGATGGGCAACGTTCACGCAGATAAGCTCTTTAAAGGGGAAGGGTGCAGCCAATGTTTACATACAGGTTATGCTGGGCGCGTGGGGATTTATGAATTTATGAAAATGACGCCTGCTATTTGTCAAAATGTTGTATCGAGTCCAAATTTGGGATTAATTACAGAGATTTCAAAAAAAGAGGGGATGGTAAATTTAAGAGAGTATGGGATGCATTTAGTGAGAGAAGGGAAGACAACACTTGCAGAAATTATTCGTGTAACGAATCATGGATAAGTAGTAGAGGACGGTGGAATGGGTTATTACAAATATAGGTGCGTTAATGATTCTGGAAGAATTTTAAAAGGCATTGTGAGTGCGGATTCTGAAGAAATGGCGAGTGCCGAGTTAAAAGAGCTAAATCTTACACCTATTGCGCTAACTTTAGTAAAAAAAATGCGCGAGAGAAAAATTAAAACTAAAGATTTTTTAACGTTTGTAACAGATATGCATACGTTGATGCAAGCGGGACTACCTATTTATGAAGCGTTGATTACTTTAGAAGAAAAATATCGCTCAGGACGCCTTTATTTGCTCTATGCCCATTTAGCACAAAAGGTGAAGAGTGGAGATAGCTTGTCTCAAGCTTTTGATCAGTATGATGCTAATTTTGATCCTGTTTATATGACGATGTTAGAAGCGGGAGAAGAATCGGGGAGTTTAGAGAGATGTTTTAAAGCTTTAGAGGTGCTTATTGAAAGGCGGCAAAGCATGTCTAGCAAGCTGATCGCCTCTTTGCTGTATCCCCTGTTTTTAACAGGGTTTTGTCTATTGATTTCTTTTGTTATGTTTTTTTACCTTATACCGACGATGAAAGAGCTTCTTTTAGAGCGTGATCTCAATGGTTTAACACGTTTGGTTATTAGTATTAGTGATTTTCTAGTGGGTAACCAAGTGATTGTGTTATTAAGCGTTATTACGGTTGTTTTGACCTTTAGTGTGTTTTTTAGCCGCGCAGGTGGAAAGATGCTTTTGCAAAAACTAGGGATGAGGCTTCCTCTGTTTTCTCTGTTATTAAAAACAGCGTCTCTTAGCCGCTTTTGTCTGGTGCTTAGCGTGCTTTTAAAAGGGGGTATTGATTTTGTACGCGCTTTAGATTTATCAAAAAATGTGATGAAAAATGTCTATTTTGAGCGGGTGATTGCACGGGCTAAAGAGGGGATTATACAGGGAAGAAAACTCTCTGAAGAATTGAAAAAAGACCCCTTTATTCCTTCGCTATTTATAAGGGTAACCCAGGTAGGTGAAGAGTCTGGGGAAATGGCTATGATGATGGAAAAACTGGGCAATATTTATGAAAAAGAATTAAGTAAAACTCTCCATAGTCTAATTGCTCTTATTCAGCCTTTGCTTCTAGTTATTTTGGGCATTATTGTCGCTATTATTTTACTCTCTATTTTGTTACCTTTGTCGGATATGAATGTGGCAATGTAACAGCGGGGTAGTAGAGATGAAAAAGAGAAGAAGAAAGCTAGCTTTGACTTTAGTAGAGATGATGATTGTGATCTTTATTATAGGTGTTATTAGCAGCGTTGTAGGGGTAAATATGAAAAAATCTCTTGAAAAAGGGAAACATTTTAAAACCACGCAAGCGATGCAAAAATTGTGCGATATTCTTGAACTCGATGAAAAATTTTCTGTAGCAGACATTCAAGATAACAGCGAGCTTAAAACGAAGATTCAGGCAGCTGTTAAAAGATCGTTCTTAACAAGAAACAGCACAAACCTTTTAAAAGATGGGTGGGGTAAAGAGTTTGTGATATCCTCACAAGATGACACGGTGCAATTTCTCTCTCCAGCTTACGAGGCTTATTGCGAGAAAAATGGCTTAGAGCTTGACTATCCTTGGGCAGAAGATGAGAAGAGCGAGTAGAGCTTTTACGCTTATTGAACTGGTTATCACGCTCTCTATTTTACTCGTTATCGGAGGCGTTTGTGGTATAAAGCTTAAAGGCGTTATCCAAGAGCATACTTTTTCTACGCAGGCATCTCTTGTAGAGAGAGTTTTTAAAAGAGGCTATAACATGGCCCATTTTCTAGACACAGACATTACAGCGACTCTATCCCTCACGCGGCAGGGGTGTTTGATTAAGCTGGCGGGACTTAGCGTGGATATCGATAAGCTTGCAGGGGAGGAAAAAATGTTTGGCTCGATTAAACAGATCAAACTCAATGGAAAAATAGAATCTGATATAAAGTTAATTTTTTCTAATAAGCGCAGTGAAGAGACGCGTGTGATTGAGCTTGTTTCTGGCACTATTTCTGCAGAAAAAAAAGTTAGAGAGTTCCATCTGAAAGGGGATTATTTGTAAAAAAAAATATTGACAATAGCAAAAACAGTTTTTAGATTGCGGATAGGTAAAAAATTAACATGTGAGGAAGCATGGAAGCTGTAGAAAAAATTGCTGGTATCTTTGGGCCGATGGTGCTGTTTTTAGGTTTATGGTCGCTATTTTATAAGGGCGAACTTGCTAAAGTAGTAGAGTGCGTAGAGAAGAGCTCTAGTTGTTTATATTTATTAGGACTGATTAACCTTTTATTGGGACTGGGGATTTTAAATTTTTATAATACATGGACATCCACATTACCTGTATTGGTGACTCTTTTGGGATGGGTGATGTTTATAAGGGGACTATTTTGTTTCTTTATTCCAGGTTTTATTCATAAAATACTCTCAGCGCAGAGAGATTATACACTATTTTCTGGTCTAGTTTCCATTTTTTGGGGCGGAGCGCTTTGTTATATAGCTTTTATGTAGGATAGCGAACATAGCAAAAATTCTATTTGTAAAAGGCAGAGATTTTTTCTCTGCCTTTTTTTTTCTCTGCGGCCTTGGTTAGAGAAAAGTGTGAAAAAAAAAGCTTTTCTACTATACTTGCGAGAGAGAGCATCCAGCTTTAACAAACCTATTTAAGGAATCTTTTTATGAAAAGCTTTACAACCATCTTTTTATCTATTTTTTTAATGTGTCAAAGTTTTGCACATGAAATAGACGTAGTACGTCCTGTGAAAACGTCGATTGAGCCTGTAAAACCTGAATGGGAAATTACGCAGCCAACAGGTACTTTAGAAGAAGTAGTTTACTTTGAAGAAGATTTAAAAGGGGATAAGCATGCGGTTAAGAGAGAGAGTTATTATCCTTCAGGACATAAAAAAGAAGAGATGGATCTGATACAGGTAGATGCTTCTGAAGAGGTTTGTAAGCTATGGGGATCTACAAGTGTACCTCACGGTGTGAGTTTACGCTTTAAAGAAGATGGAGAAGTAGAGAGAGTGGCTTACTTTAATAAAGGAAAGCTACATGGACCTTTACAGGTATTTTTCTCTGCAGGGAAAGTTCAACATATTACTTTTTATAAAGAGGGTGTGCCTCATGGAGAGGTTATTTCTTATTTTGAAAATGGGCAAGTAGCGAGTAAAGGGGTATCTATTAATGGCAAACTAGAAGGGGAGTTTGAGCGTTTTTATGCAGATGGAGAAAAAGAGCTATCTTTGTTTTATGTAAATGGTCAGTTAGAAGGGAAAACTTTAGAGTGGTTTAAAAGCGGCTCTGAGAAGAGCATCATGTTTTATAAAAATGGGAAATTACATAGTGATCAAGAGGTACCAGCACTTGTAAAATATAAAGGAGACCATAGCTTAGAAGAATTGCAACACTTTGCAGATGGCCTTCCTGAGGGGCTGCATATCAAATATTTTGCTTCTATGCAGGAAAAATATAGAGCTAGCTATATTGCTGGCTTAAAAGAGGGTGAAGAAAAAGCGTATTGGAGTGATGGAAGCGTCAGGCAGCAAGGGGTTTATCATGAATCGATTCCTGTAGGCGATCATGTAGAATATCACGAAGGTGGGCAGATAGCAAAGCTTGCTAAGTACAATAAACAAGGAAAGCTTTTAGAGCCAGCGGTTGAGTATAGTAGTAAGGGTGTAAAAACGGCAGAGTATTTTATCGATGCAGGAGGCCATTTACAAGGCGCTTATTGCAGCTGGTATAACAACGGCATGAAAAAAAAGGACTATTTTTACAAAGATGATAACTTTGATAGTCGACAAGAAGAGTTTTATGCAGATGGGCAATTAAAAGCTGAATCGCATTATAAAAATTTTGAAAAAGATGGCTTATTTATAGGATATTATCCTGGTGGGCAAGTGGAGTATCAAGAGATATATGTTGAAGGAGCGAGAGAGGGAGAGTTTGTTGATTACCATGAAAATGGGAGTAAAAAAAGCTCAGTAAAATTTGTTCACGACCTAGAAAATGGGGAAAGCTGTGTATGGAGCGCTTCAGGGCAGAAGCTATTTGAGGGCCAGTTTTTAGCGGGCAAAAAAGATGGCATGTTTAGAAAGTGGGAAGAGGGAGGAGCGTTAATTGCAGAAGGCGCCTATGACAAGGATTCACCTATTGGCGTGCACAATATTTACTACGATAACAAGCAAAAAAAAGAGACAACGCACTATATCCAAGGGAAGAAAGAGGGTAAGCATGTACAATATTTTGTTGATGGAAAATTATGTGTAACGGAGAGTTTTATTGAAGACCAGGTTCATGGCGAGAGAAAAGAATATTATGCCGATGGCCAGCTTTCTGCGATACAAATATACAATCAAGGTTTACCTGTTGGAACGCATAAGCAATATTTTTCTAATGTAAAAGAAGGTGAGACATTATTGGGCGCTGTTGTTGAATATAATGAAAGTGGTCAGCCTGATGGTGTTAACAAGACATTTTATAGAGGCGGAACTCCCCGCTCTCAAGTTACTTTCCACAATGGTGTGAGGCATGGTGTGATGGCTATGTGGGACGACAAGGGCGGCGTGGTAGAGAGTAGAATGTATGAAAATGGCAAATTAGAAGGACTCTTTACTGTTTTTGATAAAGAGGGAAGAGAGATGCGTTTTGAGTATAAAGATAACAAAAAAGAGGGACCACACTCTATTTATCATCCTTTAGCAGCTGCGGAGGGCAAAAGGGTGCAATGTGTTGCTACGCATTATAAAAATGGACTCTTAGAGGGATCTTTAGAAGTATTTGATTCTAGTGGTAAAAAAACTAGTTTAGTCACTTATAAAGAGGGCAAAAGAAATGGCCCTGTGACGTTTTGGTATCAAAATGGTAAAAAGGCATCTGAGTCGTTTGCAAAAGAAGACAGTATAGAGGGGGAGTGTAAACACTATTTCCCCAGTGGAAAACTTCATAGGATTTCACAATTTATAAAGGATAAAAAAACAGGTGCTGAAACGACCTATTTTGAAAAAGGGGATGTGGAGAGTGTGTACAACTATTTCGATGGTGAACTGCATGGAGATGCTAGTCATTGGAATAGGGATAAAACGCTTATTTTTAAAGCACATTATAAAAATGGGAAGCAAAATGGGGAATTTGTTAAATATTATGCAGACGGTTCATTAAGGCTAAAGCAGTTTTTTGTAGAGGGTAAGGTAGAGGGTAAAAAAGTCTCTATTGATAGAAATGGGCAAGAGATTGTTACGCATTATAAAGAGGGTAAGCGTATTCATACGCATTAATCCTTAAGGCTTGTTTTCAAAGGTATAAATTACTGTTTCTCCAATAGAGCGTTTTTTTACAAACTGTAGATTGGAAAAACTCAGTTCTGTGTGAAAAGCGTCTTCTAAAGCGTTTTTTGATGTTTCTAGAAACAGTATACCTTTAGGCGCCAAAATATTCGCTTTATCCACACACAGCAATGTTTGTACGCTTAGTTTGATACAGCTATTCTCTGAAGAGGCTATTGAGTAGGGAGGATCGATAAAGATAATGTCGAACTGTTTATTTTTCAGTTTTGGTATATGTTTCAGTGCATCTTTTTTATAGAGAGTGTACGAGTTTTGAAGCTCTAGAGAGAGGGCATTTTTACGGATGCATGAGGCAGCTAGGAAAGAGTTTTCAATCAAGTAGGCATGAGAAAAACCTCGGCTAAGAGCTTCAAAAGACATGGCCCCTGATCCAGCAAAAATATCTAAAAAAGTAGAGTAGGTGAAGTCAGGGCCTAGAGCGTCGAAGATAGATTTTCTAACTATTTCAAGAGTAGGTCTGGTGGAGACTCCTTTTGGGGCGAGTAGCTTGCGGTTTCTTAACGATCCAGAAGTGATCCTCATCGAGAGACCAGAGGGGGGGAGGATAAATAAGAGTTATTGACGATAGCATCAAAATATTCAAGAAACTCCTCTTCGCCCTCATCTGTGCAGTAAGCGGTATGCAGGGAGGATAGAGCTTTTTGTCTTTGCATAGTTTTAGGTAAGTGGTAGGAGTCTTGCTTGGCACGTGCGAAATCTATATATAGTGGTAGTGTCAGAAAGGCATCTTTATTGTGCGCTTTTATATCGATAACAAAGCTATTTAAATTGTTTGTTTTACCATAAAGCTTAAAGGATTGATCACTGAAAAGAGTGGAGGAGAGCATACTTGGATAGAGCGTAACATTGCTATCTTTTGCATTTTCAATATGAATGTCAATTTGAGAAGATAGGGTATTGCCTGCATGTTTTACCATAATAGCCAAGTGGCGAGGGAAGGAGGCAACAGTTGGGCTATGGCATAATTGTCCTTGATGGAGTTGAGTGATAATTTTTGCACTAGAGAGGTCTTGATTGGATTTACACGTTGCTGCGTAGATAGAAAAACTATGGTGCTGGTTACGGGAGAAGTTTTTCATGAAGTGGTGAATACTTTTTACATTTGCAAAAGTATGGGTGTCAGAGAGAATAACAAGAATATTTTCTTTACCAGCCACAAAGAAGTTGCTGGCATAGCTAACCATATCATTGAGGGTAAATTTGGAGTAGTAGCCTGCATACCTTAAAGAGTAGATGAAATCTTTTATATGCTCTTTGGTTTCTTTAGAAGCTGGCTGAGCAGTAGCAAATAAAGGGGTAAAGGTTTTGTCTGCGGTAATCAGTGCTATGCTGTCACTTGGTTTGATATAAGGAAGAGATTTTATTATACCTTTTTTAAATCCAGCAAAACGTTGGCTGTTGATATGTGCAGAGCTGTCTACGATAAAGATAAAATTCTGAGCGGCTTGTGGATAACTTTTTCGGGGTTTTGGCGAGAGTAAAATTTCAAACTCATATTGCTTGTCATCGGCGTTATAAGTGTATTGAACATTGCAGTTGTACTTATCTTCTAGATGGATATGGTCATAGTCTAATAATTGCTCCATGTCAGCGAGCAGGCATTGCTGCTTAAAAGCCATGGCGTTGTTATATCTTTTTGTTAGCGACAGCGTGTGTTCATGCGCTACAAAAATTGGAGGAGATAAGATATAGCCTTGACCAATCGCTTCTTGATAAGAGTGAATAAGCGCGCTACTTTTGGAGTGGTTTGTTAAATGTAGCGGAACATGCCAAAGAGCGTGGGGCACTTGCATGGAAGGTTTTCTTATTGTTGTTGCTAAAGTCTTGGCCTTGATAAAAGGTTGTGCAGCTATAGCGCTTATAGAAAAAGAGTCTTCAGCATTGGCCATTGGTGCAATAACAGTTTGCTTGTAAAACGCCATAAGACGCTTTTCTTGGGCCTTGATTGGTGAGGGCGAGGAAAGACGCATCTTTTTGCTTATTCGGCTAGAGGCGTAGTTTAAAGGGATAATTTCTCTGGGCATTTTTGCAAAAAGATTTTCACATGAGTAGGGGGTAAAAGTGTTTGTCTCTAGCTTCAAAGCATAATCCGAGGAGATCGGAGGAAGCTTTCCTAGTGCTGTATGGGTATTGTTTGCAATTTTTAGGTTAATAGGCTCTTTCTTGCTTTCAAAATGTGTGTGTGTGTGTTTGTTTTTTGTTTTATGAAGAGCACTGGTAGATACAAGAGAGGGTTTGTCTAAAAAAGTTTTTGTAGACGCGGCGGCTATTACTTTAGCGGTATTAGAGTTAAAAGTTTGGCTTGCGATGTTGTGTTTTTGTTTTGAGGCATGAAATATTGGAGTCCTGTTTGATTTGAAGGAATCTATTGTAATAGGGGCTTTGAATGTGGGGACTTTTGCACGCGGCGGTGTTAACAACGCTAGGTTGTTTTGATTTTTAAATGTAGAGGGTGTGTGGAGTGCTTTAATAGGAACGTTTAGAGGAGAAGGTATGGTAGCTGAAGTGGACACTAATACAAAGTAGGGAACTTTTGGCATAACAAAATTGTGAGCAAGTTCAGAGGTAGTTGTTTCTACATAGTTAGGGCTAAAAATATCCTGCTTTTTATCACGAAGATTACCGGCAAAAAAGAGGTCTGTTTTTGGCAAAAAAGGAAAGTTTTTTGTTTTACGTGGATTAACATGCGCTCTTTTTAATACGCTTAAAGGGATTTGTTTTATTCCTATCAACGTCTGGTCTGCATGGAAGGTGGTAGTAGCTGTTTGAGTCAGTAAAGATCGAGTGCTAAAAGGAAATAGGTAGTGGTCGTTATGGCTAAATAGGTGAGTCTCGGATATAAAAGCTGGGTTTATAGTTTCAGGTTCCAACGCTTTTTCTCTTTTTCCAAAGGCGCCGTATAAGTAATTAGGAAGTATTAGACCGTGGCTACTTGCAATAGTACTATTTAATGATTGCAGGTGAGGATTTTTCCCTTTTAAATATTTGTAGGGGAAGGGAGTGTTTTCACTTAAGACGATCTCTACATGTAATTGTTTGCTTTCTAAGCAGTTAAAGGGGAATAGGTGGTGGTCATTAGAGCTAGATAGGTTAGGATTAGCTGCAAAAATTGGATTGAAATGTGTGGATTCCATTCCTTCTTCTCTTTGCTCTAGAGAGCTATATAAATAATCAGGAAGAATTAGCCTCTTGCTACTTGCAATAGTACTATTTAATGATTGCAGGTGAGGATTTTTCCCTTTTAAATATTTGTAGGGGAAGGAGGTGTTTTCGCTTAAGGCGATCTCTACATGTAATTGTTTACTTTCTAAACAGTTAAAGGGGAATAGGTGGTGGTCATTAGAGCTAAACAGGTTAGGATTAGCCGCGCTAGGCGGGATCCAATAGATTTGTTGTAGCGCTTTATTGTTACTGTTGTTGATTGTGGTTGGCAGAGCGATGGTTTGGATTTGCGCTAGTTCAACGTTTAATTCTTGCAAGCGAGTGCAATTAGTACTTAAATGTTTATAGCAAATGGCCGGTGCACTTAGGTCAATATGTGTTTTTGACGCTCTGTAGTGTAAAGGGAGCGCGCGAGGGCTGGGATTTATAAGCATTAGCTCGGTAGTTTTTTGCGCACTAGCTATATAGTACGTAGCGCTGGTGAAGTCTGAGGCATCTGCTGTACGCTGCTCTATACCATGCTGCTCGATACTGGGTAGCGGTACATAAATTTCTTTCATAACAAAAAAAGAGAGGCTAGAGGGGGCGGTTGCCGCGCGCGTGCGCATGTGTGGTCTGCTTTCTAAATCAGCAGCTATAGGAGCGCTATGTTTACTAGAAGCGGTATGCATGTGCATAGCTGGTAGTGTAAAGTCAGTAAAAGGAAAAAGTTCTTCTTTAGCTGTAATAAGTTTTTTTTGCACATGGACGGCGCTACGTTTTTCGATAAGGGGAAGAAGAGAGGGAAAAAAATATGTTTTAATGGAAACATGGGTTGGTGGGTAGTTTATAGGGGACTTTCTATGTTTTGGAGAAAAAGAGAGAGAGCTATAAATAGGGGCGACGGGAGAAGTTAACGAGCGGGGTACAGGAGGTTTACTCGGAGCTAAATTTCCTAGATGGACCTTGTTTTGTTTAGTCGGTCTAGCTGAAAGAGCGGAACTTTTTTTATTCTCTATCTTGTGAGCGTAAAAAATTTCTTTTAAAAAAGAGGGAATGGTTTTTGCGGTAATAAAGAGAGAGGTACCCGTGTTTTTATCTAAAACGCGCGTGATTAAAGAGGGAGTAATAGCTTCAAGTGAAAGAGGATTTTTTTTACTTTTTTTAGAAGAGAGGATTTTTTTTGCTTGGCTTACAGTAAGCTGGTGCATCTCTATTCGGAGATCTATATTAGTAAGCTTGGAGCTACTTTTTATAGGTAGCACCAATTTTTCTGAGTGAGGTGTGTATCCAATTTGCTCAAATAGATGAGGAAGGGCAATTTCTGCTGGAGGCTTTGTTTTGGCTCCAACTAGCAAGAAAGAGGCTACAAAGCAGAGAAGCAACCACTCTCTAAGTGGTTTTAGCGCTCTACCACCGTTTCTTATTACACCCATTAGCTCCTCTTAACGTACGTGACTAGTGCGTTAAATCTTTTTGAATAAGATCTAAGCTGCGAAGTACACGTGTTTTTAGTTGCTTGTTACAAGCCTCGCTTTGATTGATCTCTTCTAAAAGTTCTTTAGCAATACCAAAGCTTTCGCGCATTGGCTCAGCTTCGCCGCTGTTTTGGTGCATCACGCCTTTCATTCTTACTTGTTCTGCTTCAATGTATTGGATGTAGTTGTTGTACATGTTTTGGCGAGATGCATCTTGAGCTAGGCTAAGATGGTAAGCTTTTGTGCTAAGATCTTCATCATTTTTATAATCTTCAAGGATTCTATTAAGGAAAAACAAATATTTATCCACTTGTTCTTCAGGGTTCGATAGCTCTTTTCGGATTTGTGCATATTCCAGCGCTGATTCTAAGTGTATAGGCTCAGAAGAGGGGTTTTTTCGAATCTGTAAAGTTTTGAGATTTTCAAGAAGGCTGATAATCTCTTGAGATTCAATCGTTCTATTCTTTTTAGCAATAGTGCCAAATTTAATTTTTGTTGTTTCAAAGAGTGCTTTGGCAGAAACAGCAGAATTAAAACCACTACCACTATTACAGATAACACTAAAGGTATCTACAGCATTAGAAACTTGCCCGAGCTCTTTATAAGTAGAGGCAAGCTCATAAAGAGCTTCGTCTTTGTATTGCCAATCATAAGAGGGACTCGTTTTTTGGCTGTGGATCAAATTTTTTATAAGGGCAAGTTTTTTATCCAGAAGCACTCTTTCTTGCAATACTTTGGAATATTTCAACGTTTCAAGTTCTAAAAAGAGAGTGTCTTCGTTAATAGCTACATAAGAGTCTCCCTCTGTTAGCAAGGAAGAGAAACAGAAATCTGCATTTTCTAGTAGAGTATTGACCACAGTGCTGTCGGTGTGCGCTATCTTGCTTTTAGAAAAGAAGTGATTAGCGAGCCACAGTACATTTTCTTGGCTAACTTTTTCTGGTGCTTCTTGAACCACAGTGAAAAGATGATTGGCTGCACTCTCTAGCATAGCATTATCTTCGTTAGCTGATAGAGAAATGTAGTTGTTGTAAATTTGTAGTTTGATTTCTAAGGCGCCAGGTTGCTTAGGATCTAATTCCAAGGATTTTTCTAAATGTATATTAGAAGCTTCAGGATCTACTCTACCATCTAAAAAACAGCGCCCTTGTAAAAAATGGGCTTTAGATAACATTTGGTCTGAAACGTTACTAGAGTCTGATAAAATAGTGTCATTGAGGTAGTGGACAGTCTCTTCATACATTCCCATATCAAATTGTGCTTTAGCAAAGATAAGGGCGAAATAGTCACTTTCTTCTTCAGAAAATTCTTGTTTATAGCTAGCCACAAAGCGTAAATCGTTAAAGTAGATACTCTGGTTATAGGAAGGATTCTCTGCTGGCGTGTTGTGCTTATGCACTGCTGAGGCGAGAAGAATTTTGCTCGCGCTTTGACGCTCAACATCTGTTGCTATGTCAATATAGCCCGCAATGGAATTATAACTCTCGTTAAATTCACCATTATCTAGGGCAAGTACAGCGTATTCGAAAATAAACGCTTTGTCTTCAGCTAGTTCGGGGTAACCTTCTTTAATAAAGCACAAATTATCAAAGGCTTCTTTGGATTTGCCTTGTTCTTTGTGCATAAGCGCTTGAATAAACAGAGCCTTGGAGGTTTGTGGGTCACCAGGGAATAGCTTATCAAATTTCGCAAAACTGGATTCATACAAGCCTTGATTACCTGTAGAGCTGGCATTATTCATTTGAGTAAGTAGAGCGTTTTTAAGCGTAGATGAAGCTTCTTGTTCATAAGCAATATATTTCTCTAGGCAATTTGCTGAAGCGGTAAAATTTTCTTGGGCGAAATAA
>NVUK01000013.1 GCA_002401865.1 Candidatus Aerophobota bacterium | reverse complement strand
GGATATATTGCTGCCATGGGGACATCTCCATTAATGCTAGCAGTAATTTTTGGTGCAGCACAAAACATTGCATCAAAATCTTCCAAATACACTTTCTTTGACCCCACAAAAGAGATGGCCTACATCCCTCTTGATGAGGAACAAAAAGTTAAAGGTAAAGCTGCGGTAGACGTCGTAGGAGCTAGAATGGGTAAATCAGGCGGATCACTACTAGTGATGGTTATGTTATCTGTTTCAGGCGGTGTTGTTGAAAGCATCACACCTGTTGCTGCTGTGATTATGATTGTAGTCATTGGTGTTTGGATAGTTGCTGCAAAATCTTTGAGCCAACAGTTCACTACGCTTTCTAAGCAACGTGACGACGAAGAACTGGCAGCTCAAGCTGAACTTGATGCTCAAGAAGCTCAAGAAGCAAAGCCTGAGTTTGAAACAGCCAAGACTTAAGGGAAAAGTACTGGGTTTACCTAGCAACTATTTCTAAAGTTATTTTTAGCATAAAAGCCTATCTATGTAGATGCATAGATAGGCTTTTTGTTTACTTGAAAACATTACCTTTTTTGGTTAAATTACTACTATTGAAACAAGGTAAGAACGCACATGCGCAAATACGATCCTCGCTACGTTAGAAACTTTTCTATTATTGCCCACATAGACCATGGAAAATCCACTTTAGCTGACCGCCTTCTTGAATTTACAGGCACCATTTCAAAAAGAGAAATGCAAGACCAACTACTCGATGATATGGAACTTGAAAGAGAGCGTGGAATAACCATCAAAGCGCGCCCTGTAACCATGTATTATAACGCTAAAGATGGCCACACCTACCAATTTAATTTTATCGATACTCCGGGCCATGTCGACTTTTCTTATGAAGTATCCAGATCGCTTGCCGCTGTAGAGGGAGCTCTTTTAATTGTAGACGCTGCCCAAGGAGTGCAGGCTCAAACACTTGCTAATGTCCATTTAGCCCTAGACCGTAATTTAGAAATCCTTCCTATCATCAATAAAATTGATTTACCTGCAGCTGATCCTGAAAATGTAAAAAAACAAATTGAAGATGTGATAGGCCTGCCTGCAGATGAGGCTGTTTTATGTTCTGCTAAAACAGGGGTCGGTATTGAGTCTATTTTAGAACAAATCATCACCCATGTCCCTCCCCCTAAAATCGAGGATGATCCCCATTTAAAAGCGCTTATTTTTGACTCTTACTACGATACTTATAGAGGTGTCATGGTTTATGTTCGCGTAATGAATGGTGAAGTTAAGCCACGCATGAAAATCCAGCTACTTTCTACTGATAAGATTTTTGAAGTGCTTGAAGTGGGCATATTTGCTCCTAAAGAGACCTCTACCGATTCTTTAAAGCCTGGAGAAGTTGGCTATGTTATTGCTAATATAAAAAATGGTGCCGATATAAAAATTGGTGACACGATGATAAGCAATAAAAATCCTAACAAAGAGCCTCTTAGCGGATTTAAAATGATCAAACCTGTTGTTTTTGCAGGTATTTACCCTGTCGATTCTACCGATTTTGAAAATTTAAAAGATGCACTTGTTAAACTGCAACTCAACGATTCAGCCCTCGCTGTAGAGCAACAAAGCTCTATGGCGCTTGGTTTTGGTTTTAGATGTGGCTTTTTAGGTCTTTTACATTTAGAAATTATTTTTGAAAGATTGTCTCGAGAGTTTAATCTCGATATTATCACCACCTCTCCCAGCGTTTCTTACAACGTACATCTATCCAATGGTAAAATTGTACTCATCGATAATAGTGCCCATTTCCCAGATCCTACTACCATTACACTGGTAGAAGAACCCTTTGTACAAGCCCATATCATGACGCCTCATGACTTTGTGGGAGCGATTATGGGTCTTGTGAATGAAAAACGGGGACATATAGAAAAAACAGAATCGATAGGATCAAGTCGCTTACTCCTCACCATAGATTTACCTATGAACGAAGTGATTACTGATTTTAATGACAAACTAAAATCAGTGACCAAGGGATATGCCTCTTTTGACTATGAACTCTCAGGATATAAACCGAGCAAAATTGTTAAATTAGAAATTAAGGTAAATGATGAAGTAGTGGATCCTTTTTCTTGCCTAGTCCATTTCTCTAAAGCTGAAGCGAAGGGACGAACCCTGTGTCACAAACTTAAAGAAGTCATTCCAAGACAACAATTTAAAGTGCCTATTCAAGCAGCGATTGGAGGAAAAATTGTTGCAAGAGAAACACTTTCTGCCCTTTCTAAAAATGTTACAGCCAAATGTTATGGCGGCGATATCACGCGAAAACGTAAATTGTGGGAAAAGCAAAAAAAGGGTAAGAAAAAGATGAAAGAATTTGGCAAAGTTCAAATTCCTCAATCAGCCTTTATGAAAGTTCTTAAATCAGAGGAATAAAAAATGAAATCGAAAATGTATGGAGCCATACTAGCTCTTCTTTTTTTAACTAGTAACGCACATGCCGCTACCCCGGACAAACGTACATCCATTATCCTTGTCACTAGCAAAGGCAATATGGTTTGTGAACTCTTTCATAGTAAAGCTCCTAAAGCTTGTGAAAATTTTATAGCTTTAGCAAAACGGGGCTATTACAACAACACCTCTTTCCATAGAGTTATTCCTGGATTTATGTGCCAAGGAGGCGATCCTACAGGCACAGGCGCGGGTGGTAATTCTATGTGGAATAAACCTTTTCGAGATGAGTTTCACAAAACACTCTCCTTTTCCAAAAAGGGTCTTTTAGCTATGGCTAATAAAGGTCCCAACACCAACACCAGCCAGTTTTTTATCACCACAGCTAAAACGCCGTGGCTTAATAACAAACATACTATTTTTGGAAGAGTTGTCAAAGGATTTAATGTCTTGGATGCGATAGAAAAATGTGGTACCCAGTCAGGTAAGCCTAAGGAAAAAATTCTTATCCAAAATATTATTCTACCCGCTTTAAAAGCCTCTATTTCTAAATAACTTCAATAGAGTTTTTACAAAAGTATAACAAATTTCATTGCATTTTCACCTTTTCAAATTAATACTTATTACTTAATATAATATTGGAAGGAAGATTATCTAAAAAAGGAGATAAATATGAGCCAACCAATTGATCATCAAAAGGCTATGGGTATGTTTAATGATGCATTAAATGAAATGAAGAGTTCTTTAACTAAATTAGGCGACATGCGCTTAAAGGGAAGTAAGAAAGATTTGGAAAAAACGATGCATTCTATGTATGAAGAGCTAGAAGAATCGATCCAGCACTTTGACAAAACCAACTCTCAAGACCATTTTCGCCAAGCGATTTATAAACTAGAAGTAGTAAAACCAGCTTTTATTCTTAACTACAACGAATTGTTAGACTAATAAAAAAAGCGCTTCTTTTAAAAAGAAGCGCTTTTTTTTTAACCACATTAAACACTGTAAGTAGATGAACTGGTAGATCCACCTGTCCCGGTCCAATTGGTGTGAAAATATTCACCCCGTTTTTTATCGATTCTTTCATAAGTATGGGCGCCAAAGTAATCTCTTAACCCTTGCAATAAGTTAGCAGGAAGCCTTTCCCTTCTAAAGCCATCAAAAAAGCTCAAAGCTGTAGAAAAGCAAGGGGTAGGAATACCAAATTCAGCAGAGTGAGAAAGTACACGTCTCCAACCTGCTTCTGCTTTTTTAATAGCATCTTCAAAAAACTTTACCATCAAAAGATTTTCAAGATTTGGATTACTTTCGAAAGCTTTTTTAATTTCTCCTAAAAAGGCGCTTCTAATAATACATCCACCTCTCCACATTAAGGCGATACCGCCATAATTCAAGTCCCACTTCATTTCAGCAGCTGCACTTTTAAGAAGCATAAAGCCTTGTACATAGCTAATAATTTTAGAGGCATAAAGGGCATCTTTAATATCGCTAATAAGCTGTTTTGCATCGCCTGAAAATTCTTTTTCAGACTCTGGAAAAATTTTAGCCACTACTTGCCGTTGCTCTTTTAAAGAAGAGAGACATCTTGCAAATACGGCTTCTCCAATAAGCGTTACAGGTATTCCTAAATCTAGCGCGCTAGTCGCTGTCCACTTCCCTGTCCCTTTTTGCATCGCTACATCTAAAATTTTATCCACCAGAGGTGTCTTATCCTCGTCTAAAAATTTAAATACGTTACTTGTAATTTCTATTAAATAACTACTTAGATCTCCCTGGTTCCACTCATGAAAAATATCTGAGAGTTGAGCAGGTGACAGTTTTAACTTTGAACGCAATAAATCATACGATTCACATATAATTTGCATATCGCCATATTCTATCCCGTTATGTACCATTTTCACATAGTGACCAGCACCGCCCTCACCTACCCAGTCGCAACAAGGCTCGCCATCATCAGATTTAGCAGCAATTGCTTGTAGAAGAGGTTTTAGCTCTTTCCAAGCCTCTATACTACCTCCAGGCATGATAGATGGGCCATGACGCGCTCCCTCTTCTCCTCCTGAAACACCCGCACCTAAAAAGTGCATACCTTTACTCTCTAACATTTCATAGCGTCGTTGTGTATCGGGAAAGTGGCTATTACCCCCATCGATAATAATATCCCCTTTCTCTAAATAGGGAAGGCACTCTTCAATCATGTCATCCACACTTGAGCCTGCACGAATCATCAGCATCACTTTTCTCGGTCTTTTCAAAGTTTTGATAAATTCTTCTAAACTGTGCGCACCTATTACTTCGGTACCTTTGGCAGCTCCCTCTAGAAAAGCATCTACTTTTGCTACTGTACGATTAAAGACAACCACTTTGTAGCCATTATCATTCATATTTAAGACCAAATTTTGCCCCATTACAGCCAAACCTATTAGTCCAATATCTGCTACTTGCTCACTCACTGTGGCCTCCACTTATGCTTATTTTCTATCTTCTGCATTGTAAATATCTTTTTTAAAGGCGCAAGAGAAAACTTTCAAAAGAAATACATACTTTTTAACACTTGTTAATCATATAAAAAAATGGATTTTTTATATTAATAATAGTAAAATAGACATGTTATAATGAAAATAAAACAAATCTTAACAAAAGGAATTATTATGTCTATGACAGTTGCCCCTAAATCACTCTACAAACAAGTAACCTTTTCTAATTACTCTTCCTGTTCAAATGGCGCTATAGGTATCGCAGTTCAAGTAACACCGCTCAATGGCGCTAGTCAAGCTACAGCCAATAAAGCTACTCAACAGATTCGCAACGCTTGTTCTCAACTAGACGTCAATCGTATGTTTAAAAAAATGCATCCATCACTTCCTTGTCATCAAGTATTAACACTTACCCCCAGTGGCCCTAAGGCTTCGGTAACTTTTTCTAATAACACCCTTGATTTAGACCTTCAAAAGATCGGTGACACAGCTACTACCCATATGCTTGCATTTGTTCGAACACACTTAGTTATCGGTGGCTGCTATGCCCATATCTTCCCCTCATACAACCCTAAAACAGATTCTACTACTACTCCTATAAGTAAAAGTGATCTATTCATATCCCTTTATAGGTAAGCTTTTTTTAAACGTGCTACTTGGTGAAAAAATCCAACTATGCTATACTCATCCCCGTCAGCATAGACTTTATAAGTCCTCGTAGCTCAGCAGGATAGAGCAATTGCCTCCTAAGCAATAGGTCGTGCGTTCGAATCGCGCCGAGGATGCTTTCACACCATAAACAATGCTATTAACGCTTTAAATCTGTAGCCAACTCTTAGTGCATTATACTTTTTTTTAAAACTATATATTATTTAATAAATAATACTAATAAATAAATTTTAATAAAAATAGAAGAATTTTTTATATTAATACTATGTTATAATAAATAGAAAAAAAGGGGTTATTATGACTACAATAACAAATACACAAACACCAAATCTTTTCTATCACGTAGCAATAAAGAACCCTATAGACTACTACAAGGGTGTACCCGGCATACATTTCCCCCTCCCCCCTTCTCCCAGCGTAAGCATTATAGTAAATGCTTTAGGTGGAGCAAGTAAATACACCGCTAAAAAAGCTGAACAACATATCCAAGCCTATCTAGAAGCAATACCACGAGCTCTGCGATATCCACCCTATTTTCAACCAGGTCCAAATCAGGCGCAACCATCTCTACAGATATGGAAACTCCATAATACGGTTCATATTCGAGTAGTAACAAGCGGAGCAACTAAAACTGCACTATACATAACCCACAACTTATCCACTGGTAAACGTTCTAAGACTAACGAAATCCTAACCAAGATAAATGGTAAAACAGAGTGGAGTGCATCCCCCCATGCAAACACAAAATGGAGCTCTAAAACCCAGTTAAAATTGTACTACTATGCAATCATGTTATTAAAAACTGGTCTTTTTCCAAAAGACGATCATAAAACTGACTCTCTACGCAGCAAGCTATAACTTTGCTACAAGCTACACCTTACTATCGAAAAAGTCTCCCTTTATAGGAGGCTTTTTTTGTCTATATGCATTTTAAAACTATATATAATTTAATATAATTTATTAAAAACTAAATTTTATTGATAAGTAGAAAGGATTTTCTATTAAAATTATGCTATAATAGTAATATAAAAAGAAGAGGAAAGTATGAGTACTACTATAGGAGTAATAGCCACATATGCGGCCAAAAACACGCATAGATTTGTCAAACATAACAAGCTGCTTACTGCAACGCTTACGCTGTATGCTATAGAGTTTTTTGGACGCAAAATGTGCAAAAATTTACTCCTTAGTCAACAACCTGGCACTGTAGAAAGTTCTCATTTAAGCGAACGGCAAGTACGCCTTTTGGACTATATGTTCAAACAACTTGCTAAAATAACTCCTCAAAACCCGCAGCAATTAAAAACTTTAAGACTTTGTTCTCTAGCGATGAAAGTGTGCGCTATAGGTAGCGCTGCTACATTTGCAAGCAATCTTTCGAATAACAGATTACTTAAACTGGGATCTTTCATGACAGCCTTAGCAGCTCTTTCCACCGGATTTCACCTCAAAAACTTTAAGTATGAAGGTGATTTAATTAGTGCACTCTTAAAGGAAAAGCACCAGGCTGTTACCACTCAACAAGATGCGTTAATGACAAATATCGAACAAAACCATCCAACTCTTGCACCTTTTGTTACGCCGCAAAAAGATGCCCCGGCTGCTATACTTAACTTTAGAGGCTTTGGAGAAAGCATTGATAAATCACCTCTCGTATTTGTACCCGTATTTATACATACCATTCAAAATCATGTTATAAATCAATTTAACGAAAAATTTCAAGCGACCACCTTCATGGAAGAAAATCCAGGCTATGATATGAAGTGGCTACAGACAGCCGATAGAGTTATATATGACAAGCGTACTGCCAATTTTGAAAAATTTTGCGCCTTATATGAAAGTGCGTATAGAACAAGATGTAAGCCGTGCTGCAACAAGCGATGCACCAGTTCTGAAAAAACTTTGTCTGTGATGCAAGAGTTTGCTAAAGTTTATCACTTTGAAACAGAAGTGGGCAATGTAGATGAAATGCGCGCCTTTCTTCGCAATGCTAATAAAGATGCTTTAGAAGCAAAATTTCCACACCACAGAGCCAATATTGAAAGTATATTCGCTCCCGATTTAATGGGGAAAACACCGATAGATAAAACTCCTCAAATAAAAACCGCTTCTCAGATGATCGATCAATTAATTGTTGATTGGAAACAAAGTCTTGAAACCTCTTTAAGAGCCGGCGCATTAACAACGCGCTATATAGAAATTACCCGTCATCTTCAAGAAGTTCTTTCACCCCTTGAAGCCATTTGCCACGACGCCCCTATTCACAAGAAACTACAAGGCATGCTAGATTACACTACAGCCCTTGAGAAAAAAGATGAACTATTCACCCAAATCGATCAATGGCGCACGCGTATACAAGCAGTAGCATTTTTCAGCGCAAAAAAACTCTTTAGCCGTGGAGATGAGTATTATGTCTCTAGCGTCGAAAATTTAGAAATAACATACGCTCAAAGCGCTCTTGCCGCCTCCAACACACTTTTTCAAAGAGCTGTGAGCAGTAACTACTTACAAAACATGAAAAGCCAGATTGAATTTCAACAAAAAACTACTCCAGAAAGATGGGCAAGAAATATCGGCTATGTCGTAGCATTTCTACCCGCAGCAGTATTTAATCAAACCATTGGACGGTGCGGGCGCAGTTGTAAACACGCTGTACGAGGCCAACTCGCCTATGGCAAAACAACAGTTAAAGAGACAGTTAAAGACACTCTCACGCAAGTGCAACAAACACTACACCAGTTCTCTTTAAAAGAGATCTTTAAGCGCTCTATGTACGGCCTACAAGGAATGAAACAAGCATTAACGAATAAAGCTAAGGGCTTTGTTAGTGTAGATGCACATACCGATTAAGGATAAAAATAGCTATGTACCGCTTTACCAATAGAGTGAGCTAGTTTTTTTAAGTGGGCAGGATTTTGAATTTTTTGCCTCTCCTCACTATTGGTGATAAAACCACCCTCTACTAAAATTGCCGGCATTTTTGTCTCACGCACCACATGGTAGTTACCATGTTTAACGCCTCTTGAAAGGGCTTTAGTAGATCCTAAAACCTCTTTTAAAACTTTATCTGCAATCCGTTTAGAGCGCACTTTACGCCACTGTATCCCCTTATTATAATAAAACACCTCAATACCTTGTACGCCCGTGTTGTGATGGGCATTAAAATGTAGTGAGACAAACAGATGACACTTTGTCTTATTCGCAATCGACGCTCTTTTATCCAGCGACACCATTTGATCCCCGCTACGCGTAAGCACGACTCTAAGCCCTTTTTGCGTTAAATAGCGTTTGAGATAAATGGCTGTTTGCATCGCTATTTTCTTCTCAATAACCGAGCCCACCTTAGCGCCTTGATCTCCCCCGCCATGTCCTGGATCAATCACAATCAAAGGTGCGCGAGAAGACATCTTCTTTTTAACCATTTTTTTAGAAGGAGCTGCGCAGACGGGATTCATCACTACAAAGCTAAAAAAACTCACCAATAAAAAAAATAAAAACTTTGGCTTTATCCTCACCTAAACTTTCCTAACTCTCTTTTTTGACTGTTTCAAAAGCTCTAAGGCAACTTGTTTGTCATCAAAAGGAAGTAACTCTCCCCCTATATTTAGGTGTTGCTCATGACCTCTGCCTGCGATTAAAATAATATCGCCCGCTTTGGCACTATCTATCGCAAAAGCTATCGCCTCTTTTCTCTGCTTCATTTTTACAAAACTAGCCTTAGTAGAAAACCCTTTAGCAATGGTATCGAGTATTAAATCGGGATCTTCACTACGCGCATTATCCGATGTAATTACCACCAAATCGCTAAATGCTTCTGCTACTTGCGCCATGGTTTTCCGTTTAGAAGGATCTCGGTCGCCTCCACATCCAAACAAGGTGATAATACGCTTTTTCTTCACTTGTGAAAGCGCTGCTAGAGTTTGCTTTAAAGCTTCTTCCGTATGGGCAAAATCAACACAAATATGGTAGGGCGCTGCAAACTTTATCCACTCCATTCGGCCAGGGATTCCCCCAAAACTTTTTAACCTCTGTGCAATTTGATCCAGTTCCATCCCTTTAATCAGTGCAAGGGCCGAAGCAGCTAAAGCATTATAAATATTAAACTTGCCCAGCATAGGTAAATGGCACTGTACACTCGTGCCACGATAAATCATCTCAAAAGAGATTCCATCCAGCCCCATTTCAATATTTACAGCTCTTAAATCAGCCGCGCCAGAATCTATTGCCAAGGTCAACACATCTTCCAAAGCACACTCTTTAACAAGCCTTACTCCCCAAGGATCATCTATATTCACCACTTGTTTTTTTGCGGAAGCCTTACTGCTGCAAAAAAAAGTCTTTTTAGCCTTAAAATAGTTTTCCATCGACCCATGATAATCTAAATGATCTGGCGATAAATTTGTAAATAGAGCCACATCAAAATCTATACCTGCTACCCTATTTTGACAAAGCCCATGCGAAGTGACTTCCATCACCACTGATTTTGCTCCCTTAGCAAAAATATCATTTAAATATTTTTGCACATCAATGCTATCTGGCGTAGTTAGTTTTGATCTTTCGCTACAGTCTAAAAAGGATCTTTCTATCGTTCCAATTAAAGCAGCGCTATTATCTTCGTTTAAGAGATGGCGCGCAATATGCGTGGTGGTGGTTTTCCCATTTGTTCCTGTAATACCTGCAACCCACATCTTGCTCGTAGGGTGAGAATAATACCTTTGAGCCATAATCGCTTCGACATAAGTAATGTCTGAAGTGACCACTTGTACTATACCTTTGATAAAAGGGTTGTAAAGGTCGGTTAACACAGCTACAGCGCCAAATTTTTTGGCATCGCCAATATAGAGAGTACCATCAAAATCGCTCCCTTTCTTCGCAATAAAAAGACTTCCTGGCGATACGCGCTTAGAATGATTACAAATACCTGTGATATCAATATCACTTCTACCCTTCACTTCCACAGGCAATCCTGCTAACAGCTTTTTTAATTTCACAAACAACCCTTTTTTCATAGCGTCTAAATAGCAGATTACAGAACTTATAGAGTTTTTCTGTAGCTTTTTTTTTACTCTTAAAACGCTCTATTAATAATTCCACTGCTTATATAGTCTATTTAACTCTCTTAATTCATCCGTTAACATGGGATCCATAGGCCTGTATCTCTTATCTTGTGTACTCAATGTACCTGGATCATCTGGCTCTAATCCTACATAATCAGCCACCCTTTTAAAAATCTTTTTAAAAGCAGGAGCTGAGCAGCGCCCTCCTAGTCGAAAACTACCTATCCCCTCCAAATAGGTAGAAGAAGGATCATCAAAACTTAAAAAAACTAAAAATTTAGGGTTTTCATAAGGATAAAATCCCATGATCGTTGCGATATTGTGCGATTTAGCATACGCCCCATTAATAATTTTTTCCGTCGTCGATGTTTTTCCACCCATACTATAACCCGCAAGTTTAGCGCGCCTGCCCGTTCCTCTAGGCGATTGACATACAAAAAAAAGTGCTTTTTTTATTTTATCACACACATGCCTTGGTAAAACAGGCTCCTGTTTTTTGCTCGGTTCCAAAGATTTTTTTTTCATACCCTTTTGTATATAGCTTCCTATATGAGGAGTAACATCAAAGCCCCCATTAATCAGCATCGACCACGCTTTTAACATTTGTATGGCAGTAACGCTAATATTATAGCCAAAACCGAGAGAGTAGGGTGTAGAAAGAGACCAATGCTTCGCTCCCCCTTTATAAAAACCATGTAGAGATGGAACAAACCCTTTACTTTCTGAAGGAAAATCAACCCCTGTTTTAGAACCAAATCCAAACTTTTCAATCTGATCTTTATACCAAGACTTGCCCAATTTCTCTATCATTGGCTCTATAATTTGTGCCATGTAAATATTTGAGGATTTTTCTATCGCATGGTACATGTTTAAAAAGCTGTGTCTCCCTATATCTTTAATCGGCCGATTTTTTCTTCCTCGAAAAACCCCATCTCCTATTTTCACCATCTCTAAAGGGTTAAAAAGAACGCTCTTGCCTTGTTGCTTTAACTCCTCATTAGCAAGCAAAGTGATCGCCATAGTAATGGGCTTAAAGGTAGATCCAGGCTCAAAGGGATCACTTAAAGCCTCTATTCGAGTTAAATTTGCTTTATCCTTGTTGAAATAGCTTTTGTACTGTGTAGGATCAAAGAAGGGATACTGTGCTAAGGCTACAATAGCGCCGCTATTCGGATCCATCATGATACACGTCGCTTTTTTAGAGCCTGTTTGTAAACATGTTTTTCTTATCTCATCCTCACAAATGGCTTGAATGTAGGGATCAATATGTAACACAACATCATGGCCATCTTTCGAATGGGCTAAAACTTCTGTAACAAGTAAAGGATTATTCAACGATTTGAGTTGCCGTTTTTCTCCAGGAGAGCCTTGCAAAACTTTATCATAGTGCAATTCAAGACCTCCAACAGGAAAATGTTTTTTTGTTTTCGGATCTCTATCTTCTCTTACGCTGCTGAGCACCGTTCCAAGAAGAGATCCAAAAGGATAAGTTCTTCGATAGTCTTTATTAAAAAAAAGTGCATTGCTGGGTAATTTATGTAAGCGGCGAAAATTACTCCACCAGTGCAAAACTTGCCTTTTCTTTTCTTCACTTACCCATTTTTTTAAAAGCCTTCCTCGAGACTGTTTTGCCAAATTCACCATAAAAAAAGGGGCTAAAGAATCGCCTGGGAAAAACATGGCTAACTGGCTACTGATCTCTTTGTGCGTACTTAAGGGCACGCGTGTAGTGTCCATAAATAGATGGTAGGAAAGTATGTCAAAAGCAAAAACTGGATGCCTGGACTCTTCCGATTGGATGTAGGCAGAGCATACACTCCCTACAATCTTTCCCCGCTTAAAAGGTATTTTTACACTACGTTGATGTTGAGAAAGCGCTACTTTCTTCCATTTTTTCCCTTCAACAATTTGCACATAAAAAAATTGGAAAACAAGAAAGCAAAACAGAGCTAAAAGCGCTGCAACAATAACGGCTAATCTACTGTGAAATTGGCGATGTACGTTCACTGTTTCCATTCCTTTTTAGCTGCAGATAAGTCACCTCATCTGCTTTTGGGAAACTCAAGTAACCATACTCAGAGCCTCCCAGCTTGCTTAACAGTTGTTGAGGAGTATAGATGCTCTCTAAAGAAAACAATAGCTGATCATTTTTTTCTTCAAGTCTCTTTTTTACTCGCTTAGCCCTCTCTATCTTCATCTGATAGGTCATCACCCGATTTTGATCATCGAGGAAACAGACTAAACAAATAACCCATGAAAAAACAACCATCGCCCATTTAAACATCTGCGGCTACGTCCTTAGACTAAATTTTTTGCCAAAAATAACTTTTGGTCCATATTTTTAGGCAAATCATGCTTTACCATAATATCTACCAACTCGCTAAATTCTACTTCTGGTTTCCAGCCAAGCTTTTCTCCAATTTTACTTGGGTCGCCTAGTAAATAATCCACTTCTGCGGGACGGAAAAATTTAGGGTCTATAACAACTAAATTTTCCCAGCTTTCCACTCCAATTTTATTAAATGCCGCAGTTAAAAACTCACGAATAGAGTAAGTCTTTCCCGTAGCAACAACAAAATCCTCCGCCTTAGGCGCTTGAAGCATCATCCACATCGCTTTAACATAATCTTTAGCATAGCCCCAATCACGCCTTGCTGCTAAATTACCCAGTCTTAGTTTAGCAAAATGTAAATCTCCAAAACAAATATCATCTTTAGTAAAAGAAAGTGCATCAAAAGAAGGAACGTCGCTATTTAAACACCAAGCAGCAAATTTTCCCATCCACTTTGTAATTTTTCTTGTAACAAAGTTTTCCCCTCTTCTTTCACTCTCATGATTAAATAAAATACCTGAACAAGCAAAAAGAGCATAACTCTCTCTATAAATACGCACCAACTCGTGCGCTGCTAATTTCGCCACTCCGTAGGGGCTTTGAGGTTTTAGTGCTGTGCTCTCTCTTTGAAACTTTTTTCCCTCTTTCTCTTCATAATTAAAACCAAACATTTCCGATGTAGAAGCTTGATAAAATTTGGCTTTAGGCGCAAATTTACGGAGCGCTTCTAAAAAATTCAAAACACCCAGTGTATCTACTTGAAAGGTAAATTCTGGCTGAGAAAAAGAGGTGCCTACATGGCTTTGTGCTGCTAAATTATACACCTCATCTGGTTGATGCTCTTTCACGATAGAATGTATGCAGGTAGCATCCGAAACTTCCCCTTCGACAAGTTCTAAACTCGGATGGTTTTCAATCTCTTTTAATCTTTCTAGCGTGCTCACTGAAGAGCGCCTTACAATACCCACAACTCTGTAGCCTTGATCTAGCAATAATTGCGCTAAAAACGAACCATCTTGACCCGTAATACCTGAAACTAACGCCTTTTTAATCATAAATTTTTGCTCCTACATGAACTATTTTTGTGTGATATAGGCCAAATGTAAACGATGCTTCGATTTTTGTAAAAGAGAAGAGTGTGGCTGAAAAAGATTAGAGTTAAAAGCGCTCAACGACTCTTAAAGAGGCGCTACGGCACCGCTTGTTTTCCGCTAACTCTTTGCGTGTTGGACGCAAAGGTTTTTTAGTAATAAGCTTTACGAGTGGCTCTAAAACGTGCTCTTTTATACCCACTATTTTTATCAGCGCTTTAGACGCTTCTCTTAAAATATTTTTCACCAAACGATCTTCTAAAGAATGGAAAGAGATCACACCCATTCTTCCTTGAGGTGCTAAAACCTTTAACCCCTCTTTAACACCTGTACTAGCGGATAAAAGTTCTTCATTAACCGCAATTCTAAGTGCTTGAAAAACTTGTGTAGCACGATGCTTTTTTCCATAATTTTGCCCAAAAAGTTTTTCAATAAAGTTGGCAAGATCGGCGGTTGTTTTAAAAGGTCTTACTCTACGCTCTTGTACAATAGCGCGCGCTAGCTGACGTGAACCCCGCTCTTCCCCATACTCGAAAAAAATCCTTGCAAGTTCTTTTTCACTTGCCGTATTCACCCACTCTTTAGCATCGGGGTCTCTACTATTTTGATCCATTCTCATATCTAAAGGGCCTTCTTTCATAAAACTAAATCCTCTTTCAGCTTGATCTATTTGCATCGAAGAGACGCCTAGATCAAAAAAAATTCCATCGAATGCTTTTACATTTAGCTTCTTTGCAATCGATATAATGTTGGCAAAATTATCGTGAATAAACACAACATTTTTAAACTCACTCAATCGATCACGCGCTATCTCTATCGCACTCTTATCTCGGTCACACCCAACAAAAATCTCAATCTCTGGATGCTCTTGTAGTATTTTTTGTGCGAAACCTCCAGCTCCTAAGGTCCCGTCAAAAAAACTCTTAATTTTCTTCCCTTCAAAATGCGCCACGCTCTCTTCAAGCATCACAGTCTTATGCTGAGTCACGTAAGCACGCTCTCCCTTGAAAGTTCCACGGATTCATCACGTGGCTTTTCTGCACTCTCTGCGCTTTTTTCAAAAACTTTCTCCGTAAGAAGCTCTTCGGTCAACTCAGAAAGTTCTTCCTCTTGATCCCTAAACAGAGCTAAATCTTCTTCAAATTTTGCTTTCGGCCAAATTTCAATCTTATTCATCACCCCAGCAATCACAATCTCTGACCCAATCCCTGTCGATTTTTTCAAAATGGGAGGCAAAGTAATGCGGCCTAACTTGTCTGGAGACACTTTGTGCAGTGTAGAAAAAAATAGGGTGAAAAATTTGCGGTACTTAGCTATGTGCTGCTTGCCTTGTAACAGGGCAACAATAGTATCTATCTCACTCGTTTTATAAATAGCTAAACATCCGCCCATACCCAGCGCTAAAACTACCTCGATCTTCCCCTCTTCAACAAGACCTAGTCTCATCTCTTGAGGTAGAACGAAACGGTTTTTGTCATCAACCTTAGCCGATGTAGAACCACTGAAGAAGAACTTTGACACGCTCTTAATTCCTTTTTTTTCCACTGTTTTCCACATCCTATCAAGCAAACACCAATCAAGACAAGTAAATTGTCGATAAACTCCTATTTTATAAAAAACAACACAACCTAACTCTTTTATAATAACATATTTATGCATAGTGGAATTTTGTGGAAAAATTGTTAAAAAACTCGACAAAAACGCATAAATCAAAAAAATTGGCAAACCCTCTTAACGATAATCAAGAAACAGAGTATAAAGGGGGCAATATAGATAATAGTAAGAGATTGATACGAGCTATGGTTGACCCTGTAACCATTGATAGATTAGGCGCACAGGCGCATGAGCGGTATGCTAGAGACCAAGACATTTTCAAATCCGAATATGTTAGGCAAGCCACCTCAGTTTCAGCCCGTGTTGTGCAAGACACAACCGGTCCTATGTATCCCAATGAACTTGCAGCCTTACTAGGGCTAGATAACCGCCCTAAAAGTTGGGCTTTATTCAACAAGCCTCTTGGCAATAAAAAAAACCTTTATAGAAATAAGCTTATCCCTTCTCTTGGCTCTGATCAACAGCAACATCATCAACTAGAAACAGCCGAAGAAAAATTACAACAAGCTAAAGATAGTGGCTCTGCTAAAGAACGCGATCTGGCTAAATCAGCGACAGATTTACTAAATTTCCTAGAGGAGGCTGACCGCAATTTCAAAGATATTAACGGACGCACTCTAGAGTTTACAGCAGGATAGATACATTATGGCTAAAAAAGAAGAGTGGCTTCAGCTTTTGGGATGGAATAAAGATAATTTAGAAGATTTGCGTTTTGTCGGTTATGATTACATTAAGCAAGGACACTACAGTATCGCTCTTAATTTTTTTGGGGCACTTGCCAAATTACCTACCACTCCTGAAGTATACGATATTCAAACACTCGGAGCTTTATATTTAGAGCTAGGCAACCACAGAGACGCTCTCCATTTTTTAGAAAAAGCACTCGGCCTAGATCCTATGGATGAGACAACACTACTTAATAGAGCCAAAACTCTTTTTATGCTTGGATACACGCAGCAAGGGCTCACTCAGGTAGGACGTTTAACCCATAGTGACGATGCCACAATACGAGGGCAAGCCCTCGCTCTTTCTCAAAGTTACGCTTAATAAATAAACTATCTATAAAAAAACGTTATTTACGGTCCCTTTTTACAAGAGGATAATCGCCCTGCTTGATCTCTTCTAAATCAGCATCAAGAACCTTTAAATCAATCTTGTATCCTTCAAAAAGACATTTCGCCCACTTCTTTAACTGTTTATGAGACAGTACTGGATCGATAGCTACAGTTTTATTTTCTTTAAAGGAGAGTAAAACACTTCCCTTTTTAAGATTTTTCTCCAACTGCTTTTTCAAGACAGTCCAACTAGATAAACCTGTACTGCTAACAAGTGTACTAAGCCTCTTTTTTTCAAACAGACCGATTGTAAAAGGGAAAGGGTATCCCTTACTATCTACTTGCCAAGCCATACACTGATCGGTAATGGACAAAATCCCTGGAAGAGTGCTTTTAGACAATCTCTGCTGATCAATGGAGAGAAGAAAGGTGTCTGCATGAGTTTGACTCAGCAGTTTTTGGCACGCCTGAATATCAATAGGACTGGTTAAAAAGTGCGTGTCGGTAATGAGCATAGTATAAGGAGACTCTCCTCTCCTAGGGGTAACTACAGAGCTAAAAAGGGCTGAAAAGTCGCCCCCTTCAAAATCAGAAATACGCAAAAAATCTACTTTTTTAAACGCTTTTTCTACTTGCAAGTAACCTCTTTCAAACTCTTTGTCGCTAGCCATATAAATAACAGAAATTTTGCCACTCATAGGTAAATAGCTCTTAATCGATTCAAGAGCGCTATAAAGGTGCAAAGGTTTATCTTGCGAAAAGATGGCCACATCACACGCTGTTTTTGCAACCATCGGCATAGATAAATGTGACAATGCCGTGTAGGGCTCTTTTTTAGCTAAAAAGCGCACAGTACTGTGCAGCTCTATTTTTTCTTTTTGCTCACGTGATTTGCCTTTATCTGCATGCACAGTCATCACCTCTTCCATAAAATGTAGATGACCACTGGCCATTTCATACATTGGAAGAGTAAGTAATACCGGGGTGAATGCTGGTTTAAAATGGCCCTCTTTAATAAAGTCTGAAAGCTTGATTTCCATACCTAGTTTTGCATAAAAAGAAACCGCTCCAAAAAGCGTCGGCACTTTTTTTGCATGCGCGCGATTAGCCTCTCTCAACGTATCAGAAAAATTTTCCCCTTTAAGCCCGTCATAATTGGGATGATTAATCTCTCTAGAGCATGTCATCCACACATCTGGGTTAGCATAGGCATGGTTGATATGTTCTAATACTTTTTCATGAGATAAAAATGTAAATCCATCCAAAACCATCACTAATGTTTCAGGATCCAGACCATGGATGTGGTGGTAAAGTCCTTCAACAATATTTTTTCCCTTCTCTAAACGTACGATATCAAGTTTTTTCCCCTCTGTGCATTTAGACGCAGCATGTAAAGCCCTAGCATACGTTTCATCTGTAGAGCCATGTTCCATATAGGTAACATGGAAGTCGCCATACTGCTGAGATAAAAAACTCTCTATTTGCCGAGTGCAATACCCTTCACAGTCTGAGGCAATAACCACAATTTCAACATTTTTTTCCGCTGAAGGAGTGCACACCCTGGCTAAACTTTCTGCAACAGTAGATACTTTTACATTTTTTATTTCTGGCTGCCACCGAGTTAAAGCTTTTTTTCCAAAAAAACCACATGCTAAAACACCTAGCAGCAATAAAGCTCCGCCCACTACTTTTTTCATAAAAAACATCCTCGTTGTCTGGCCTTGTCCATGCACGCATTATTGCACATGTTATAGGGAAAAATTATGCGCGATTTTAATCTGTTTATACTTTTTTTTTCAACGCTTAACTTAAAAAGTCTATAAACTTTACACACAGAATCTTCTCATTGAACAATTTTTCATGAGAATAAATGTTGCAAGACACATTCTTTACTCATCTAAACCGTTACTAGCCTATCGAAATAAATCAATTGTTTTTTTACCTCTTTTTGTTTTAATTTGTTCTTTAACAATCAAGGAAATTGACATGCGAATATTGAAGCAATTTTTATTTATCTTTTCCATAATTTGGAGCATGAATTTACATGGAGATGCTATGACAAATACCACAATTAATGCCCATGAACAGGGCTATTTAAAAGTATCCGATCTGCACGAAATATACTATGAGACGTTTGGTAACCCAGAAGGCATACCTGTCGTAGTTCTTCATGGTGGGCCTGGCGCTGGATGCACCCCTGCTATGACCAGGTTTTTTGATTTAGACACTTGGTATGTTGTGATGCTTGATCAAAGAGGTGCTATGCGGTCTAAACCTTTTGCTTGCATGGAAGAAAACTCTACACAGCACATTATCCATGACCTTGAGCTTTTACGTAATCACCTAAAAATAGACCGATGGGCTTGTTTTGGTGGGTCATGGGGAGCTTTATTGGCGGTAGCTTATGGACAAAGTCACCCTGACTCTTGTCTAGGGTTTGTGATAAGATCTATCGTTCTTGGTAGAGAGCAAGATTATTTACATACACTCTATGGCATGGGAGAATCTTTTCCAGAAGCTTATGCAGCATTTTTAGCTCCATTTAGTGATGAAGAAAAAAGAGATCTTGTATCCGCCTGTTATGACAAGATCATAGATCCTGATCCCCATGTTCACATGCAAATGGCTAAGCATTTTCTTAAGTGGGTTATGCATGGTACCACTCCCAATCCTGATCCTGCTGTCATCCAAAGTTATCTTGAAAATGAACCTATGGCTTTAAGTATGGAACGTGCTTTTTTTCACTTTGCCAAGCACCAGTTTTTTCTTAAAGAAAACCAACTATTATCCAATATGGATAAAATTTCCCATTTACCTGCATTTATTATCCATGGAAAAGACGACTTTATCTGTAAAAAAGAACAAGCGGAACTACTGCATAAAAACTGGGCTAACAGTAAATTGTGGATACTAAAAGATGCCGGTCATGCGCCTGTTCAACCCCACTTCATCACGGCTATAACCGAAGCAATTGAACTCTTAGCAAAAGATCTCGAATAAAAACGGCGTATCACTCTCTCAGAAGATTTGCAATTAAATACTAATTTTAGAAGCTACTAGAGACATTACTGGCACTCTCATTAGAATAGAACTGTCTTGTTGTGGAGGTAACATTGCGTAATACTTCTCTATAACTTGAAGAAAAAAAGATTCTCTTAAATCTTCACTTAGAGGCTTAAGATAAGGAAACCAAAGCAGAACATACTTCTCAAAATCTTTTTTTGATAAAAAAACTGTCTCTTGATCATACGTATCCAAATAGCTTATTTTAAAACCACTTTCCTGTACCAAATTACTGATACTATCTTCTCCCACAAAATACCAATTCGGATGAAAATCTTTATAAAACCGATGCCAATCAAAGGACTCTATTACCTTTTCTATTGCATATTCCAGTTCACTGCTCACTGCTAATGGAGTAACAACACATATCTCCCCATTTGTTTTTAGAGCTTTATACGCTCTTGTAAAAAAAAGGGCCTTGTCTTTAAACCATTGCAAAGCAAATGATGAAAACACTAAATCAAACTCTTCTTTGAAATCAATTTCTTGAGCATCCTGCACCGAAAAACTCAAATTTGGGTAATGCTCTTTTCCATAGTTGCTTCTAGCAAAATCGATCATTTCAACAGATTTATCCAGACCTAAGACGAATCCTTGGTTCGCAATCTTTGCAAGCTTTGCTGAAAACTTCCCATCTCCACACCCAACATCTAAAACATCACAAGTGTCTTTCACTTGTAGAACCTCTAATACTTTTGAAGCTGCTCTGTTTTGAGCAAGAGACAACTCACTATAAATTTTTGGATTCCATTTAATCTCCACTTCTTCTGCACCCTTGTTTTTTAAATTAAACTCATACCAATTTCGAGGATTTCCAGCGTAGCGCAACGCGTCTTTATAAAAAGTTAGCCCCATTTTTTCCATAATTCTTTGAGACGCTTTATTTTTAGGGTGAGCTGTTGCGATAATTCTATTTATCACTTGCCCCGCAACTTTTACGCCTCTTTCAGAAAGGTTGATAATAAATGGAATTAAGAATGATTTTACAGCTTCCGAACAATATCCTAAACTTTGAAAATTTTTTCGAAATATCCAACCAATTTCTACTTCTCCTGGATCCCCTGTAGGTACAACATCTACCTGACCTAAAAAAATAGAATTATCCTTTAAGAAAACAGAAAACAGACCCAAAGGCAGGCCTCTTTTTTTTAAACCACTACTTCTTTCCTCTAAATATATATCCACTTCTAACTTTGATCGTGGCTTACCATGATCAAAAAACTGGGTCAATTCAGGATCGGAATATATAGACAAACTGTCTTCATAATCCTCTTCTGTATAAGCTCTAATACAAAGTCTGTCTGTATAGTTTTCTATACGCAATTCAACAACAGCTTGCATAATCAACCTCTTTTATTTACTTAAACCTTAAAAACTAAGTCGTATTTTAAATTAATACTTATTATTTATCGAGAAATCTTTGTGTGCATTTATCTATACTTATTTATAGTGAATTTGCAAATCTGAGACTTAAATGGAGTCCTTTTTTTATGAAGCGAGCGCTGCTACTCTCTATCTGGTTACTTGTTCTTATTGTGGGTTTGCCTCAACTCGCTGAAACCATATTCACTCCCTCTCTTCCTCTAATCGCCACCAGCTTTGGAACTAGCGCTTCCATGGCTCAGTTTACTCTCACCATCTACCTTTTTAGTTTTGCCCTCGGCACTCTATTTTGGGGTAGAATCTCTGATAAACATGGCAGAAAACCCTCTATATTATTAGGCCTTATCATTTTTGCTTTGGGCTCTGCTGTTTGCTACATCTCTTCAAACATTGAAATTCTTATGCTTGGAAGATTTATTCAAGCCTTTGGCGGCAGCACTGGTAGCGTAGTGGGGCAAGCAATTTGTCGAGACAGCTTCGAGGGCTCAAGGCTGGGACAAGTCTACTCCTTCATCGGAGGGTCACTAGGGCTTTTCCCTGCGTTAGGGCCCATCATAGGCGGCTTTATAGCCTACTCTTATGGGTGGCGCAATGTGTTCACTCTCTTAATAGGCGTCACTTTCCTATTAATACTTACTATTGTCTATAAGCTTCCGGAAACGCACCATAAAGAGAGCAGGCAACACCACCACTTTTTGAAAATAGTTAAACACCTCTTATCAGATAAAAAAGTACTTGGATTTGGTCTCATTGTTGCAGCAGCTAATGGTGTATGGCTCAGCTACTTTACAGAAGGGGCTTTCTATTTAATCGATAACCTACACCTATCCCCTCTCTCCTACAGTTTTAGTTTTATACTCATTGTCTTGGCAATCATACTGGGAACCCTTGTGTCTAAAAAATTGAATAAGCTTTACTCTTCGCTACAAATTATGCGCTGGGGTATTACCACTATGACCATGGCCGCGCTACTCTTTTCAATCACCGCTTTAATCAAGCACTACGCCATGTTTTCAGATACAGCGATGATCGTTTTTTCCCTAAGTATTCAAATGGTGATTGTCACGGGCTTTTGTCTCGTCACTAGCAACGCTCTATCTCTAGCCCTTGTTGACTACAAGTGGTGCGTAGGCTCAGCAACAAGCCTATTTGGCTTTTTCTATTACCTCTTAATATCTCTGTTTACGCTAGGTATGGGACTTTTACACAATGGCACCCTGTTACCTATGCCCCTCTACTTTTTTGCTCTGTGCCTGCTTATGAAGCTCTCTACAAAGCTCGTGATCAAACCCTCAACAACCTCTTAGAAAAAAACAACAAACAAAACCGTTGCTTTCACTTTAAATTGATAATCAGTATCTTAAGATAGGCGTGAAAAAAAAAGAGTTTTTTAGTTGCAAAAAGGGAAAAAAGAATGCTAGTGTACCGTCGAAAAAAAAAGCACTTTTCTCCTGTGGAAAACATTGTTTATAACATGAAAAAAGTCTTTTTTAAACATCAATAAATCGGATAAATTTATGACCACTTGTACACAAGAAAATCCTTGGGAAACTTTTACATCTATGGTGTGTAAGGAGATTTCCAAAATCGAGTATACAAACTGGATTAAACCTATCGATTTTCACTCCTTTGATGCAGGTGTTCTTACATTAATTGTTCCCAATGTTTTTGTTCAAAACTATCTACTAGAGAACTACTTTCAAACATTGAGCACACTACTCGGTTGTAGCGAAAAAAAAGAACTACCTATCCATTTTATGGTGCAAGAAACAACGCGTCAAAAAACAAAACCCCTTACTCCTAAAAAAGAGAACGAAAAGAAGAAAAAAACACTTCTTTTACACGATGTATCCTTAAATGATCTTTACTGCTTTGATACCTTTATAGAAGGGCCTTCCAACCAGTTTATCAAGTCCGCCGCTTATGGCGTAGCTCTAAAGCCTGGAAAGACATACAACCCACTTTTTATTCATGGAGGCGTAGGGCTTGGGAAAACACACCTACTCCATTCCATAGGACACCTTATTCATAGCAAGCGTAAACGAACAAAGCTCGAATGTATTACAACAGAGAGTTTTATCAACGACCTAGTTTATCATTTACGCAACAAGTCTGTAGACAAAATGAAGCGGCATTACCGCTCTTTAGATGTACTACTCGTCGATGATATTCAGTTTTTACAAAATCGCCTTAACTTTGAAGAAGAGTTTTGTAACATGTTTGAAACTTTAATCAATGAAAGTAAGCAAATTGTAATTACCAGTGATAAACCACCCGGAGAACTTAACTTATCCGAGCGGATGATTGCCCGCATGGAGTGGGGTATTGTAGGCCATGTAGGTATTCCTGATTTGGAAACACGTGTAGCTATCTTGCAACATAAGGCAGAGCAAAAAGGGCTTGAAATTAGCGCGGATACAGCTTTTTATATCGCTGAGCATATTTATAAAAACGTGCGCCAACTCGAAGGCGCTTTAAACCGTCTTGGAGCTTATTGTAGGCTTATGGACAAAAAGCCAACAATTGACTTGGTAGATGATATTTTAGGAGATTTTTTTCAATCCCCTATCTCGAGCAGAATATCTGTGGAACGTATCTTAATGAGTGTGGCTTCCATGTACCAAGTAAGAGAGTCAGATATTCGAGGCTCTAGTAGACAAAAAGAGATAACGCTTGCGCGCCAAGTGGCTATGTACCTTTGTAGAGATCTTCTCTCCGATTCCCTAGCAAAAATAGCGGGTTATTTTGGAGGGAAAACACACTCTACTCTATTACACGCTTGTAAAAAAATAACCATACTGCACGAAAAAGATGAAACACTAAGACGTCAAATCGCGCTCATCCGGCAAAATATTGAAAGCTAATTTTCCTTAAGAAAATAGAGCGTATATACGCATAGAAACCGCTCCTTTATAGCGCCGCTTAAAAAATCTAAATATTTGCTTCACTTCCTCTTTTTCTCTAGCATGATAGTTCTCTATAAGAATAAAAATAGACTCTGGTTTTTCTATTAAACCATGCCCCTTAACTGCCCAATCACTGCCTTGCTTTATTTGAGAACTTACCTTTGGCCATAACGCCCGCACGTGCGGGGAAAACTGGCTTTGTATCGTTTGATAAAGAGAGAAAAAAGAGGAGTGTTTAGTGAATAAATGTTTTTTCTTGGAAGGCATCACAAAATAGCACCACGTGCCGGGACTAAACAGTGCCTCTTTAAAAAGAAGCACCACGATAGAAGCTAAAAAAGTTTGCGCTAACTCTCCTCGTTTCTTTTCTTGGCAGTAGAGCGAATATAAAGGACTATGCACATCAAAAACAGCTTTAAGGGCACTGTCTTGGTAGTGAAAAAGCGAAAACGCCTCTCGCCTAATTTTTCCCCCATCTAAAATAAGTTTTGCGCAGCACAGGCAAAAAAAAGAAACTTTTGGATGGATAGAAAATTTTTCTCTTATAAGCCTATTTTGGCAATGCACGCACCAATTTGGATAAATAAGATCCCACACAAGAATTACCAGAGTTAATGGAGTGAATATTTGGGTTTACTGATATTCCCTAAAATAGAGAGCGTAAAGGGTTGAGTAATTTTTAATAAAACATGTTGCTTCATTTTGATATGCACGTCGATATTGCCATTCAAATCGATATAAGAAAGCTCTTTTTTCGAAAGGAAAAACTCACTACGGTCTCCGTAGCTATAACTATTTTTTAAATCTACAAAATGAACAATACCATCTTCAAGTACAAATTGAACTCCCCCTTTTACAGGGATCAAAAGCCCCATATCTAAGCCTAAACGGCCTAAAATCTCTAAAGGGATATCCAGTATATGGGTGTCACGTTTAAAGGTGTTGATAAAAGAAAAATGGCCGTCTCCCTTAAAAGATAATAGGTTATCGAGATACCCTTCAATACCTTCCATATTAAAATCACGGATAACCAAAGGTTTGATTCTCCCTCGATACACACCTATTTTCTTGATTAGACTAGGTCTAAAGTCTTGAATATGCAGCTTGTCCATACGCACTTTCCAACGCTCGCTTGGTGTACGTTCAATTTTTATTTCTGGAATTTCAAACAAACCTGAAGCATCACTAATACAACAATTACTAAACTCAATCATGTGCGGAGATATAATCACCTCGCTCATAAGAGTCTCTATTTCTCTACCGTAAAACTCCATATGTTTGCCTTTAAAAAAGCCGGAAAAATAGCTATCTTTTAAGGCGTTTACTGTTTTGTATAAAACAACATCGCCACTAAGCTCATACCCTCTTCCTATCTCAAATTTTTCTATAACACTAGCTGCTACCTCAGGCAAAAAATCTGAGAGGCTATACCCATTAATGCGCATCCCTCCTGTTAAAACCATCCGGTCTAAAACAGAGTCTTTAGGATTGTGTCTAAAAGACATGCTTAAACCAAAAACATCCCCTTCAACAGATTGAATAAATATCCCTTCAGATTCATTACTAGAAATAGCAATATTTAAAGGTTTTTGATCTGGCTGCCCCGCTTCAATAATTTCAACAGCGCCAAACAGCTCTTTTTCCCAGTTGCCTTTAAACTTTAATTTCCAATCAATAGCATCTTTTTGTAATCCTAAACATCCTCGCAGAGTCTTCCCTTCAATGCTTATCTTCGACCCATCTACAAACCATGATTCTTTACCCAGCCAATAATACCCCTCTTTGATAGAAGCTTCCACACTCACCTTCTTTCCAAAAGAAATATCTGCTAAAGCATCAATTTGATTCTCCCATAAAAAATCTACCCCTGAAATGCTCAAACCTTTTCCTTTAGCTTTAATAAAAGGAAAAATTTGTTTCTCCGCTAAAAAATGTGTTGCCTCTGGAGGCACAACTAAATGCAAACCTTTGAGCAGATGGTTACTATCATCATCGATTAAATTAAACACCCCTTCCTTCAAATTAGCCTTTATCCACACATTGCTATCACTCGAGGTTTTCATCTGGCACTCAGCATCACGAATATTGACCTTGCCTAACGTGTCTACTTCAAAAGAAAATGGTTTTATCCAATCAATAAATATTCCCTCTTCAAAACAATCAAGAAGAGAAAGTCCCATTTTACCAAAGCAGCGTACAGCGTCTAAATCTTGTGAAAATACAATTTCTATATTCCCATCCCCTTTAATTTTTCCTATATGTTTAAACGCAGAATATTTGCTTAAAAAAGGGAACGTAGTATCTGCCGAATGGAGTGCAAAAAAGCTATTTTTAAAACTAATACGCCCCTCTTCTATAAACGAGCCTTCTGCCACGTGGCAAAAACTATCTTTAAAAGAGATATCTAAGCTATCTGTCATCAAGCGCTTATTCTTCAGCT
The DNA here is from genome assembly GCA_002401865.1 of Candidatus Aerophobota bacterium. GTDB lineage: Bacteria > Chlamydiota > Chlamydiia > Chlamydiales > Simkaniaceae. The sequence continues at coordinate 6,915 of NVUK01000013.1, read as the reverse complement.
CTCCCCCACCTTCAAGAGAAAAGTCTCCTATTTCAAAATCCGCAATATTTACCTTACTACCCCTTTTGGTCATAGAAATATTCACTTTAGGAATACCTACTTTACCCACGCGAATATCTTTACCTTTAACCTCTAAGTCTACGTGGCTATATTCATCTTTCACTAAGATCATATAACTGAGTAGTCCATTAAATCTGGGCGATTGAATCGATGAGAGCAATTTAGATGGGAGTGGGACCCATTCCATAATAGTCATAAGCTCTAAAAACCCATACAAGCTAAGTCCTGACATTTCTCCTTCCACATCAAAAGCTTGTAATTTCTTTTCATTCGAGATTAATAGAGTTAATTTATCCACCGTTGAACCAAAAAAGCGGCTACTCTTCTGGTCACATTCCATAAACAATCCCTCTTTTCTTTTTTCAAAGCGGCTGTTAAAGGCAATCAAATCATAGGTGGGTGAAGAGATAAGAGCTTTGCAAAAACCCTCCTCTTTTTTCGTGTCAAAAGTAAGCTTATCTAGTTTTGCTCGCCAATTTTTTCCCCTAGCAAGAATTTCTTCCCCCTCTACTCTCCCTTCTCCATTAAAAATAGCCAATTCACCTTTGTCAAAATTGTACTCAATAGAAGCTGTAAATTGGTCTAAGTAGCAAGAAGAGCTTAATGGCAAAGAGTAATCTAAAAGGCGCGCTTTGATATCCAATGCCAACAATTTTTTCTCTTTTCCTATCACCGCTTCAAGGTCAATTGTTCCATGACTGCCTAGCTCTACAGCGCCTGTGCCATATATTTCAATATTTTCAAAGTCATCAAAATGGCGCAAAAAACTTTGTAAATCATGCGTACTGCCACGCGCTTTATCGCAAGATAACTTAATTTTCCCTAAATCTGGTTTGAAAAAATCCAGCGTCATCTCCCCACAAAACTCTAACCCTTCATAACTAGCCTTGATATCATGGAATGTGAAAAGGTTATCTTGTAAGTCTAATTTCGATGAAAACGGGGTAAAGACAAGGCCAAAAGTAGGCAATTCGAAAACAACTTTATCTAAAGGCAAATTACCTGTCCAAATATTGGTATGGTAATCGAGGGTGAAATTTAAACGTGGAGCTTTTACTCCTCCCTCTTTTTGAGGATATAATTTTGCCATATCCGAGCAAAACACCAAGTTTGTCGGATCCATACTAATTTGTGCTACTTTACTGTTGATACTCCCCTCAACACCAACACTACCTTCACATTGCCAATCTTTATTCATAAGATAAAAAGCTAAATTTAAAGCATCTGCTTCTAAATGTTCCGCTTTAAACCATCCCATTAAAAACGCATACGAAGGTACTATACCAAAAGATTTGTAAGCCTCTTCTGCTGAAAAATTTAACCCAAATTCTACTTCTTGAGATTTCCCTTCTCCAACACTTAATTTACACACCCCTTCTGTTCTGATCTGAGAAAATGTAGCGTCTAAACCAAAGGAAAGATGTGTTTTTACCTCTAGAGCTGCCATAGGCTGCTTCGATTCTAGACATATGCTACTAGATAAAAAGCGTTTGATCTCTAAAGGCAAAAAGCTTGTCTCTATATCCGCATTAAGGTGCGATAACAGTCCCTCAAACAAACAGTCCGTTTTTTTATCTAGCCAGTAAAAAGTGAGTTTGGATGGTTTAACATACGTATCATTCATCCCCCCTTCAAAATGCACTCCTTCAAAATGACTACTGCCCTTTTTAAACGCTCCCTCTTCTACATGTAAATCCCAAGAACTATGGCGATAAAACTGTTTTTTCTTAAGATCTAAATTACACCTAAGGCTAGCTTTATGTGCACTAAAACTGATTAAATCTTTGGCAAACAAAATATTTTCAACATCTAAATAATGTACTCTAAGGTAGTGGTGGTGATCACTGAGCTCTCCACGGATATAAGCTTTTAAATTACCCCCACCTAAAGAGATATCCTCACTATCTCTAAAAAATATTTTTTTTAGCTTCAGTAAGGCAACCATTTCTTCGTTAGAAGCTTGAGGAATTTCTAAAGAGTAATCTAAACTTCTTTTTGTGTTTTGATGATTAAAAGAGAAAATACATTGCCACCGGTCTAAACTACTCTCCTCTTCAATACTTTGACGATAAAAATTGCTCTTACTTTTTGACTCAGACCCCATCACCAGTAAAGGCCTAACCTTTCCTCCACAATACAAATTTGCTTTAAAGTGATAATGATTTAAATAAGCATCTTCATAGTCTGTCTTGATCTCAATATCTTTTAATGCGACCAACTTCCCCCCAGGCCCCATTTCTGAGCCAAGATATCCTTGGTCTATTTCTAATTCAAACGCGCGGTAATTCTTTAAAAAACCTAAATAGGGTACCAAAGCCAGTGCTGTTTCTTCCTCAAGATCCCTCCCTTTCTCTTTAAAGCCTTCAAGCTTACATACTCCCTTTTTTACATAGGCTAAACTACCACTGTTTTTATCTTTAATAGTCGCTTCTTTTAAAGACAAATCTAGTTTAGCAATACGTGGGGATTGTTTATAAAAAGCTTTGAGCTCGATAAAACCTTTAAGCCAGCCCGCCACCTCTATTTCTTTAAACATCTGATTATCAAAAACATGAGGCGCCATGTCATTTAAAAGCTGCATATTTAAAGAGGCTATATCTACATGTATAGCTATTTGCTTTAGATCTTTTTGCTTACGCATCATAATAGACAACGAGCTCTCTCCCCCTACATCTACTGAGGGTTTAGAAGCTGTAGATCTTAAACTCAAATGAGAAATTTCTACCAATTTTTCTTTACCTAGTGGCATAGAAAAATCAAAACTATAGCCTTGTTTTGCTAAATAACATTGAGCATGTCCCCTACGAATTTCAATAGGTAATGGTGAGAAAAACATTCGATTAATAACGTTATAAACATCTACTTTATCCCCCTCTAAACTGGGAGATACAGCAATATCTAGTTGAGGATCCTCGATAGAAAAATAAACTTTTGCCGCGCCTTTATAAGAAAAAAAAAGTGAACAGCTGGATGCTTTCACATTGCCTTGGATCCCTGGCGCCATCACGTTAAAATTGACACCTGTTAAGACAAACCTGTCTTTACCCCATTTACATTTCTCAAAGGAAAAATCCTCTAGTTTAATGCCTGGAGCTCTATTATTAATAAAGCGCTTAATCACTAAGGGAATTAGTTGATCTTGAAATACAATCAGCGAAAAAAACAGACCAAAAACTACACATAAGCTAATCGATAGTCTTTTTATTCCTTTGCTCATTGTCTACACCTACTACCCGTCCAGGGTCTATCTCTTTAAGATTTCCCTCTCCTACTAGAGCTCAGCATAGCACGCGGGGCTCATTAAATGCTCGTCTGAAAAAGGAGTTTCTAGCTCTACTTCACAAAGCCATCCTCTCCCTTGAGGATCACTATTAAGTATTTCTACATTCTCTACTAAATCCGTATTAATTTTACAAACGCGCCCTTGAACCGGAGAATAGATATCAATTGCTGCTTTAGTAGACTCCACAACAGCCATAGGCTCATCATCACTGAGTATTTGCCCCTCTTTAGGTAGTTGGATAAAGACAATCTCGCCAAGCTCGCTTAAAGCTTTCTTCGAAATCCCTATCTTTGCTACTTTGCCTGCCTCATCTATCTCTACCCACTCATGTGTTTTAGAAAACTTCATCTCTTCCTCTTTTCCTTACTTAATCAAAAATGATCCCCATAAATGAGGATGAGCAGCAATATTATACTTCTCCCCAGACAGAACAAAATGTTGCGGCTCTTTATTAAATCCATTTATCCTATAAGTAAACCCGATCCTAGTGTAATTTTCCAGGTCAAAACCAAAAAGCATTTGCTTAGGGAGAAATAAAGAGAGCTTATACCGTTTTTTCTTAATCTCTTTTTTTAACTCACTCAGGCTTGTATCTACAAACTCCCTAGTGTGATAAACATGAAACCGCGTCACCTCAAAAACACTTTTTTCTTCTTTTTCCTCCGGCAAAATAACAAAATGGTGACAATATTGCGTTACCACTTTGCTATTTTTATTATCGCGTGTATCAATAAACAGCTCAACACTATCTCCCCTTTCCTGGTGAGGAAAAAACACCTTCTCTAAAGGCTTGTCTACATCGATAAGAACACGTATTCCATCGCTAGATACCGACCACCAAAGTTTTGCAAAATCTTTTTCTTTTTCAAAAACATCCATAGAAGGTAGCACTTGCGCTTTTTCTGCTTTTAAAGGTGCTGCTGCTTTAGATCTTTTTTTTACAAAGTCAAAGGCAAAGCAATCTAAAGGTGCAATTGATGTGTCTTGATTCCATTTCATAATAACTACAATACATTAACCGGGTCAAACAAACCCTTTTCATCCAGCTCAGCAGCAAACTGCCATACAAAAGCTTTCTTAGCCTGTTTTGCTAAAAATTTTTTATTTTTCTCCATCACTTCACCGCTGCCCTGCGTATCATTTGTAATTTCTTCCATACAGAAAAAATAAGGATAGGTTTCTAAAGAAAGGCACACATCCGACCATGCTCCCTCGTTCATACTAAATAAATCAGAACTAAATCCATCAAGCTTATCACCTCTGTTAAGCGCGCGCCGCTCTCTCTTAACACAGGCAAAATCCTCTGATAAGTCTCTACCAGAAATTACTATTTGACGCGCTAAGGCAAGCATCTCAACAAAAGCTACTTTTGGATAAACAAGACCCTCGCTAACAGTTTGATCTTCCCAATTAATACCTAAAACTTGGTTTGACTTCTCTTTTAATGCGCTTAAATATGGTGCATATTTTACAAGCATTAATGGTAGTTGAACCTCATCAAAGCTCTTATATTTGCCTTGCTCATCTTTATACTCTTTAGCGCCATTCTCTTGTTCTAAAGCGTAAAAATCCATCAGCTCTTTATCCAACAAGCGGGAAATAACACCCAGGCGTTTAGCTCGTTGAAAAAGCATAACACCCTCTGTTTTCACTAAATCGCACTTTAATATCTGATAATAATGATCACGGTCCTCTGTGTATATATTTGAATCTGTACGGCGCGTTCCCTGCTTTGCCGTATCGCCTATAGCCATAGCGCGTAAAAAGGCAAAGAGTTTCCCCTCGTCTTGACCTACTCCCGCAAGCGGAGTAATGAGGTTTTGTCCTACAAAAACAAGTTTCCTAGCAAAGTGACGTTTTTTATGGATTAACCCAACCACTTTATCAAAAGAAACATCAAAAATTTGCCTCTTGATAAAACTCTCTACCTCTTCTTGTTGCCGACGAGATAGAGCTCTAATGATGCGATAACGCTCTTCTTTGCCACTTACATCTTCTTGTAAAAAATCAAAATGGGAAGCGAGCGATGGATAGTAACTATCTTCTAACATAGACCCCTTAATCTCTTTAAGAGGCATTTGAGCCATTACACAATCAAAATCAACCTCTCTCATCTCCACTTCAAACACTGTTTCTAAAAGCTCAGGACAACTCTTTTGAAGCTCTGACACAGTTTTTATCTGTAAAGGTCTACCAAGCAAACTATTATCTGCATAAAGTCTATCTGTATAAAGCTTATACGATAAAAGATCTCTTAATGAGCTAAAACGCCTATCTTCTGTAAGGGTTATCTCATCAACAAAGGCTCTCTTACTAGCCTCTTTATTAAAAGCATAAAATAAATAGTTATCAAGTAAAAGAGTACTACCTTTTTCTGCCATAGTTTTACGAAAAAGCATCACTTTCTTCCAACAATTAAGCGCCTGTTTCTCTTTAAGACCCAAATGTTTTAAAGCCATTTGCCAATTCTGCTCAATCTCTTGATTCTCACCCTCTTTTCCAAAATGCAATCTTACAAACTTTTCCCCTTCATCCATTAAGTTTTTCTTTACCTCTTCTAAAGAGAGCAGAACTCCTGAGCTCTCTTGCATCAACGCCGTATTGTGAATAAAAAGACATATCTGCTCTAAAAATCTCTCTCCAAACCAGTGCGAAATGTCACTTGCTCCGAATAAATTCAAATCTCTAGTAGCAAGACGTCCATCTCTTTTCACTCCATACTGCTGCTCTAAAAACATCAAATACTCTCGGAGCACTTTAGAGGGCAATCTTGCCTGCATCTTGTAAAGGTTAACGATACTTAAAAATTGATCCCGCTCACTTTCCCCATCCTGAGTGAGTTTTTTTAACTCAGCCACCATTTCAGGTGCTTCAAGCATCCATATACTGTGCACATTAATTTTCGAAGAATAAGGGTGCACATAAGGACGAAAATGGTTATGACTCTTCACCACTTCAGCAAAATCTGCGCGTACCAATTGAGGCGCTTTTTCAAAAATAATTTGTGAAAGTCCTGACAAAATAAAGTCATTACGAATCACACCTGAGTTGAAAAAATTAGCAAAATGGCTCGTCCCTTCTAAAGAATCCACTCTATCAGTCGACAAAAAAGCCTTCATAACATGCATCTCATCGCTAGTGACAACAGAGTCATTAAGCGCTTTAGCATACACACTATGGCCACTCTCTTTAGCCCCCAACTCGCTTCCTCCTCCAGCAAAAAATGACGATCCAACAAACACCAGTACAATAAGCACAACAAAGGCTAAAGTGATTTTTTCATGTTTCTGAAAGAACTTAAGCATAGATACATCCAATTTTTTGAAAAAACTGTACCAAATAGAGCTCTTTCCTTCAAGCTTCTAAACACTTACCTCAATAAGAGAGGATGAATTAATAGGCTTTAGCGTAAATAGCTCGAGCAAGACTAGGCTTCCCAGAAAAGGGGCATACACCCTCTTCTTTTTCTATACGGATACAGCGCACCGTCACACCCAAATCTTTTTTAAGCGCTTTTTCCTCTCGTGCATTCATAGCAAAATGCGCAGAAACAAAACCCTCTTTCCCTGCAT
>NVUK01000012.1 GCA_002401865.1 Candidatus Aerophobota bacterium | reverse complement strand
CAAACACTGTTTTCTGAAGATCAATACAGCTTCTTAGTACAAGCTGGTTGGGAAGCTCAAACATGGATTGGTTGGGCCAAGCAGAATGATCTTTCTTTCCAAGGTCTTAACATTAAAGCATGTTTCGAATTCTAATAGAAAGAACAGTTTTTCTAAGTAAAATCAAAAGAGCGCTGCCAAAGCGCTCTTTTTTTTTTGCAAAAAAAAGTCCTCTCCACTGGGAAGATTCAATAATTTATTTACTTTTTAGTTGCAATGATTAGTCTCTTTACGTTAAAAAGGAGAAAATTCAAATTAACAATTTATCATTACTATAAATGGGAGAAAATGAGAGCATGAAACTGGAGAAGAGCAAATTACTCATGCCACTATTGGGCGTGACGACACTAGGACTGTTGTCAGTGAGCACTTGGGCAGACGACAATATGCAAAAACGATCACAATACGATCGTAAAGAGTCTACAAGCACACAACATCAAAACAACAATAACAGTCAATTTAGACAAATCACACCGAACGCTGGTCCTACTGTACACAACGGTGCTGATATATTCATAACAGCTAGCTTCATTTATTGGAGAGCTTATCAAGATGGTCTAAATTACGCTACTCCGGCTCCGTTTAATGCGGCATGGGGTTTCACTGATGTAGAATCATCAGCACAAGCAGCTATCGGTACAGATTGGGGTCCTGGCTTTAAAATAGCCTTAGGTCTTGATACGTCACATGATGGTTGGGATGTGTATGCTGAATACACATGGAACTCGTTTGCAGAGACATCTAAAATCGGTTACGCTCCTTCAACGGTAGCAACAGGGGCCACTGCAAGTAAATTGCTTAACCCTAACGATTCAAGTTTGTTTCGTTCTGACGATGCAACAGCGAATTGGAAACTGCGTTTCAATAAGATTGATTTGATGCTTGGAAGAAACTTTTTCCTTAGTCAATATCTAACAATGAAACCTGCAGTAGGTTTCACAGGAACTTGGCAGCATCAAAATATGACTGCAAAGTATACAAGAAGAGATACGAGTTTTGCGCCAGCTGGATTAACACCGGCACCAACGCTTAATGCTTATGTAAAAAATGAGCTTGTATTAAAGCAGTATGGTATTGGTCTTAGACTAGGTTCTGACTTTGCATGGTATATGACAAAGCAGTTCTCTCTATACTCAAACCTTTTTGCTAACCTATATTGGACTGACTACACTACACAGTCTAATAAAGAGACGCTACACAGTCCTGATAACTCACTGGCAAAAACCTACATCGATCAAAGCAACGATGACCATTATGCGGTTAAGTTTGCTGGAGAAGTAGAGCTTGGTATTATGTGGGAAACATATTTCTGTGAAAATGATTACCACTTTGCAGCCCGCTTAGGCTGGGAAATGCAAAACTGGGTAAACTGGGCAAGATTTGGAAATGGAGCTACCATGCATGATGGCAGCCTTTCTTTCCAAGGTGCTAACGTTAAATTCAGATTTGATTTCTAATCTAGGAAATCAGTTTAATTAGCGACGGATAAAAGCCACCCTTTTGGGTGGCTTTTTTGTTATTTTTAATTTTTTAATTGCATAGATTTCTCTCAATGGTGTACAAGGGGACTATTATAAAAAATTAGATTATGAATATATAAATTTATAAAGGGAGATGGCTCACGATGAAAGTGAAGTGCACAAACAAAGGGTATGGGTTGTCATTATTGGCACTTAGTGCTCTAACTGTATCAGCATTACATGCGGACTATGGTTCAAATTACAAAAACAACCACGATCAGAGAAAGGGTCATAATCAATCTATGAACTCTAAGCAGTGTGATAAGAGAGTTATCACTCCTGCAGCTGGTCCTAGAGTGACTAATGGAGCAGACTTATTTGTTTCAGCCGACTTTATCTACTGGAGAATGTCACAAGGTGGAACAGATTTTGCCTATACAGGATCTCAAAGCTTTACAAACGTGTTTTCAGCGGGAGACACTGACCCTTCCTACGCAGATGCTCCTCAAGGACAAATCTCCTCAGTAGCTAATGATTGGGCACCTGGTTTCAAAGCAGGTATCGGTCTTGACACTTCTATGGATGGTTGGGATGTTTATGCTGAGTACACATGGGTACACTTCAGAAACACAGCAACAGTTTCAAAAACTCCATTTCTTAATACTGGAGACGTTTCAGTTTCTCAAGTAGGAATACCTTTAGAAACTAATGCTGTTTATAGAGACAGATCAGAAGCGAAGTTTTCTCTTCAATACAATAAAGTAAACCTTGAACTAGGAAGAAATTTCTACTTCTCACAATACTTAACTGCAAGACCGCACACAGGCGTAACTGGTGCATGGCTAAACGACACGTTTAGAGTATCAGCAACAGGTAATGCTGGAACAGACACTCTCACAAACATCTCTTGGGGCGACCCAGAAGCTACAGCAACCGTTGATGGCGCAGATGTTTTCAATGGCGTTACTAAAAATTGGGGTGTTGGTGCACGTATTGGTCTAGATCTAGGATGGCATTTCAATAAAGAATGGTCTATTTACTCTAGCTTTGCAGGTAATGCGATTTGGAATAAGTATACAACCAACTCATTTACGGGTGCTATACAAGGTCATGTATCTGCTCTAACTGGAGCTACTACAGATGTTGTTGTTGGTGATCCTGTAAATAAAACGGTTACTAACATGAATACTTTTAACGGATCAGCTGTTAACTACATAGTAGAAACAGAACTTGGCATTTGCTGGGAAAGTTTTTTCTATGATGATAATTACCACTTCGCAGCTAAACTTGGCTGGGAACTGCAAAATTGGATCAACTACATGAAAGTTACACGTGTTCAAGGGTTTAGTAACCATGATCTAGCGTTACATGGTTTGAATGTACAACTAAGATTTGATTTCTAAGTAGATACATTCACTTCTACCTTATAGAAAAAGGCCGGACATTCATTTGTCCGGCCTTTTTTATTGACTAATTAACTTCATTAAACTATTTGTGAATTAATTAGTTAAAAACTAAAACAATTTATTTACTGTTAGTTTTATTTTAGAGGTAAACACGTGAAAAACATTATTAAACAAGCATCTGTTATAGGATCTTTATTAGCACTACTCATCACGAGTGGTGAAGCTATGGAACAACACAGAGAGAAAGAGGACAGAGCTCCTTATTATAGAAATCAAACAGAAAAAAAAGAGCCTAAAGTCATTACTCCTCCAGCGAGTCCTAAACTAAACGATGAGTGGGATTATTTTGTAACTGCTGATTTCATTTACTACAAAGCTGCACAGGAAGGCACTGAATTTGCTTACGATGGTGTTTTAAGAAATTTAGCCACTTATACCTCTGCTAGCGCCCCCTTTGCCTCAGTTCCTCAAGGTGAAATTGCTAGCGTGGGCCAAGATTGGGCTCCAGGGTTTAAAGTGGGAGCAGGACTCAATACTGGTCATGACACTTGGTCTGTTTATGCTGAGTACACATTTTTAAGATTTAGCAATGAGAAGACATTGACACAAGTAGGCACTGAAGTGAGTAATTTCTTAGGCCTGGTTAACTCCTCTCTTACAAATTATTATGGATCACAAGGTGCAACAGCTATTGATAGTTACAGCATAACTACAATGAATGCGGACTGGAAATTAAATCACAATAAAATCAATCTAGATCTCGCGCGTAATTTTTATGTTAGCGAATACTTAGCGATTAAGCCTTCTGCAGGATTAACTGCTGTTTGGCAAAAACAAACACTAGCTACATCTGCACACCAAAACAACTTCACCATTGGAGCTACCTCTGTTATTGATCCTGTTTTCTCAGATAGACAAGAAATGGAAGCATGGGGACTAGGACTACGTGCAGGAACAAATCTTGGATGGTATTTCAACAAATCCTTTAGCTTAGCATCCAATGTATTTGTTAATACAGTATGGACCGATTACAACACGTTAAGCTTAACTTCATCGATGCTTGATCCAGCAACAGAAGGCGTTACTACGTTTGTTAATCAAAATAACCCTAACTACTATTGCATCAACTACATTGTTGAAATGGGACTTGCTTTGCGCTACGAAATCTACTTCAATGACAACAAAAATTTCTTTGCTTGTCAACTGGGATGGGATGCACAAACATGGGTAAACTGGGGACGCTTTTTACAAGTGTCTGCTACCAATAAAGCTGACCTATCTCTACATGGATTGGATGTGAAATTTAGATTAGATTTCTAATTAAAAAACATCTTACTTTTATCTAAATATATAAAAAGCTACTACCGAAAAGGCAGTAGCTTTTTTATTTCTCTTGAATAATATTTTTAATAAGCGTTAACATATGTGCATTTAATACGAACTTAAGTGCTACATATGAGAAGGCTTAATTATTTACCGGCCCTATTAGCGGCTGTGATATTGACAACAACACCTCAAAACAGCTTCGCTTTTTCTTTATCGAAATTGCTCGGAGCTTCTTCTTTAAAGTCTCAAGACGCCTCGCCTGATAAAAGAAATACCTCTGGATATGGTACGAAAAAATCTGATGCTAATACCCACTCCTTCTCTGATCACCCGTGGCACTTCCAACTTTCTGGTGACTACCTTTACTGGAAAGCGACTCAAGAAGGTCTCTCTTTCGCTCTTAAAGGATGTAGAAACGTTCCAGGGACAACTATTGACTCTACAGGCACCGATTTTTCTCCTGATTTTTCTTGGAACTCGGGCTTCAAGGTAGCAGCTAGCGCGCTATATAACCCACGTTGGGATACAACACTGCGCTATACACGCTATACTAGTAATAATAATCAAGCTTCTTGCAGCGATCCCGATGGCAATATTCAAGAGGGCTTTATTTTAGGAACGCTCATCGCTTCTAATAACTTTCAAAGCCAATGCACCTTTGCTTCTTCTAATTGGGATTTGAATTTCAACACCTTAGATCTAGAGGTGGGCCGTCATCTCGTCAATACCTATGCATTAAAAATGCGTGCTTGTGCGGGACTTAAATTTGCCTACCAAACACAAAACTGGAATAATTTTTTCCATGTTAACCAGATGTATTTTGATCAAAACAGTGACAGCATGGGTCCAGGAAAGGTTTCCTCTAACCAGCAACATAAAACACTAGGTACTGGTATCCGTATCGGTGGCCGCGCAGATTGGATGATTGTGGATCACGTATCCCTCTTTTCTAGCCTTGCTCTTTCTGCTCTTTGGACACATTATGACGTGAGCAGAAAAGATGTTTTCACTTTAGATAGTGATAACATCCCAGTTACTGCTGTCGATGTACGCAGAAACAGTAACTCTTCTAATACCATTAGAGCTATTTCTGAATTCGATCTAGGAATTAACACCTTTTGGGATTTACCAAGAAATCAATCCTTGGACCTCTCTCTTGCTTATGAAATGCAAATTTGGATCAATAACTCATCCTATATTTTTATCATCAATGACGCTAATTCCAGTCTATCCCTACAAGGGCTAAACCTACGTGTGCGCTACGGGTTTTAAAAATCATTGCTATATTTTTCAAAATTGGCTTATAATTCAAGAACTTAGATAGATACTAATTCTTAAGGTTATTATTCATGCCAAAATTTGCTTTTTTTACAGCTTTTATTCTTTGCCTCTTATCCCCTTTATCTGCTGACTTGGCAGAAATAAACCCCTTTGACCGAAACAGACCAAAGACTCAAAAGACAGCAAAGACTACAAAGCCCTCAACAACGCCTACAGAAAAAAATAAAGAACAGCGCCCTCAACGCAAGGCCCCTCTCACCTACAATGCAGGACCCAAAGTGCAAGGACAGCACGACTGTGTTGTTTCTGCAGAATTTCTCTACATGCGCGCAGCCACCAATGGTTATATCTACACAGAAACAGGTTATGTAAATCCATCTACTGTCACACCTTCAGGCACGATGGACGCTACAGATATAGAGCCCTCCAAAGGAACCGCTTACTCACCGCCCATCATTTATAAGCCAGGATTTCGCGCCACTTTAGGCAGCATGCTCGATCATGGTGGTTGGGATACTCAACTTAGCTACTTATGGCTGTATTCCTCTGCAACTCGCTCTGCTAAATTAATAGATAATAAGCAGCCCTTCCAAGTCATGCAATCCTCTCCTATATTTGCTGCTATAACTGCCCATTATGGAGACTACCAACCCACAAAAACTAAATTTAAATGGAAGCAACGCTACCAAGTAGCTGATATCACACTTGGCCGCAATTTCTTTACCAGCCGTTATTTAAAACTGCGCCCTGTTGTAGGCGTACGTGGCACTTTGCAGAAAAAAGAGTTTGAACTAGATTACGAATTTGAAGAAGCACTAATTTCAAGAGACACTCCTGCTCCCAATTATACAACCGCTCCCTACAAGTTAACAAACAAAAATACCATCAAGCAGTGGGGCGCTGGACCTTTTGCAGGATTACATTCAGCATGGCATTTTAATGATCATTTTTCCATATATGGCAATTTTTCTGCAGCAGAACTCTACTTCCATCAAAGATCACTTCTTCAACAAGACATTACCTATATAGGATCAGATACAACGGGCCTTGCAGACCCCCAAAACTACAACTATATAGCTCCTTTACTTGAAGCTACTCTTGTTGACACACGATATAAAAACGTCACGTTAAACCCTATGTTTGACTGCGCTCTTGGTTTTCGCGTAGAGAGTTATTTTGGTAATTTCAATTACCATATCCTCTTCCAAGCGGGCTGGGAAGCTCAATATTGGCCCAATCAAATCCTAATGCTGAAATCGTCTGCTTCCACCTCTGCTTTTGCTACACCTACAGTAGATTTTTCTGTTCAAGGACTCACAGCAAAGCTAAGAATGGATTTCTAAGTTGAAAATTAATGGCTAAGGTAAAAGTTTTAAAGTGCTGATTGCACTTGTAAAGACCTGGCTATTTCAAGAAGTTGGCTATTAAAAAAGATAATCTCTTCGACTGTGTTATACATAGCAACAGAAACTCTCACCACATGCTCTACACCCAAACGCTGTAGTGCAGGCATAGCACACAAATGGCCTGTACGTACGGAAATACCTCTTAAATTAAGCATCATTCCTATATCAAAAGCGTGCAGCCCATCAATAGAAAAAGATAACAATCCTGAGCGGCTATCTCCATGAAAACGGATCCCATCTATTTGGTTTAAACCTTTTTTAAGCTCTTGAATCAAACTCTCTTCCCACTGTTTCACTTCTTCTCTATCAAAACTGGTTAAGTAATCTATCGCCTCTTTAAACCCTATCACTGCTGCAATATTAGGTGTTCCTGCTTCAAACTTTAAAGGAGACTTGCCATAAGTTGTCTTTTCAAAATTTACACTCTCAATCATGTCGCCACCACCCACGGCTGGCTCCATATCCTCTAGTAAATTAAGTTTTCCCCATAAAATGCCCACACCTGTAGGGCCATACATTTTATGCGATGAGAAAGCATAAAAATCTACACCTAAATCTACCACATTAACTTCCATATGTGCCACTGCTTGCGCGCCATCGCATACAAGCCATGCACCGCGCTCATGAGCAAGCTTTGCCATCTCTTTAATAGGATGCACTTCCCCTGTGACATTAGAAACATGTGCAACCGCTACAATTGATGTTTTACTCGAAAGACTTTTTTTATACGCCTCTAAATCTACTCTACCTGCATCATCTACTGCTATTACTTTGATACAAGCTCCCACCTCTTTAGCTATCATCTGCCAAGGAACAATATTGGCATGGTGCTCTGTCTCAACAATGAGAATATCATCTCCCTCTTTAACACGCGTCCCCGCAACCATTCTAGCAAGCTTATTCAAACTATCCGTTGTGCCACTGGTGAAAATTACCTCTTCACACATCGGCGCATGTATAAACTCCGCTACTCTTACGCGCGTCTCATGATAAAGAGAAGAAGCTCTAATACATAAAGCATAGCTACTTCTATGTACCGTAGCGCCTATATTATGGTAATAATTAGTCATAGCATCTGTGACAACTTTGGGAGTAAAGGATGTCGCCGCAGAGTCTAAATAGATAAAGGTCTCTTTATCTCTATACGTTTCAAAAATAGGAAAATCTTTTCTAATATCATGCTCTACAAAAGTTTTTTTCATAATAAAAACCCTCTTACAAAGGCTGCAAAGGCCTCTTGCTCTGTTGAGATTTCTGCTTGCTTCAAAAAAGCCATACAAAAACCTTCTAATAATAATCTCTCTGCCGCCCTCGCATCTACCCCTCTAGACATTAAGTAAAACAAAGCTCCTTTATCCAACTTACTAATCGTACATCCATGTGAAGCTTTCACATCATCGGCTCTAATTTCTAAACCTGGACAAGAAAAGACTACCCCTCTTTCTCCGAGTAAAATGTTTTCATTAAGCTGGTAAGCATCTGTTTGCTGCGCCTCTTTAGATACATCAATACAGCCCGCAAAACTTGAAAATGCTTTGTCACTTACCACTGTTTTAATCAATTGATGCGACTCTGTCGCTTCCCCTTGATGATAAAAAGCTACCTCTTGCCAATGGCTTTGTCCCTCTTTTAGCAAACTAAGCGATCGAAAAGATCCAAAAGATCTTTTCCCCTCCAAAACTCCCTGCACCTGGGTATACTCACCTCTACTGCTACCACTAGACAGACTCACCCCGTCAAAACGCGCATCTTCTTTTACTAAAACAGATAAACTCTGCGTCTTAAGAATGCTACTATCCACCACTTGCTCCAGCCACGTACATCTGCCTTCTTTTTCAATAGAAATTTTAACTTGTCCGTTGATCCAAGCCGTATTACTAATTTCTGGATACTCACTAATAAAAGATACTGCCGCATTACTGCCTACCATCACTTCTATAGAAAATGCTTCTAAATTATTTTCTCTTTTCGGATCTGTAAGATAAAGCAAGTATAAAGGCTTCTCTATTTTTGCTCCCTCTTGCACATGAATAATGGCTCCTTTTTCCTCAAAACCTTTACCAATACTACCAAACGCAAAAGACGCCAATTTTTCACATCGACTACTAAGCATAGCGCGCCACCCTGCAAACAGCTCTTTTGCTTCTTTCCACGCATACACATTAACGCTATCTGGCAAAAAACTCTCTTCAGCTAGAAAATAACCGTTACAAAAAACAGCCCTATAACACTCTTTTTCTCGCATTAGATCTAAACGCTTATTAGAGCTAAAAGACGCTGTATCTCCAAAAAAAATCTCCTGCCAAGCTGTTTGCATCACTTTTTTAAGAGGAAACCTTTCCAAACTTTGACCAAGACCTTGCGCATAAAGATTTTCCAGCTCTTTATCGATGCTCTCTTTACCTTTTTCAGCTATACAACTCATGACTACAGTCCTACTTTCTCTTTACCTTTTTCAAAAGCGTCATATCCACTCTCTTCTAATGTCTTTGCTAACTGGAAGTTTCCTGTTTTCACTATTGACCCCTCCATCATCACATGCACAAAATCGGGTTGAATATAGTCAAGAAGGCGCTGATAATGCGTGATTAAAACAAGGCCTTTCTCTTTAGAAAAACTCTCTTTAATTCCTTTAGCAATCGTCTTCATAGCATCGATATCTAGCCCTGAATCTGTCTCGTCTAAAACTGCTAGCTTTGGACTAAATAACAACATCTGTAAAATTTCATTTTTCTTTTTTTCGCCGCCCGAAAAACCGTCATTGAGATCTCTATCTACAAAGAGTGGATTCATATCAATACGTCTCGCTACTTCAAGTAAAAACACTCGAAACTCTGCTTTAGAAGAACTCTCTTCTCCTCTCTCTTTTTGCCTATGCGTATACGCTGCAAAATAAAAATCAAAGTTAGAAACTCCTGGTATCTCCACAGGATATTGAAATCCTATAAAAAGCCCTTTTAACGCGCGCTGCTCTATACTCATTTCCAGTAAATCTTCACCTAAAAAAGTAACACTACCTCCCGTTACTAAATAGTCTGGATGACCTGCAAGTACTTTGGACAGCGTAGATTTTCCCGCTCCATTAGGTCCCATAATCGCATGAATCTCTCCAGGACGGACCACCAAGTCAAGCCCTTGAAGAATCTCTTGATTCTCTGTTTTTGCTTTTAAATTTTTTATTTCTAATATCGCCATTATCTATTACCCTACTGATCCTTCTAACTTTAACGTTAATAATTGCCTCGCTTCCATAGCAAACTCTAAAGGAAGCTCTTTGATAACATTAGCACAAAAACCACTCACTATCATTGAGATCGCCTGTTCCATACTAAAGCCTCTTGTCTGCAAATAAAATAATTGCTCTTCGTTCATTTTCGAAGTAGATGCTTCATGCTCTACTTCACTATCTGACCTATAACTTTTAATCACTGGAAATGTATTAGCAGAACAACTATTGCCCACCAGCATCGAATCACACTGCGTAAAATTACGCGCCTTTTCAGCTTTAGGCCCCATGCTCACCAGTCCTCTATATGTATTGTGCGAGTTGTCTGCTGAAATACCTTTGGATATAATCGTCGACTTCGTCCCTTTACCCACATGAATCATTTTTGTGCCTGTATCCGCTTGCATATATCCATTTGTCAGCGCTACAGAGAAAAACTCTCCCGTAGAATAATCTCCTTGTAAAATACAACTAGGATATTTCCACGTAATCGCAGCTCCCACTTCTACCTGTGTCCAAGAAATTTTCGAATAGTCTCCCTGACATCTTCCCCGTTTAGTCACAAAGTTATAAACGCCCCCTTTGCCAGAAACTTTGTCTCCTGCGTACCAGTTTTGTACCGTTGAATATTTGATATGCGCTTTTTCTTTCGCTATAAGCTCAACCACTGCGGCATGCAACTGGTTCTCGCTATATGCCGGAGCCGTACACCCTTCTAAATAACTCACACTCGAGCCTTCTTCTGCAATAATAAGAGTCCTTTCAAACTGCCCCGTCTCTCTTTCATTAATTCTAAAATAGGTAGAGAGCTCCACAGGACACTTTACCCCTTTAGGAATATACACAAACGATCCGTCCGAAAAAACAGCCGAATTCAGCGCCGAATAAAAATTATCCTCTATAGGAACAACCGAACCCAAATATTTCTCTATAATAGATCCATATTTATGTAACGCCTCACTAAAAGAACAAAGAACAACTCCCGAATCTTTTAATTTTTCATGAAACGTCGTACCAATAGAAACCGAATCAAACACCACATCCATTGCAACATTAGAAAGCCTTTTTTGCTCATCTAAAGGTATTCCCAATTTTTCAAACGTGCGCAGTATCTCAGGATCTACCTCATCTAAATTAGCAAGCTGCTGCTTTTTTTTCGGCTCAGAAAAATAACGTATATTTTGAAAATCAATAGGTTCAAGATTAAGCTTTGCCCAAGAAGGGTGACGCATTTTCTGCCATGCTTTAAACGCTTTTAACCGAAAGTTAAGCATGAATAAAGGCTCATCTCTAAGTTTTGAAATAGCGCGTACAGTCTCTTCTGTTAACCCCTTTTCAAAAACTACACTCTCAATATCTGTAGAGAATCCATACTTATACTCTCTTTTTTCAAAAAGAGCGCTAGCATCTTCGCGTGTTTCAATGCTCATAACTACAAAGGCCCCAAGTAACACCTTAAAAAGAGCATTATACTGCAGCTAAACCCTCATTGTCAATGACGTAAACTCCCGGCTACAAAAACAATTGACTCTCTTTTTTAAAATATTTTCTAACGCGTTCTAAATCTTGCGGCGTATCTATACCAATAGAGGCAAACTGTGTTGTTGCTACATCAATACTCAGACCATACTCCAAAAAGCGTAATTGCTCTAGCTTCTCACAAGATTCTAAAAAAGAGTTGTCTTGCATTTTTGCTATCTTTTTGATCCCATGCGCAAAAAAACCGTATAAACCCACATGTTCAAAAATTTTCTTGTCCGCAAAATCCACTTCTTCTCTATAAAAAGGAATAGGGCTTCTTGAAAAATAGAGCGCTTTACCACCATGATCTGTCACTACTTTTACAACATGGGGTGAATCTACATGCTCTTTGCTTTGAATTTGCCTTTGTACTGTGACAACATCTGCATCAGAAATCTCTACCTTAGCAAAAAAATCAATCAATAACCCCTGAGGAAGCATCGGCTCATCCGCTTGCCAGTTAACAAAAAAATCTCCTTCAATTTTTTTATCTTCTACCAATTCTATAAGCCTCTGTGTTCCTGAAGGACAATCAGGCGAGGTCATGAAATACTCAATACCTACTTTTTCTAAATAAGCACCAATCTGCTCATCATCAATGGCTACAACTACTTGGTCAAAAAAGCCACTCTCCACAGCTTTAACAAAAACACGCTCAACGAGCGCTTTGCCCTCAATAATTTGCAAAACTTTATGTTTAAGACGGCTAGAATTTAGCCTTGCTGGTATCACACAAACTTTTCTCAAATCTTTTTTCAAACCTTCTTTATGAATTAACGCCGTACTGCTTCTCTACCCAAGCTATATACGCCTTATCTCGAGATAAACTCTCTAAAGATCCTTGACTGGTAAGCCAACTTTTTAACATAGCATCCAGCCCCTTTTCTAAACTATATTGTGGGGCCCATCCAAGACTTCGCAGTTTATCACAGTTCAAACTATAACGAAAGTCATGCCCTGGTCTATCACGCACAAACGTAATCAACGGATCCACTTGATCCTCACACGTAAGACCCTCTTTTTTCATAATTTTAAACAGTTTTTTAATCAGCGTCAAATTAGTCATCTCAACACCTGAACCTACATTATAACTCTCTCCACACACACCTTTTTGTAAAATAGCATCGATACCGCTGCTATGATCTTCCACATAAAGCCATTCCCTTGTTTGCTTTCCATTGCCATAAATAGGCAGAGGTTTGCCTTGTAATATGTGCATCGTCATGAGAGGCAACAATTTTTCTGGATATTGGAGAGGGCCAAAGTTATTGCACGCATGACTAGTTGTATAGGAAAGGCCATAAGTTTTGCCAAAAGCGCGCACCATATGATCCGATGCCGCTTTAGATGCTGAATAAGGAGAATTGGGAGCATACGCATCCGTTTCATAAAAAGATCCCTCATCAATAGAGCCAAACACTTCGTCTGTAGAAATATGGTGAAAATGACACTGTGAAAGGTGTCTTACAAAGTCTAACAACCTGGTGGTTTTTTCAACATTTGTTTTCACGAATATAAAAGGGTCATGAATACTTTTATCTACATGCGTCTCAGCAGCAAAATGGACGACATAATCCAATCCATGCTTCTTTTCTATCTCTTTTAATACAGAATGATCAGCAATATCCCCTTTATAAAAGTGCACTCTTGCATCGCCATTAAAAGCTTTTAGTCTCTCCTCGCACAATGTATGCACCAAAAGATCCAAAACAAGGAGTTTGCCCTCAAAATCTTTTTGAGCCAGCTTATGCTCTACAAAAGCCGACCCCATAAAGCCTGCTCCACCTGTTACAAGTATACTTGCTTTATTTAACGTTGTACGCACCTTGGTCTCTCCTCTAAAAATTTGGATAAAGTGTCTTGCCATGAAGCAATTTTTTCACCCGATATTTTTTCATATTTACTACAGTTTAAATAAGAAAAAAAAGGCCTTGGAGTCAAGATTCCCAATGAAGCATACTTAATAGGCTTAACCCTCTCTATTAATTCAGGATACGTTTTACTCGCAATAAAGCGCGCTACATCATACCACGATGAAACACCTCTACCGGAAAAATGTATAATTCCCTTTTGCTCTTGTATTTTCCATACCGCCTGAACAACATCTGAGGCAAGAGTTAAAGAGCCTTGGTGATCATCCACAACCGTAAGGTTTTCTCCATTTTGAAGTTTTTTTAAAATTTTACCCACAAAATGGTTTTCTCCTGGCCCATAGAGCCAAGAAACTCTTACAATTAACGCTTCCGGATTCTCGCGTAAAACGCCAAAGTCTCCTTGCAATTTTGTTTTCCCATACTCTCCTTGGGCGCGCGTTTCATCCTCTTCCGTAAAACCGCCCTCTTTAAAGCCGTTAAAAACAAAATCTGTAGAAAAGTGAATGAAATTTATTCCTCTTTTTTTCAAAATCTTAGATAAATTAGTAGGAGCATCGCTATTTAAACATTTAGCTTTCGCCCTCTCTTTTTCCGCACCGTCCACATGCGTGTAAGCTGCACAATTTATCACCAAGCCTACTGGATTAACGTTTAGAAACTTTTCCACACGTGCGCTGCAGGTAATATCCACCTCATCTTTACCTGTAGCGATAAATTTTATATCTTTCTCTTGAAAAAACTGAGCAAAAGCGCGCGCAAGCATTCCATGTTTGCCAACAACCCATACTATTTTACTGCTATCCATGCATTCTTCCTCTACAATTTTTCTGCTTGGTGCCATGATGGCGCCTGCTGATCTCTCTCAGATAAAAGTACTTCTTTTAAAGGCCAATCAATATTTACTGTTTTGTCAAGTGGATCAAAACTCTTCTCTCCACTTGCAGAGTAAAAACTACTCACCTTATACGTAACATGTGCATGCCCAGATAAAACTAAAAAGCCGTGAGCAAACCCATGAGGAACAAAGAGAATATCTCCACGCTTTGAATCTAAGTGAAATCCTTGCCACTTTCCAAAATTTGGACTATCTGCACGAATATCCACCACTACATCATAAATCTCCCCCTCTAGTGTATACACCAGCTTATCTTGACCAGGACTTGTTTGATAATGCATGCCGCGAAGCACTCCTTTTTTAGAATAGGAGTGATTGTCTTGAACAAAATGACTTGAGGAAAGATCTAATTGCTTTTGCAGCTCTTTAGAAAAAGTTTCTACAAAAAACCCTCTATTATCTGCATACTTTTTAAGCTTTAAAAGTATAGGTACTCTAGTTATGGCTACCTGTGTTTCCTGCTTCATTCTACCTCTCTTTAACCCAGTTAAATTCGCTCTTTCACCATATATCAACACTCTACTAATTTTCAATTATTAGTCGGCTACAAAGAGATGAAAGAACCGCCCCGTTTATAATGATTTTTTTCATTTGAGTTACGGTAAGAGTGACATAATTGAGCATTGGCATAAGTACAGATTTTAGCAATATCAATATGGGCAGACTTTACCCCTATACTCTGTAGTTGTAAAAAAGAAAGATGCCACAGATCAAAATGATTTTCTTTCACTAAAGCCTTAGTAAAAAATGGAGGGAAATAGTCTTGATATCCTTTAAATTCAGCCGCTTCGGGACCTAGAGATGGAGAAATCGCCACAAGGCAATCCTTTGCCTCAGTAGAGAATTGATGATATAGAACTCGGAACGCGTGCATAAAAAAATCCGCTACGGCTCCTCTCCAACCTACATGCAAAGCTGCTACCACCCGGTGTTTAGGATCAAAAATTAGCGCTGCCTGGCAATCGGCATGTTTGACAAGTAGTCCTTGCCCTCTCTCTTGCGTCATTAAACCATCCACAGCTCGCACGCATTGCCATCTCTTTTTTACAGGAAAATGGTTAACTAAAACCATATCTGTAGCGTGTACTTGGTGCATATAAGTCATTGATTTTAAAGGAAAACTTTCTAAAACATAGCTTAAGGACTGCTCAATGGTCTGCTCATCAAAGCTCATATTTAACAAACCCTTCGTAAAAAAACCGTGGTTAGAAATACCGGCACTGAGTAAAAGCTCCGATTGGAAAAAGCTGACCTGTTTTTTTTCCTTGTAAAGCATAAAGCAGACAATCCTCGTAGGCTCTTGTGTTTTTTATAATCAACCGCTAAGGTCCAAATAAAAACTACTAACCCAAATCTTTTATAGCATGAACTCTATACTCTACCACCTATTAATGACAGACCCTTATGTTGTTTGTATTTTCATTTTTATCGCTATAGCTACGCTGAGTTTGTGGCTGTTTAAAACGCGCTACATCTTTTTCCTATGCCTGGCTGGCGCCTTTTCCTTAGCGTTTATGACCGAAACTCTTACGGTGGGTAGATTGATCTGCTTCTGCGTGCTAATTTTGCTTTTTTACCTTCTCAATAAACAGCGCCCAAAGCTTTTAACAGCAGGACTCTTTACTCTCGCCACTCTTTTATCCCTAGGCATTATATTCGGTATTTTTCCACCGGATAAATTGCTACATACCATCACAAGCGTGCAGCTAAGCAAAAACACTCCTCCCTTGAGCCTCACTCTTTCCATCAATGAAGCCGTGGTGGGCCTTTTGCCGCTGGCTCTGTGCATACCTTTAAGTAGAAACCGTTTTACATGGAACCTTGTTTGGAAAAAAACAGCTCTTATTACAGTTTTAATTATCCTTGTTTTTTTCTCAGCAGGAACGTTTGCTCACCTCTTGTCTTGGAAACCTCACACCTCCTCGTTCGCTTTCTCCTTTCTTTTTGCGAATTTTTTTCTCGTGGTAATTCCACAAGAAGCTTTTTTTAGAGGCTTTCTTCAAAGACAATTTGCCCTGTTTTTTCACAAACCCGCGCTTAAATTTAGCGCTATTATATTTTCATCAGTGATTTTTTCTTTCATACAGCTTTCCTTCATAAGTGATTGGCATTTACTAGCTTTAGGATTTTCCACTTCACTAATGATCGGAGTTTTATACTATATTACATCCTCTATAGAAAGTGTCATTTTCTCCCATTTCGTTTTAAATGTTATCCATTTTTTCCTTTTCACTTAAAACGAGGCGGAGACTGATCTTTCTTTAATTATTGCTATAAGGAGAAACGCGTGTCTGTCCATGTGAGCGATCGCTATTTTCTTCTTTATTAGATCTAGCATTAGGATTGGAATAGGAGCGGCGCCCCCCTTCTCTTTGCGTAGGTGCATAAGATCTATACGCCTCTTGCCCTTGATAAGGACTTTTAGGCGAGGGTCTATTGCGCTCTATCGGTCTTCTTGATTTACTCATAACAAGCTCAACTGATTGATCAGGAGAAATAGATCCAGCGGGACCTTCCATGTCATAAAAACGAAAAGAAGCGAGTTGCATCGCAGAAGAGCGCATCATAGGAGTGAACATCTCTGTAAAAACACGCCTATGTAAAGGAGAAAGCCAATTAGCAAATTTTGCTTCTTGCGCTGTTAAATGCCCACTATTTTGGTGCGGACTGTTATAGCTAGGAGTTCTCTTTTTACTAGAATATGGAGAAGGAGATCTTTGATTAGAGCCTTGATCTTGCTCTGATCTTCTCTCATATCCATAGCCATAGCCTTGAGAATTGTTGCTAGAATAATTATTATCACAGCGTGAAACATTAGAGCTGTCCTCAGCATATCCACACGCTCCAGCCGTCACTACCAGTAGTGCAACTACCCATTTATTCATCTCTCTTCTCCCTTCCTTTTTTCTTGCCCTACTTTCCATTTAGCATAATAAAACCCACAATGAAAAGATTTTTTTTTACTTTTTTTTCAATAAAAGCTAGTATGCTAATTAAAAATTGCAATTCTACGTATGAAAAACCATTTTAAAGAGTTTTAACCCATGTCTGAAAAACCACTTTGTTGCATTAACTGCACAAAAAAGGTGGAAATCACCTTTAAATCATTTAGCCATGGAAAGTTGGAAGAAATGGGGGTGTGTAAACAGTGCCCATGGCTTGCAGAAAAAGTTCCTTCTTTCCAAGATGAGGACTCCCCCATAATGATTGAGGGCCTTGATAAAACGTGCCGAAGCTGCGCTATGACTCTCAAAGATTTATTAATGGGAGAGCTCCTTGGCTGTGAAGAGTGCTATACCACCTTCTCTGAGGAAATCGCTGAACAACTTATTGAGTGTGACCAGGTCTACGTCCCTAAGGGAGAGACTCTAACACCATCTAACATTTCTCACTCTATCAACAATAAAGCGTTAGAGTGTATACAAAAAAATAAAAAGCTAAAAACCTATCGAGACAACCTTGATAAAGCGCTAAGCAATGAGGATTATGAAAGTGCTGCTACTATTCGAGATGAAATAAAGGAGTATTATAAATCATCCCATGAGTAACTCTATTTTTGATCTCAGCGCTTCTAATCACCCTATTAGAACAAAATCGCTGTCAAATATTTGGATCATGTCTAATTTATATCTTAGGAGAAACCTAAGTCTTTTCCCTTTTACGGGAAAAATGGAAGAGAGCGATTTTCAAGAACTTGAACTAATCTTGAAAAAAACTCTCCCTTCAATATCCCCACATATATTTCATAACTTTTTAAAAACCAGTGAGATTAGTTCTATTCACGCACAAGCTTTACTCGAATATTATTTCTCTCTTTCCTCTCTCAAAAAGCCAGGAAAAGAGTCGTTCTATTTTGAGAGTCAAAACAGACAAACCATCACACATATTAATAATGAAGACCATATCACGGTGCAGCAATTGCAAAAAAATCCGTTTAAGCCATATGAAATAAAAAGCTTATGTGATCTTTCGATGAAAATTGCAGAAAAAATCCCGCTAGCGTTGAGTGAAAAATATGGTTATTTAACCCCGAGTACTAATTATTGTGGTACAGGACTGGTTATTGAAGTTTATTTACATCTGCCTTTTCTTTTAAAAAGCTCTTCTTACGAGCAAATTAGAGAATCGATGGGACGTATTATTGACATGGTAGGACTCAATGGGGCCAATGGCTTTGTGGGTGATTTTGCCATCATCAAAAATAAAATTTGTTTAGGTGTTGATGAGGAAACGTTACTTAAAAAGGTGCAAGACAAGGCATTAAAGCTTGTTGAGCAAGAACAGAAAATGCGAAGAAATGAAGCTTTGCATCACCACTGGTACCATGAAGTAGCAAAAGCTTTTGGCGCTTTAAAACATGGCACTCTTTTTTCTGTAGTTGAAGCATTTAACCTTTTAAGTTTGCTAAAAGTAGGCATTGATTTAAGCTGGGTACAGCGTATTGAGGATAGTGAAGTTAATGAACTTCTACTTAAATTAAGGCGCGGCCATATCCAAAACGAGCATAATAGAGTTTTGGATCAGGATGAGCTTGGCCTTGAACGAGCGCGGCTCATTAAAGAAAAAATTCAGTCCGTTGTTTTAGAAAAGCTATGAACATTCACGTAATTTTGCTAATGGGAGGAAAATCCTCCCGATTCAAAAGCTCTCTGCCTAAGCAATTTCAACAGCTAGTAGGTAAACGCGTCTACCAGCACTGCCTCGATACCTTTATTACCTTTTCAAACATTCAAACCTTAGTTATTGTCACGCACGCGCAATTTATTCCCATGATCGAAAATGAAAATAGCGATCCTAGAATCCGTTTTGCGACAGCTGGAAATACCAGACAGCTCTCTTCAAAAGCGGGCTTAAACGCTTTAAACGGCGCAAGTGGAGCAGTTATTATTCACGATGCCGCTAGACCTTTTATTTCTAAAGAGATTATAGCTGAGCATATTAACATGCTAAAAAATCACCCAGCGATTAATACCTGTATACCTTCAGCCGATACTATTATTGTCACACCAGACAGACGTACCATGCATGCCGTTCCTCCAAGAGAGACTCTTATGCGCGGTCAAACACCTCAATCTTTTCATTTACACCTCATCAAACAAGCCCATGACAACACGCAAAAAACAGATGCCACGGATGATTGCCAGCTAGTGATGAACAACTCTAATATTAAGCCCTTCATCGTACAAGGTGATGAAAAAAACATAAAAATTACATACGATTTAGATATGACCATAGCAGAGCACCTGCTAAGAGAGCCAAAACCTCAAGTTTGTAAAAATTTAGCCAACCATGTCAGCTTAAAAGGGAAAGTTTTTGCCATTACTGGGGGAACAGGGGGTATTGGCGCTGCTATTATTAAGGAATTAGATGCGCATGGGGCTAAAGGCATTAGCATTTCCACCTCTTCTAGGGAGTATCCTTGTGATTTAAATGATTTTTCATCCACACAACGCGCCTTTGACTCTATTTTTAATACCTATGGACCTATTGATGGCCTTATTCATGCTGTTGGGAGCTTGAAAATATCCCCTTTTCTTAGCTACTCATCTAAAGATATTAAGCACGCTGTGGACACCAATTTCATTAGTAATCTCTTTGCTGTACGCTGTATTAAGTTAAAAAAAGGTGCACATATTCTAAATTTTGCCTCTTCAGCATTTTATACAGGTAGAAAGCATTATGCTCTATACTCCGCTTCTAAAGCTGCCATTGTTAATTTCACCCAGGGACTCGCTTTAGAACTTCCTCACTACTATATTAATGCCCTAGTTCCCTACAGAACAAATACAGAGATGCGCAAAAAAAACTTTCCTGGAGAAGACCCTTCCCTTTTACTTAGTCCTGAAAATGTGGCACAAAAAGCCATGTCAATTTTACAAAGTGGCTCTACTGGCGCTATTATTGCCATAAAAAGAGCTCTTTAATTTCTTCAACACGTCTGAAGATTAGCTCAAAAAGTATACCCTATAACACCCTTTTGCCGTAATACTCACACTCACGGTTCCAACAATCACCCCAAGCGGTTGTGGCGGTATTGCAATAAGGACATTTTCCCTTGGGCATAATAGGCTTGACTCGGCACGTCTGCGCCTGAACCGTTTTCCCTGAAGATGGTGTGCTCATATCTGTGTGAATAAAATGTCCTTGTGGACTGTAATAGAGCGCAGGTAACGGATACATATCTTTGCCATTCACATCTACTAATATCCCATTACTCGTAGGAACTATCTTATCAGGTTTAATAAAAAGCCTATCCCCTTCAATAGAGGAAACGCAGTAAGCTTGATTTTCTAAAATAACATCAATAACGGATGCCATCTCACTATAGGCAAACGATAGTAGACAACTTAAGACAATTAAAGCCGAAAATAACTTTTTCAAAACAATCTCCCTGATAAATAACACCAAATAAGCGGGATCTTACGATAAAAATAAAATTGTTACAATATAAAATTTTGACTTGTAAACGCAACATGAAAATGAGCCCTTTTAAAACGATTCCTTTAAGCTTTTTCTAAGGAAAAATGCTTGAAGGATAAAAAGTAATGGAGCATTCCATGTCTAAAAAAGAGTTGTTGTCGATAAATAAATAAAGTGGAACTCTTACTGTTAGTGATTTTTTAATTATATACGGGTTTTAGGTGAGAAGATTTGGTGTTTTATGTTTTGTTTTTTTGAGTTTATTAGGCATGAGTTTATTAGGTAAAAATTATGCCGACCATGAGTGGATGAATAGGCAGATTGCATCGGACCTTGAGTATTATCGGAAAAACCCATATTCACAATTAGAATTTGAGTCTTATTTTCAAAGCCATGGTGCTGATAAAAAATTTGTTAAATTTACGCTTAATCAAGGTCAAATATTTTACGCATGTTCTGGGCTAGATAATGAGATCTTTATAGGTCGATTTGATCACGTGCACTCTACTTTAATTGATCTGGCATCTAAGTACAATCTACCTGATTGTACGTTTTATGTTTCTCTTCATGATGGTAATATGGGAACTGGCAAAGTAGATACTCAAATTTTTCCTGTATGGCTATTTGCTAAAAAGTTAAACAATGAAGGAGTATTAATGCCCGACTTTTTTGTTTTGTCTAATAATTATCGAGATATGTTCCCATTAAATTTCGATCCTCAGAAAAAAAATTGGCCTGTTTCTTTTCAGAATAAAAACGCTAGGTTAGTTTTTAGAGGTACTAATTGTTATCATGGTGGGGTGACTAAAGAAAATTATCACGATAATATGCGTTTAAAGCTGGTGGAATTATCTAATCAACACCCTGATTTAATTGATGCTGGTATTGCATTTGCTGCTCAGACAGAAGAAGAATGTTTAAGCAGAGTTGAGTCTCTTATTAAACCCCGACTTAGTTGTTCACAGATAATCAACCATAAGTACCAGATGTGGATTGATGGTAATGTAACATCTTATTCGAGTTCGGGATGGAGGTTTTATACAGGATCTTGTGTGCTCAAATCAGATTCAGAATGGATTCAATGGTATTTTGGAGCGATACACTCAGGTAAGCACTATATTGCTATTAGAGAAGACTTGTCTGACTTAGTAGATAAGCTTTTTTATTTACAAGAACATCAAGACCATGCAGAACAAATTGCTAGTAACGGTTTACAATTTGTGAGAGATAATATTAATTATGATGCTTGTTTGCTATACCTTCATAAATTGATATGGGCCTACTCTGAGCTGCCAACTAGGGACTAGAATGTCTTAATAGGAATAAAATTGTTACAATATAAAATTTTGATCAACCAATAGCTTAGTCCGTTTTTATAAGGATGCTACGGTCTTTAATGATAAAAAATATGGCGCGACTAGCGGCGCCAATAAAAAGATCTGAGGCTTAATGGACTCGAACCATTGACCCTCTCCTTAAAAGGGAGATGCTCTAACCAACTGAGCTAAAGCCCCAGAAAAACGTTGACCCCAAGGGGATTCGAACCCCTGTTACCAGAATGAAAATCTGGTGTCCTAGGCCGGGCTAGACGATGGGGCCTCAATCAACGTTACGAATTATTATACTAACCTTGTTCATTTAGGTTCAAGGTTAAATCGTCATGATTTCCTTTTCCTTCTTGATACACATCTCGGACGCTTGTTTACAATAATCGTCTGTAAGGTTTTGTATATCTTTCTCGAGCTTTTTCTTATCATCTTCAGTGATATCACTCGCTGTTTTTTGCTTTTTAATATCGTCATTTGCCTTACGTCTGCAATCTCGGATAGTAATTTTTGCTTTTTCCCCTTTGTCTTTTACATCTTTTGCAATCGACGCTCTCACTTCTTCACTCATTTCGGGAAACATCACACGCAGCATGTTCGCTTCAACGACAAACTGCAGTCCTAAATTAGCTTTTTCAATACCCTTACCAATATGTGGCAACGTGCTCGGATCAAAAGCAGAAACGATAATTTGTCGCGATTCACTTAAAGAAAGTGTAGCGATATCTTTAATACGCATTTCAGAACCATAAACATCTACTAAAACGCCTTCTAAAATAGCTGTAGAAGGACGGTTTGTCCTAAGAGCACTAAGCTCTTGTTTCAAATGGTCTAACGCTCGGCCCATTTCTAACTTCGCTGCATCAATAATACTCATAAACTTCTCCTCTCAAGCATTTAACCTCCAACCAAGGTGCCACCTGTGCCATATTTAACAATTTGTGCTAAAGCTCCAGGTGTAAAAATATTAAAAACATGAATCGGTATCTGATTTTCTCGACAAAGAGCTATCGCTGTCTGATCCATGACTTGGTAGTTTCCTCTAAGAGCTTCATCAAAACTCAATGTCTCTATTTTCTTAGCTTTGCTAGATTTTGCAGGGTCTTCTGTATAAATACCATCTACCTTGGTACCTTTGAGAACAACCTCTGCTCCCATCTCACTGGCTCGAAGAGCTGCTGTTGTATCTGTTGTAAAGTAAGGATTACCCGTACCCCCTACAAAGATAACAATGTGTCCCTTTTCTAGGGCATGCATCGCATGGTTCCAAT
The DNA here is from genome assembly GCA_002401865.1 of Candidatus Aerophobota bacterium. Lineage (GTDB taxonomy): Bacteria > Chlamydiota > Chlamydiia > Chlamydiales > Simkaniaceae. The sequence continues at coordinate 12,553 of NVUK01000012.1, read as the reverse complement.
TGTATTTCTCAACAATACCATCAAGGTTCAACGCGCTCATCACGCGTACTTTACACCCCTTGGTGGACAAAATTTGCCCTAAAATCAATCCATTAATAGTAATCGCTAACATACCTACATGATCTGCAGGTGTTCTTGCAAATCCAAAAGCCTCAGCGTGAGAACCTCTAAAAATATTGCCGCCACCTACAACAAGTCCTATTTGGACACCTGTCTCATAAATTTCACAAACAGAGTTGGCCAAAGCTTCACAAGCTACTGGATCAATCACAGCCGGATCATTCTTCGACTTCAATGACTCTCCCGACACTTTGAGCAAAATTCTTTTATAACCGTTTGACATAACTTACTCTAAACCCGTTTATTGACCCACTTGCCAACGTCTAAAATATGCAATAGAGAGCCCCGCTGTCTGCTCAACAAATTGTTTAACAGTCATAGAAGATTCTTTAACAAATTTTTGATTTTCTAGACAAACTTGCTCATAAAAAGCACGCATTTTGCCTGTAATAATCTTATCCATAATATTCGCAGGCTTCCCTTGCAATTGACTTCTTGCTACTTCTTCTTCCTTAGCTTTGATTTCACTAGCGATTTCATCCGCTTTGAGATAATCAGGAGATTCTGCAGCCACATGCATCGCTACATCTTTAGCAGCATTTACCTTATCACTCGAACCTTTTAAACAAACTAAAGTAACAATTTTTCCACCCATATGGGAATAAACCCCTATCGATTCGCCCTCTTTCTTTTCAAGGAGCTCTAGCCTACGCACTTGTATGTTTTCTCCCATACTAAGCACTTCGTCTGAACGATACTCATCTACAGTAAGAGTAGGGTTTTTACTATATTTACCCGACAAAAAACTCTCCACAGAAGCAGGTTTTGCTAAAAGAGCTTCTTCTACTAGATTCTTTGTAAAAGCTTGGAATTTAGCATTTTGAACCACGTAATCTGTTTCCGCATTCACTTCAAGTAACACCACGTTGTTTGCATCTTCTGCAAAAACTACCATGCCTTCTTTAGCTTCTCTAGACTCTTTCTTAACAGCTGAAGCCATCCCTTTTTTTCTCAAAAAGATAATCGCCTCTTCCATGTCACCATTTGTGCTCACCAAAGCTTCTTTACACTTAGACATGCCAACACCTGTTCTTTTACGCAGCTGCATTACCATTTGTGCTGAAATACTCTCACCCATGTGTTTCTTCTCTCCTACTTAGTTTCGCTATCTTTACGCTTTTTTTCACTCTCTTCTTGCACTTTGCTTTCTTTCTTTTCTTCTTGATGCACTGCATCTTTGTCAAAAACAGGTGCACCCGCTCCTTTAGGAGCATCGTCTTCCTTCTTAATAGCAATGCCACGCTTCTCTTTTACCGCAAGAATAGCACTAAGCATATAACCTAAAATCAATCTTACACTCTTTAAAGCGTCATCATTACATGCAATAACGTGATCAATAGGATCAGGATCACAGTTCGTATCCACTAAAGCCATCACAGGAATACCTAGTTTTCTCGATTCAGCTACAGCAATATGCTCCTTATTCGGATCAACAATGATCACCAAACCTGGAGGTTTTCTCATGCTTCTAATACCTGAAAGGTTTTTATCTAGAATATCTCTTTTCTTCGAAAGTACAGTTAGTTCTTTTTTAGTAAAGCTACCCTGATCACACTCTATTTTTTTCTCAATATTCTCTAAAGTTTTTACCGACTGCCTGATCGTTTTTAGGTTAGTTAACATTCCCCCAAGCCAACGCTCACAAACATAAAACTCTCCCGCTTGTTCAGCGAAATCACGGACAATAACTTTTGCTTGCTTTTTGGTTCCCACAAATAAAATACTCTTATGGGATGCTACTACATCTTCTACTACTTCAATAGCAGAGCGAATTTGTACAATTGTTTTCGACAAATCGATGATGCATACACCATTGCGATCTTCGAAAATATAGCGCTTCATTTTGGGGTTCCACCTTCTTTTTTGGTGGCCAAAATGGGCTCCTGTTTCAAGTAAATCTTTTAATGATACTGTTATGTCTGAGATTGTTTTTTTTCTTGTTCCAAGCCTTGTCCCTTTGTTTGACGGCGGCATTTTTCTTTTTACTACCCTAGTTTTTTTGGATAGAAGAGAAAAATTTCGGTCCTGGTTAATAATAATAGTGGTTCGAATATAGGGGAAAATAAAAAAAAAGACAAGGAAAAACGCTGGTGAAAAGCGCCTGATCAGAATCGAACTGACATACTTAGCTTGGAAGGCTACTGTTCTACCATTGAACTACAGGCGCAAACGCATGATTTACTCCCCTAGTTTTACACTAGCGGGTAATTTTTTCCAAATAAAAAAAAGCCACCTCTCTCTCTCTCTAACATAGAAACGAGGAGGTAAAAACAATTATTAACAAACAAAATAAAAACTTTTTAATATTACTAAATATTATGTTTATTATTACTTGTTGATCAAATTACGCTACTTTGTTACAATGATCATTATTTCACTTGTACTATTTAGAAGGGAGAGGCCACTGATGAAAATGCACCGCTATTTTTGGATATTAATCGCTTGTTTAATGTTTTTATTTATCTCTACAAAACCCTCTTTCCTCTCCTCTAAAGGAAAATCTACCGCTCTTCCCTCCTACATTGTGAACATCAAAGAAAAATTTGAACAGGGCCTGATGGCAAGCTTTTTAGACAACTGGAACGAAGCTTATTACAAAGCACGAAAAATGTGGGGTTTTAACGATGACCTAACGCGCAGAAAAGCTATTTCAAACATTAAAAAAAACCAAGCTTTTGACCCTAATAACGAGCAAAAAGAGAGCAAAAGCATACTATTTATTACGCAATATAAAGCAAGTTTACTTGAACTTTGTAGCCAATACCGCAACGATCCTTTTGCTCAAGAAATTCTAACCTCTTTAAATTTTTCTCTTACACCTAAAGAGCAAAAAAGTATCGATTATGTAGCAAACTTATCCAATAAATTTTTAGGAGATGGAGAGTCCCCTCTTGAAAATGCTTTGATAAGATTAGATACAGAATATTGGCTGAAAAAAATAGCTTTAACCAGTGCCTTAGCAAGAGGACAGTTCAATCCCACAGATTTTAGAGACAATATGATTGCTTTAGAACTGGAGAAAATGCGCCTGATGGAAACAGCATGTGAAAACACGCCCTACCCTGACACATCTATCGCTTCCCATGTTATTACCACCTCTATATTAGCGCCTCAACTACAAGCACTTCAGTGGGCAAACGTAGCTATCTTGAAGCAGGCAAAACACGCACATGAGCACCAAGAGACTCCTTTTGAGCAAGAATTAAGCGCTCTGGTCCAAAATTCTTTGTAAGAAACTTTATTAATAGCACAAATATGTTATGTAAAAAAACAATGAAACTTGAAAGCAAACACAGTTTAAAATCCCCTCTATACCCTCTACTCTTTGATCCTATTTTAAAGGATTACTTATGGGGAGGAACAAATATTGCCACAGTTTTTGGTAAAGGCAGTGGCCAATCCTGTATTGCTGAATCGTGGGAAATAAGTGACCGTGAAGAGGGGCAAAGCGTGATTAGCAATGGCCCTCTTGCAGGAAAAACTTTAGCACATCTTGTAAAAAATTATAACGCCTCTTTATTTGGACCTGGATATACATTCCAATCCTTTCCTTTGCTCATTAAAATCATCGACGCTCAAAAGCCCTTGAGCATCCAAGTACATCCTACACCAGCAGCGTGCCTCTCTTTAGGAGGCGAGCCTAAAACCGAGTGTTGGCATATATTAGAGTGTAGCGGCCAGGCTAAAGTGTATGCCGGCCTTAAAACAGCTATGACAAAACAGAGCGCTTCTCTATTAATGCAAAAAGGGGAATTTTCCTCCCATTTGCATACATTTGAAGCGAGGCCCTCACAAACCTACTTTATTCCCAGCGGCACTGTCCACGCTATTGGCGCAGGATGCCTACTTTTTGAAGTGCAGCAAAACTCTAATACCACATATAGATTAGATGATTGGGGCCGCGTAGATAAGCATGGCAAATCAAGGGAGTTACACCAGGAAAAAGCCCTTGCTAGCATGGCTTTTCAAAACACAATGGCAATTATTCAAGATAAAATCACCCTAGCACCCCATCCTTATTTTACACGTAATCTACTGACAACCAATGAATTTTTCCATTTAGAAGAGTGGTCAACAACAAAAACTACCCCCTATCATTATAGTGAAAATCAGTGCCATATCCTCTTTTGTAAAGAAGGAGAAGCTCTTTTAAGATCTGCTTTTGGAGAATGCTTAATTAAAAAAGGGCAAACGGTGCTAATGCCTTATGCATCGACACCTACAGTGTTAAAAAATTTGGGCGAAAAACTCACCTTTCTACACATTAGCCTGCCTAGAAATTCTTAATCTTGTTAAGGTAGGGATCAAAAAACTATGACGCTTGATCACCATTCCAATCACTATAGCGCCGCACTTTCTATAGCAACCTTGCTTAAAAACAGTGGTTTTATCGCCTACTTTGTAGGAGGATGGGTCCGCGACCATTTATTAAAGCATCCCTCAAGCGATATTGATATTGCCACCGACGCTAGCTGCGATGAAATTATAGCGCTTTTCCCTAAAACCATCCCTGTAGGCATAGCGTTTGGTGTCGTGGTGGTAATTGTAGACGCCTACCATTTTGAAGTAGCCACCTTTCGGGAAGAAGAGGGTTATAAGGATGGGCGCCGCCCTACACGTATAAAACCCTCCACACCTGAGCATGATGCTAAAAGAAGAGATTTTACCATCAACGGACTCTTTTTTGATCCAGAGACTAAAACGCTCATCGATTATGTCGAGGGACAAAAGGATTTAAAAAAAGGGATAGTGCGAGCCATTGGCAATCCCCAAGACCGTTTTGCAGAAGATAAGTTAAGGATGATACGTGCTGCACGCTATACTGCAAGATTTGGCTTCGCTTTGGAACACGCTACAAAGCAGGCAATTATTAAATACGCCAACACACTGCTGCCCGCTGTTTCTGTAGAACGTATTGTGCAAGAGTTTAGCAAAATGCAAGCCTTTGATAATTTTGATAAAGCGCTTGTTTTAATGCACGAGCTAAAACTTTTACCCCTTATTATTCCTCAAACAAAAAATTGGAATGCTCAAGAAATAACCTCTCTAACAAAACAGTTCCATGCCTATCCAAAAACAACACCCCTTATTCTCTATATCATGCAACTACTGCCCACCAGCACACTAGAAGAAAAACTTGCCTTTACTACAAAGTTCAAGTTTTCAAAAAAAACGCACCAGTTGGTACAGTTTTACCACGCCAGTCAACAACTTTTTAAAACCAAAAATTTGTCCAATATCGATGACGCTACCTGGGTAGAGCAATACGCTAGTCCTTGGTTTACTTTTTGCCTAGAAGTACACCTGGTGCATATAGAGCCTGAACAGCGCGATGCTCTATTACAATTTCATGTAGACAAAGAGCGCAAACATAGAGCCGCTATCGAAAGGGCACAAACCCACTCTACTTTACTTACAGCTCACGATTTAGAAAAAGAGGGTATTTTCCCCTCTGCTTTAATGGGCACTCTTTTAAGACAGAGCGAAAAAATAGCGATCAACCATAATTTAAGCCATAGAGAAGAAATTCTTCAAAAACTTAAACAAAGCAATGCTTGGCCACAAAAATTTAGTTAAACTCTAAAACAATCAATGTTTGATCATCGCTGATAGGAGCTTTAGCGCAAAAACGGTTCAATTCTGTAGTGATCTCTTTCAGAATTTTCTCGGGAGATAACTCTTTTTTAAGAGTAAAAATTTGCTCTAAACGATCAAAGCTAAATTGTTCATGTTTTTTATTAAAAGCTTCTGAAATACCATCTGTATAAAGCAAGAGCTTATCCCCTGACTGTATTTGTATCTTTTCAGTCTTTACCTCAGAGTAAGCATCTACACCAAAGGCTATACCTGTTGGATTCAGCAAAACAATCTCTTTTCCCTTTTTAGCCAAAAGAGGTGGATTATGTCCTAAATTGCAATACTCCAAAATTTTGGTTTGAGTATCGAAAATTGCAATCCATGCGGTAATAAACATCTGACTTTTTTCACTATCGCGCAAGTAGACATCATTAGCACGCTGAGCAAGTGTTGCTAAAGAGATTTCATTTTTAGAAAACGCGCGTAAAATACTACGCATGCTCAAAGAAAATAAACACGCATCTAAACCTTTACCAGAAGTATCTGCCACTAAAAACATCACCTTATGCATCGCATCATCCATAGGGAAAAAGTCAAAAAAATCTCCTCCTACTTCTTTCGCTGAACGGAAAAACACTGCCGCTTGATAAAAAGAATTCTCTGCAGGAATACCCAGCATATTTTTCTGTACCGCTCTTCCCAGCTCTAACTCTTTTTTCAACTGCTCTTTAACGGCTCTCTGCTCTCTTTCGCTTACAATATAATAATCTAAATTATCCATCATCTCATTGAACGATTTACCCACTTCATTCACTTCAAACCCAAAACGTTTGGGCTCAAAACGCGTTTTTAAATTACCCCTGCCTGCTTGTTGCATAATTTCAAATAATTGCTTAAAAGGTTTGGTGAATTGAGGCAAAATAAAAAATGTAATCAGTAAACCGACACAAAAAAGTATCACCACAATGATGCTAAGCTTGTTATAAAACTCTGGTATACCACTAATACCGAAAGATTTAGGCAAAAAATAACACGCCTCAAAAGGCATTAATGGAAATGTTTGTACCGAGACATCAAATTTTTTATCTCTATGTTTTATTGTGGTAAATTGCTTTTTGCTCTTTTTTTGCGCTTCTAAAGCAGTAGGATCAAAGGTAACGAATACTTTGTACTGTACAAGCCCCTGTGGATGAGGCGCTAAAAATTCCGACCAAGAATCAAACGCATAACTCTCTGCCCAGATGCCCCCTTGTTGATCTCTTTGTAAAAAGGTGATCTTCTTATTGTCTTTACTCATTACCACTGCAAAGCTCTTACCTGGCTCCATTTTTGCTTGAAAATAGCCCCTTCTCTTGCCCACCATATAAGAGAGGGAAGAATAGTCACAGAGATAGCTGCCCGCGTAGGCGTGCCTTATATGAAAAATTTCAACAGATTTGCGCTCACTTGCCCACCGTTTCAAAAAATTTTGACTTTCTAAAAAATGTGTCTCCGTGAAAAAAAGAAGTTTTAAAAACTGTTGTTCTTTTTCAATTTCTTCTTGTGATACAGATAGGTGCTCTTCCATCATCGATGTAAGTAAAATTTTTTTATCATTATGTTTTAAAATATATTCTTCACGGAAAAGTAGCCCTGTTAACACCGCTAAAGGGATAAAAACTAGAAAAAAAAAGAGTAGTACTATCCTCCTAGCCAAAGCAAAAGAGGTTTTTTCGTAAGAACTTTTTTCCATTTTCATCGTAGTTGTGGTATAATAGATTAATATTTTATAAAAAAAACTTCACTTTATGTCAGACTTATCCGTGATAAAAAGCGGCTCTCACCCTCTTATTAAACACTTGGTGCAATTACGTACATGTAAAAAGTATCGACAAACCTCAAACGCGGTTTTTATTGAAGGAGAAAAGGTTATTTTCGATCTAGCCAGTAACCACACCTTTGAGAAATTAATCGTAGTGGAAGGAGCAACCCTTCCCCCTTCTATCCGGTTTGTAGAAAAACATGTTATCTCTGAGCAAAATTTTAAAAAAATCTCAGGCGTGAATACTAATTCTACTCTCGCAGCGACACTAAAAAAGCCCGAAGCGCGCACGTTTAAAAGTGATGAAAATTTACTTATTTTTGATAGAATACAAGATCCAGGAAACATGGGTATGTTAGTACGCTCAGCATTAGCTTTTGGCTATAGCGGAGTTTTTCTCGTTGAGGGAAGCGTGGATTATTTTAATGATAAAACAGTCAGAACTTCAAGGGGCGCTGTTTTTTCTCTACCGTTTCAAGAAGGATCTTTGCAAGAACTGCTCCTCTTAGCTTCTAAGAATAAAGCGCGCTTACTCATCGCAGACCTTGAGGGTAAATCTCCTGAATCTATTACTAAAGACGCAAATCCTTTTTATCTTGTCGTGGGTAATGAAGGGCAAGGGGTAAGCGCAAAAATAAAGAATAAAGGTGAAGCGATCACGCTTGCCACACACCCGCATGTAGAGTCGCTCAATGTCGCAGCAGCAGGCTCTATTTTACTCTACCTACTACAACACTTGCTACAACCGGAGAATTCTATTGAAGTCTAAAATCGACCCTCTTGAGTATGAAGAAGATTACTTTCAAAAAAAACCTCTAAACGCCAAACAAGATCAAAAAAAAGCGCAGAATAATGACCGCTCAAAATTCAAAAAGTCAAACCTGGACCAAAAGCTCAAACAGCAACAAAGACAACCTTTACCTAAAAACCTCAACACGTTGTCGGGACGTGTCATCACACTATCGAGGCAAGGGTATAAAGTACAAATAGCAGACAGCACTATTTTTGTTTGTAGCTTAAAAGGGTCGATGAAAAAAGAGCAGGGATCAGCAAAAAACTTAGTCGTTGTAGGCGATATTGTCCATTTTGAAAAAGTGAGCGAGGACTACGGGGTGATTACTCGAGTAGAAAAACGCAAATCTGAACTTGTTCGATTAGATAATTTAAAAAGACGCCAAAAGCAGCTTATTGCTGCTAACATTGATCAAGTTTTTATCACAGTTTCTCTAATGGGTCCGCCACTAAAACCTTTTCTCATCGACCGCTATATACTAGCTGCCATAAAATCTGGTATTGAGCCTATTGTTGTAGTGAATAAAATTGACTATCTACAAGAGCGTCCCTCTTTTGTCTCCGACACGCAATTTGAACAAGATAAAGAAAACTTTGAAATCTTGAAAGCTCTCGAGAGTAGTTACCCTTTTAAACTGTTTTTTGTCAGCTGCGAGACAGGAGAAAATCTCGATAAGCTCAAAAAAACGATGCAGGGGAAAACTTCTGTTTTTGCAGGACAGTCAGGCACAGGAAAATCTTCGCTGTTAAATCTATTGCTCGCCAAAAATTTAGATGTGGGGAAAATCAAAGAAAAAACGCGCAAAGGTTCACACACTACCTCTATTTCTTCGCTTATAGCCCTTGATGGAGGAGGCCACTGCATTGACACTCCCGGAATTAAAAGTTTTGGGATTTGGGACCTTTCTAAACAAGATGTAGCTCTAGCTTTTCCAGAATTTGCACCCTTTAGTAAAGAATGCAAATTTAGAGCCTGTTCTCACAACCTTGAAACAGGGTGCGCTGTTAAACTTGCAGCAGAACAGGGCTCTATTGCTTTAATCCGCCACCAATCCTATATCCACCTCATGCAAGAAGAAAATCTTCCTTTTTGGAAGTAATATTTTCTTCTTGAAGACAAAGCCCCCTTTCCATTAAAACGAGAATGAAAACAAACGCTTTTTTTGGAGAAATTATGGAAAAGATCGAGAACATACACGCCCAAGAAATTTTAGACTCTCGTGGCAATCCCACTCTGCGCGTTACAGTACACCTTGAAGATGGACAAAAAGCCTCCGCTAATGTTCCTTCTGGAGCTTCTACGGGTGAACATGAAGCTTTGGAACTGCGTGATGGGGATAAAAAGCGATATAATGGTAAAGGTGTACAAAAAGCTGTAGCTCATGTCAACGGTCCTCTACTTAACTTGCTTCAAGGGATGAGCGTAGCCGACCAGCAATCTATCGATATGGCTATGATTGAAGCTGATGGCACGCCTAACAAATCAAAATATGGAGCTAATGCTATTTTAGGTATTTCCATGGCAGTGGCTAGAGCGAATGCAAAAATACAAGGTAAAGAACTCTTTGAAACACTTTACGGAGAAAAAATTTCCTCTATTCCTATACCTATGATGAATATCATCAATGGTGGAGAGCACGCAGAAAACAGTATCGACTTTCAAGAATTTATGATCCGCCCGATAGGAGCGCCCTCTTTTCCTGAAGCCTTAAGGTGGGGATGTGAAATATTTCATGCACTTAAATCTATACTACACAGTCAAGGACAACCAACAGGTGTGGGAGATGAAGGCGGGTTCGCCCCTAACTTTACATCAGAAAAACAGGCACTAGATGCTATTATGCAAGCGATTGAATCAGCTGGGTTTAAGCCTGGTAAAGATATCACTTTAGCACTGGACTGTGCTGCTGCTTATTTTTATGACAAAGACAAAAAGTGTTATATAGAGCACAAAAAGAAGCGCGCAGGAGAAAGTTTTATGGAATTTTCTGCACAAGATCAAATTGATCGGCTGGTGCAACTAGTAGGCGCTTATCCCATAGACTCTATTGAAGATGGAATGGATGAAAATGATTGGGATGGATGGGTAGGCCTTACTAAGGCTCTCGGAGATAAAGTTCAACTGGTGGGCGATGACCTTTTTGTTACGCAAATACCCTTTTTACAAAAGGGTATTGAGATGAATGCAGCTAATGCTATTTTGATAAAACCCAACCAAGTAGGTACTATTACTGAAACGTTGGAAACAATCGATCTAGCTAAAAAATCAGGCATGGATTTTATCATATCCCATAGATCTGGAGAAACAGAAGATACTTTTATTGCCGACTTAGCCGTTGCTTGTGGAGGCGGACAGATAAAAACAGGCTCTCTTTCTAGATCCGAGCGCATAGCAAAATATAATCGACTACTTTTTATCAATCAAACCCTTCAAAACCAAGTCACTTACGGAAAACCGGCGGTTTAACCCTTTAATAAAAATCTTGTCATTGCTATGGGTAAAAGAAGGAAATATTAAGAGTTTGGTGCCTTTATGTCCGCAGGTATAGCCCTGTTTGGAGAAGCTCAACGGGGGAATTTTTCCCGCCTTGTAACACTTCATACCCTTGAAAAACTTCATGATACCTTTGGTATGCCGCCTCCCTTATCTAAAGGGATTTGGCTCTCTATCCAATTGCTCATGCAAAATGAGATCATCTACTTTTATAGAATAGAAGAAGAGGGTTTTAGCTATCCTCATTACCATGAGGGACTTAAGCTTCTAGACTCTCAACAAACACAATACCCTTTAAAAGCTTTGTGCATGCCAGGATTAGGGGATAGGATAATGGTGGGTAAAGCCACAGAATTTTGTAAAAAACACTCTATTATTTTTCTCTGTACAGAAGAAGACTTTTACGACTACGTCACCTGTTTTTAAAAAAATGAAGAGATCCCTTCTTGATCTGGAGTCATTGTTTTTTCTCCTGGCTGCCAATTAGCTGGACAAACTTCGCCATTTTTCTCATAAAAATCTAAAGCATCAATCATACGTAGTGCTTCATTAATAGATCTTCCTAGCGGTAAATCATTGACTAATTGGTGACGTATAACGCCTTTTTTATCGATGAGAAAAAGTCCTCTATAAGCCACGCCCTCATGTTCAGAAAGCACATGAAAATCTCTAGCAATAGATTTGGTAATATCCGAAACGATCGGATAATTCACACCCTCGATTCCCCCTTTACTTTTAGGGGTTTGAAGATAAGCCAAATGGCTATATACACTATCTACAGAGCACCCTACCACTTGAGTATTTCTTTTTTTAAACTCTTCACTTTTATCTTCAAAAGCGTGCAGTTCTGTAGGACAAACAAAAGTAAAATCTAGAGGATAGAAAAAGAAAATAATATTCTTTCCTTCAAATTGCTCTAAGCTAAAATTGTCGATAATTTTATGACTTTTAGCCGCCGGCGCTTTAAACTTTGGAGCTCTTTTTCCTACTAACAAATGCATCTATAACCTCTACCTATGTGATAAGATCCTCATATTAGCAAAAAATCATAATTAACTAAATAGTTGCTGCGCTTTTTCCAACATTTCTTTCTCTTCACCAATCGTGGTATAGCCACCATGACCAGGATAAACTTCAGTACTATCTGGAAGCTTGCTCAATTTTTTAAGCGAGGGCCACATATCTTTAGCGCAGCTTGTAGGCAAACTCAACTTGCCAATAGAGCCTTGAAAAAGAGTATCTCCTGAAAATAATACTTCGTCTTTTTCAAAATAAAAACAGCATGAGCCATGACTATGTCCAGGAGTCCATAAAACAATAAACCGTAAATCGCCCATCTTATAACTTCTTCCCTCTTCCCATAGGAAATCGGGACGCACACCTTTGATGGGAAAAGGTAGGTCTAGTCCATCACTACCGACGCGTTCTACATTAACTGCATCCATAGCGTGCACATGTACAGGCACTTCAAAACATCTTTTAACTAGGGAAAGATCTCCAATATGATCCCAATGAGAATGAGTAAGACCGACCATCTCTACTTTCCATCCTCCTGCTTCAACCCACTCTAAAATGGGAGAAAAGCTATCTTTTGCAGGGTCTATAACTAAAACTTTTTTTGTAGATTCACAGCCCACCAAATAGGCATTAGTTGAAATGGGGCCTGAAGTTATCTTATGTATTTTCATAAAAATGTGCTGCCTGTGAAAAAAATAACACACCGGAGAGGACTCGAACCTCCAACCTCCTGGTCCGTAGCCAGGTACTCT
>NVUK01000011.1 GCA_002401865.1 Candidatus Aerophobota bacterium | reverse complement strand
CTCTTAGCTTGCTCAAATACTGTATTCTTAATGTGCACATCAGAATGCTCCATACTCTCCAAAAGTGGCCTCAGCAGACGCGCTGCTGCGTGCCCCTTCCTAAGCTTGAATTGTAACTGGTATTATAAGCCCAACATTATTATTAACTACTGACATAAAGAACCCCTTCTACGGCTACATAATTGTTATGCCGTGTAAGGAAGGATCGCTAGAAGCCTCCATCACAAAAGCATCATATATTTCGGAGTGATCAGAAACATTTTTTAGCAATTGCCGTGCAGCTTTAGCTTCAGGTCCTGGTATTGAAACCAGCACTAGCCTACACGCAAAAGAAAACTGTGGATGATCCACAATGCTATAGGCGTATCCTTTCTCCATAAGAGATAGTTTAGCGTCCCCATCATTGAGAGAGCTTAAGGCAACAGAATGCGCTAATGTTTGACGCGCCATGCGCTCTGCATTCACCCTTACCTTTACTGGAGCTGATCTAAAAAAATCCTTGAATTTTTGACCCGGTGTTCGATGATTATCGGGGCGCTCTATGCTACCACCAAGCAACTGCTCTAAAAAATCCTCTGAACATCTAGGAGCAGTAGCACCTCTTTCAGCAGACACATGATTTAATCTAGTTACACGGCGACCTGTAGCCACTACCACGCGGGCCATGGGTATATCATCCGCCGCCGCTGCTGCTTGTGGAGCAGCAAGAACTTGGTCTGCTACACGGTGTACAGTTCCTTCTTGAGCATGTTCAGCTCTATCGCTAGAGCCAGTTTGACTGCTAACTACAGCAGCATTAATTTGATTATCATTGGTTACACCTGATGACATAAAGAACCCCTTCTTTTTTTATACTTTTACTTTTCTAAAACCTTTGAAGCCTCAACTTCCAACCCCTTCTACAGCTACATGATTACTCTATAACGCGATGTGCTATCACGTTGAGCTACTGCAATAAAAAAACCACGTGTTTGTGTTGAATTAGCAATATTTTTCAGCAATTGACGTGCTGCTTTAGCTTCAGAGCCTTCCTTGTCAACCAGCACAAGCGTACCCATAATACCAAAAGATGAATGCGGTTTAATGGTATAGGTGTATCCTTTATGCGCAAGCTTTTCTTGAGTACGCTGCTCACTGTCAGAGCTTAATGCAATAGCATATGCTAATTTTTGACGCGCCATGCGATCTGCATTCACCCTTACCTTTACTGGAGCTGATCTAAAAAAATCCTTGAATTTTTGACCCGTTGTACGAGAATCCGTCTGCCGCGTGGAGCTCGCCCTTCTACTACCAAATAACTTCTCTATAAAACCTGAACGACTAGACTCAACAAGACCTCTTCCAATACCCGCATAAGTTAACGTAGGTACGTTGCGAACTCTAGCCGCTTGATCCTGAACCACTACCTCTTGAGCATGCGGCATCCCTTCATACGCCGCCACCGCGTCTGCTACAACAGCAAAGCATTCGCCTGGTCGTTCGTTTACCGCCGCCTCTGCGTGTTGATCAGTAAAAACTTGGACTGCTACACGGGTTATAGCCGTGTCTTGCGCTGTACGTTCAGCTCTACCATCAGAGCCAGTTTGACCGCTAACTACTGCAGCATTAACATGATTATTATTGCTTACACTTGACATAATATTCCCCTTCTTTTTTTATACTTTTATTAGGCTAAAAGCCCTTAACTCTTTAATAAATTTTCGCAAATATTTCTAACATCTGGCGGCGTCAAAGTTCTTTCTAAAGTAGCGCGTGCAGCTTCCGCTCTAGCACCCTCTTTTGGATACACATTGATACCTCTTGGACCTACATTATAGTGATACCCCTGCTGAACAAGGCTTTCTGTTTTAGCTTGTTTCTTTCTAGAAACTTCTGCTTTAAATTGTGTTGCGCCAACTTCAAAATTTTCTATTTTAGCTTTTTTCTCCTCAGGCGTTGCTGCTTTAAATTGTGTTAAGCAAACCTCAGCAATCCTGTTGCCATCAGCAGACCTGTGTAACAATAGATGCGCAGCTTTCGCTCCAGCTCCTGTCTTTGGAATTAACCCTAAAACATTCTGCTCATCTACTTTATAGTGATAAGCCTCCTCTGCAAGTGCACCTATGATACGGTCTTCTTTTGCCTTATAATATTCTGCTCCCTGTGTCGATAGAACTCTCTTACCCTTCTCATTTCTTGTCTCCATATAGTGCGTGCCCGGACTACCGCTTATTTGCTCAACAAGCGTAGCTTCTGCTAATATAACGCTCTTTAAGTCATGACAATACTTGAGAACTTCTTGATCTTGTGTCATAGCGTCATCTGGAGAAAATAATTTCGCTGTAAATTCTTTTGAAAAAAACTTCTCTCCAGGATTATTGACATCATACTCAATTGTATTTGCAGCGACTAAGCCCGCATCATACTCAAATTCAAATTCACTTACGGGTGCTCTAGTTGCCATTGCCGCTGCCTGCTTTATAGCTGTCTGTCCAACCTTAGATACGCTTGTGTTCACTTTAGATTCTTCTCTATCGTGACCAACAGACCCTTTTTGCTCTGCTGGGGAGATCCCTCTCGTTTGATTGTTAACTACTGACATAAAGAACCCCTTCTTTGTCTTTTTACCCTTAATATTTTAAAAAAAATATATATACTAATATAATTTATATTAGTATATAAACAATTAAAATTCAATAAGTAGTGAAATAATAACGTAAGTGACTTTATACAAACGGATTAAGGAAAATGTAGACCGGGACTGGCTTTATAAGCCTTTAACAGAGAATGTCTTAGATGTTTTGTATAATGGTGTGTTTTAAGAGGGTTAATGGTTTTTAAAACCAAATCCCCCAGATTGTGTAGTGGATGGATAGCTAGCACGAGGAACGACCTGTGTCATCCCCAGATCTGATCAAGCCATAAACAGCTCATTGAGAGCCTTAGAAGACGCCTGAGCTATCAATTTCAAACCTACTGCTGCCATAGTTCTACTCCAAGCAATTAACACCTCTAATACTATCACACTGTAATTTTGTTTTTAATATACAGATATATATAAATTTCTTTAATTAATAAGCAATCAAGGGCTTAAAACGACATCTTGCTTGAGACCCCCATTCTGTGCTATACTAAAAAATCCAATTTAAACCCGATTCCCCCATTACATGAGCGCACTTTTATCCCTAAATAACATCACCAAGTCTATAGGCCCCAAACAACTATTTTCAGGCTTTTCTTTCTCCATTCATAGTGGTGAAAAAGTAGGTATTATTGGCCCTAATGGAGCGGGGAAATCCACGCTTATGAAGATTATGGAGGGGCAAGAAAGCTTTGATAGTGGCGATATTATACGTAAAAAAGGAATAACTATTGGCTATAGCGCTCAAATGCCTATCATCCCCGAGATGCCGCTAATAGACTACCTTAAAAGCGTACACAGCGGTATGAACAACGACGAAGCAGAGCTAAAAGCAAAGCAACTGCTAAGCCTTGTAGGATTCACCGATTATCAAGCGTGTACAACGTCCCTTTCTGGTGGGTGGAAAAAACGGTTAGATATTGCACGTGCCTTGCTTACAGACCCTGAGCTTTTACTTCTTGATGAACCCACAAACCACCTCGATGTAGAAAGCATTGAGTGGCTTGAAAGCTTTTTAATTCGTTTAAATAGCGCTGTCGCTATTATTAGCCACGACCGCTCTTTTTTAGAAAAAGTGTCTAATTCTACTCTTGAAATCAACCCTGTTTATCCAGGAGGATTGTTTCAAGTTAAAGGCTCTTTTCACTCCTTCTTTGAAAAAAAAGAAGACTTTTTAAAAGCACAGGAAAAAAAACTTGCCTCGCTTAAAGGGAAAGTGAAACAAGAAACAGCCTGGCTGAACACTACCCCTCAAGCAAGAACAACCAAGTCAAAATCCCGTATTGAAAATGCCTACCTGTTACAAGAAGAGCTTTCTCACCTAAAGCAACGAAACAAAAAAACCCGCATTAATCTCGACTTCACCTCTTCCCATAGACAAACCCGTAAACTACTTACGGCAAACAACTTATCCAAGTCTTTTGGAGACAAACCTCTCTTCTCTTCTCTAAATATTTTACTCACTCCTCAAACAAGGCTAGGTATTGTAGGCGCTAATGGTTGTGGGAAAACAACACTGTTAAAAATGTTAAGCGGCCAAGAATCTGCCACAATGGGCACCATTAAAACAGCCGATGGTCTCAATATCGTCTACTTCGATCAACAACGCGAGCAATTACCTCTACATCTAACACTTCAAGAGGCTCTTTCTCCCAGTAGCGATATGGTGAACTACAGAGGTCAATCTATTCACGTTGCAGGATGGGCTAAACGATTTGGGTTTCCATCAGACAACCTTCAACTACCTATAAAATGTCTCTCAGGAGGACAATTAGCACGTATTTTAATCGCTCGCCTCATGCTCAAAGAAGCTGACCTTCTTTTTCTAGACGAACCCACCAATGACCTGGATATTGAAACACTCGAAGTGATTGAAGAGAGCCTTACCTCTTTTAAAGGCGCTTTGGTAATCATATCGCACGATCGATCTCTAATGAAAAACTTATGCAATAATTTACTTCATCTAAACACCGACGGAACACACACACTTTATCCTACTTATGAGCTATATGAAAAAAGCAAAAAACAGTCAGGGAAAAAAAAGCAAGTTTTACGTACTGACAGTTCTGTAAAAAAGAAACAAGTATCACTCTCTTATAAAGAATCTAAAGAGCTAGAATCAATAGAAGCAACGATTGAACAAATCGAATTAAGCATAGAAACGCTTACAGATCAGCTATCTGATAGTAATGATTTAAGTGAATATGAAAAAGTAGGAGAGCTATCTGAACAGCTCAACACCCTCTATGAGAGGTGGCAATATCTACTCGATAAAAAAGAGGGCAAACTTTAGCCTGCCCTATTACATAGATATGCTGTTACAAAATCCTTGCAGCAATAGCCGCAAGTTCTGATCTTTCCGTTTTATGAAGGACTATATGACCAAAAACCGCTTCTGGCTTAAAGTGCTGAATCACATACGAAAGAGCATTAGAGTCTTCGCTTAAATAAGGATTATCAATTTGAGAAGGATCTCCTGCAAGCACAACTTTTGTTCCTTTACCCGCTCTAGAGATAATGGTTTTTACTTCGTGCGGTGTCAAGTTTTGAGCTTCATCAATAATCATAAATGTTTTAGCCAAACTCCTTCCTCTAATATAAGTCACAGCTTCAAGCTCTATTTTTTCACTATCCATGATCCACTGTTTTGTCTCAGCACCAGCTTGTCCACCACCAGAGATGCCACATATAAATTCTAAGTTATCATAGATCGGTTGCATCCAATGAAAGATTTTTTCTTCTTTAGAACCTGGAAGGAAACCTATATCCTTACCCAAAGGCATGATAGGTCTTGTCACTAAAATACGCCCGTAAACGCCTTCGTCAAACACTTTGGCAAGAGCGCAAGCAAGGGCTAGTAATGTTTTCCCCGTACCAGCAGGACCTACTAAGCTCACCAGTGGAACTTTGTCGTTGAGTAAAAGATCCATCGCGCAGCTCTGCTCATCATTTAAAGGACTGATTCCCCAAACTTTTTGACCCGCTTTACTAATAACTTTAAGCCCTTCTTGTTCAGAGCAATATTTCGCAAATAACTTGGTATTACCCCCTGACTTAATCACAGCATACTCATTGGGATAAAAAGGGTCTAAATGCCCCACATCAATCACTCCCTTCTGATTAGCCTTATCCGCATCGAGCTTCGAGAGCTCTACATCTCTTTTTCCAGAATAGGCACGACTCTCTAATGCTTTGATATTAACATAGTCTTGCGCAAGCAGTCCAAGCGACTGAGCCTTGAGTCTTAAGATAAAGTCTTTTGAAATCAGTACAACCACATCTTTCCCCTCAGCCTGAAGCGTAAAGGCTGTAAGTAATATTTGGTGTTTATAATTATCTAAATTATAGTGAAAAGCACTCGATTTAGGCTTAGAACGTTGAATGTAAACTGAAATATAACTTCCATTAGAAAGCTTAATGCCTGAAAAGATATCTCCCTCTAATTTTTCTATTTGCCTAAGGACTCCTCTTGCATTTTTCCCTAGCATGTCATTACTTCTTTTTATCTTATCAAGCTCATGTAAAACAGCAATTGGAATAATCACATCGCTGTTTTCAAATTTACTTAAAGCCATTGGATCGTGCAAAAAAACAGTTGTATCCAATACGAAAGTTTTTCTTCCCATGAATATTCATCTCCTAGATAACAGGTTTGTTAGTGTCAAAAAATATTTGATTAATTTAGTGGCTAACAAATCCTCCCTTCTTTGGAGCCTACAAACTGAACTTGAGATCAAAACCTATATAGATAATAGACTATATACGCCGTCCCCTCTCTTATTCCCAGCTATAGATCACCCTCTATTTTGATTCAATAAAAATTTATACTCTTACAGAAAACAACTCAAGATTCTAATAATTAACTCTCTAAGAAACTTTACAAGCACTCCTTTCTTTTGAGTGCTAATTATGGTTGACAGAGCTACTGGTCCGTTTTATAATATAATAAAAGATTCCCTTGAGGTGGCGTTTATGAAGAAAATCAATGATAAAATCTTATGTATTCCTCCCTTTATCTCAACAGCATGGGATAACATTAAATCCTTGCATTGTTCAGAAGGATCCCTAGTGGTAACGTTAATTAGTGGCACAGAGATCAATATTCCCAACTTAACGCCCCAAACGCTTGAAGACATTTTTAAAACGCACACAGAACATCTTGAAGGGACCAAAGATCCTCATGTGATTACAGAGAAAAAAGTGGAGAAAGAAAGGAACTCATTGTTCTCTTTTGACCTCCCTTTTAATTTTGATAGCCTAGGTGATGTCAATGCTTTAATGAATTGCACACAACATGACATGAAGTTATCCCATTCAGATCCTTTACCACCAGACCTCCTGGATAAAGTGACAAAGATGGCTGCTATGATGGGCTTTGATACATCCAGGATCAAAGATTTAAAGGCAGAGCCTCACTGTAATTGTCCTCACTGCCAAGTTGTACGCTCTATTAACAAGGTAGAAGATAACGCTACTGAAGCCCCCTCTGAAGAAATGGTAACCGATAAAGATCTTAAATTTAGAGAATGGGATATTAAAGAGATGGGTGAAAAAAGGTATAAAGTTTCTAATCCTTTTGACAAGGATGAAAAATACCAAGTCTTTTTAGGAGATCCCGTAGGATGTACGTGTGGAAAAAAGCATTGTGAACACTTGAAAGTTGTACTAGAGAGCTAAACGGAAACTCTTCCCGCTTAATTGATGTTACTTTTCATACTACAGATAATGGCTCTATAAAACTTAACCTTTCATGTTTGTTTTATTTTATATTCAAAACATACAAAAAAAATTGGTGTTAAAAAGATGATGTCTTTAAGATGCGTAATAAAAACCCAAACATTCTAAAGTCACGGTTTTTATAAAAAAATCGCAACTAAAGAGGAGAGCCCACCACCATGTCAAAAATTTTTCCCTGTATTTCCATTTGTACCTTTGCCCTCATCTTCACTAGCGTACAAGCAGCACAACCCGCTGTAGGCAAAAAATCAAGCCTTTCAGCAAAAAAATTCAAAAACGTTAAGAAAGTAGCAACTAAGAAAAACATCCAAGCTTTTACAGCCAAGTCTGTAGGTAGAAACGTTAGAATACGCGCAACAGCTGATTTAGATGCTCAAGTTGTAGGAGAACTAAAGAAAGATGATTACGTTGTAGTTTTAGGAGAAAAAGGAGACTTTTACGCTGTAGAGCCTCTATCTGGAACCAAAGCTTATATTTTCAGAGGTTTTGTTATTGATGGATGTGTAGAAGGTCAACATGTCAATGTTAGACTAGCACCAAACCGTGATGCTCTTGTTATTGGTCACTATAGCACAGGCAAAAAAATTGAAGGTAAAGTAGACAGATCAAGCAATAAATGGCTTGAGATTGAAACACCTGCTACGACACGTTTTTACGTTGCCAAAGAGTATTTAAAGTATGTTGGCAACAAAGACATGAAAGCTATTTACGACAAGCGCAAAGAAAAAGTTACAGCGCTTTTAGGAAAAGCAAATAAGTGTACTCTAGAAGAGTTTCAAAAGACTTTCCAAGAAATCAACATTGAAAAAGTTACCGATAACTACAAGACAATCGTCAATGACTTTAATGAATTTAAAGACGAAGTTAAATTAGCATCCAACAAGCTACTAGATGTTCAAGAGAGCTATTTACGCAAAAAAATCACTTACTTAGAAAGCCAAACATTGCAAAAACCAGGCATTTCTTATGCTTCTTCTAAAGTCATGACGCAAGAGCAAAGCACTTTTTCTCCTGCAGATTTGATGAAAATGTGGGAGCCTGTTGAAGAGAGTCTTTTCACAAATTGGGCATCGAGTCATCTATCTAAAGATATTCGTGACTTTTATGCTGAGCAAAAAAGGCATGGCGTAGAGCTAACAGGAACGATAGAAAAATATAGAGATCCTGTTTTCAATGCTCCTGGTTCATTCTTATTAAAAGTAGAGGGTAGGATTCATTCTTATCTCTACAGCACGCAAGTAGATCTAAGCCAGTTTGAAGGCAAAAAAATCTCTATTAAGGCGCAGTCAAGAGACAATAACAACTTTGCATTCCCCGCTTTCTACGTACTAGACGCGGAATAAGCTTACAAAGCTGTTATATTTTTTATACAAAGAGCAAACGGCTACCTGCGGTTTGCTCTTTTTTTATGTAAATGGAGACTCTATCTAATGAATACAACAGCTAGCTATACCAAAACTGAGTGGCTGTTAGCCTTACTCTTCAGCGCGGCCTTTTACTTTATAAATTTATTCTCTTTACTCTCTAGACCAGTAAGGGATGTAAGTTTTTATGCTATAGCTTTCACATTTACTCTCAGACTTGCCTTTTTTCGAAAACAAGCTCTTAATACCAAAACTCGTCTTATCTTATCGGCCATAACCGGCGCTTTTGCTCTTTTGTTTATTCAAGCCTTAGCAACCTTGTCAGCAAACTTTCTTTTTAATTGAAAACTCTTTTTTTTGACGAAAAATACCATTCTAGATAACCTACCTAGCAAGTAGATGTGGAGATAACATATGGTAAAAAATAGCTGTTTGAATAAACATACTCTCATGACAAATGTTCTAATCTTGTCTCTTTGTTTTCTTACATGCGCGACTGCAGAAAATGTAAAGAGTAAGAGGTCTCATTTTTCTAAGGATCAATCCTACCAGACACAAACTACAGTCATCTACTCTACTAAAAGCAATGACATTTTACTACTACCTAAAGTAAAAAACCTTCTCTCAAAAAAGGACGCTGCTACTTTCAAAGCTTTCAACTCTAAAAAATTAAGAGAAATAGCTCCCCTAGGCTTTAAATATCGCGATCCTAGTATTTTTGAAGAGGCGGGCTTTTTTAAGACCTATGATGGCGTGTCTTTTTCTATCGGTTCTTATGTCGACAAACTCTTACGCCCCTCAGAACCTTCTAAATATGACTCGCGCTCATCCTCTATTGAGTATCACCATGCACAATTTCTTAAAATTAAACACCAGCGCAGTAAACAATTTTTAGAAAGTATGACACAATAACACGCATCATTCCACCCCTCTAAAAACAAAATATAGATTAGCTTTTTTGATCGAGTACAGGAACCCTTGGCATCGAGGCAACGCTTTGCAGACTCTTGAGCTTTTTAGCTTCACTGCTAATACCCAGCTCCTCAAATTTTTTCGCCGACACTATCACGCGAGACTCTAAACATCCCACAGACTTATTGTAAGCTTCTACCGATTGAGAAAGAGCTTTGCCCACGCGCGCCCAATGCTCAGAAAGATCGCTCAGCCTTTTATAAAGCTGCTCTCCTAAATCTCTAATCTTATCCGTATTTTCATAGACTACTTGCTGCTTCCAACCATAGGCAATAGCGCGGAGCATTCCAATCAACGTCGATGGCGTAGCTAAAATCACGCCCATCTTAGCTCCCATCTCTAAAAGAGTCGGATCATATTTTAAAGCGGCAGTTAAAAAATGATCGGAAGGGATAAATAAAACCACAAATTCTGGAACATTTTTAAACTGGTCAAAATAAGCTTTTTTCCCAAGAGATTGAATATGACGTTTTACAGAAGCGGAATGCTTTTGAAACTTTTCCTCTCGCACTTGATCTTGATCTGTCTCCATTGCTTCTAAATAATCTGATGAGGAAGTTTTTGCATCTACAATAATTTTCTTATTATCAGGCAATAAAATCACCACATCTGGTCTATACTGCCCATCACTAGAGCTCACCTGCTCGTAAAAATCACACCTATTAAGCATTCCTGAAAGCTCAATCACTCTTTTAAGCTGAATCTCTCCCCAACGCCCTCCCGTTAGAGGAGCCTTTAATGCCCTTGAAAGGGTCGATGTCTCTTGCTTGAGTTCTTTTTCTGAATCAATCATGGTTTGCATCAATGTCTTAATTGAAGCTTGATCTGCTTTACGCTCTTTTTCTAAATGACGCATCCCTTGATCCAGATCTTTCAAACTTTTTTCTATCGGCTTAACAAGATGCTCAATAGACTGCTTCTCTTTAGCTATATTACCGCTTGCTTTTTCCTGCTCTACAGCAAAACTCTTTTTTGCCAGTTCTAAAAAAGTACTCTGACTCTTCGCTAGCGCTTTTTGCGATAAAGACTCAAAATTATATTTCAACTTCGCCTCCATCTCCGCAGCCATCTTCTTTCTCTCAACAGCTACCTGTCGCTCCATATCTAATACTGCTTGGAGGCGCACTACCTCTTCTTGCAAACGCGCAACGCGCTCTCTCGCTTTTTCAAAATCTTGGGCAAAATTATCCTCTCTTTGTTTGCTACTAACAATTTGCTTGCGCAAGCTATAAAACACGCCTAGAGAACATAGCACTACAAAAAATAAAAACATCCAATAAGAGAGTCCTGGACTATCCATCTGAAAAACCTCCCAATTAAAACTTACGCCGAAGCATGACAATAAAACCTGTGATTAACCCAAACACTAAATAACCAAAAGAGGCTACAAACAACACAAAGGGGAAATAGTAAAAAATGCCATAAAGAATAAAAATAGCTAATACCGAAGTTAAAAACACCATGTAAAAAGAGGAAAGACGTACATGTAACGCTTTTAAACTAGGAAATGGCCATCTGCTAATCATCAACGCTCCCAGAAGAACCATAAACCCTATCAATACTCCGGCCTTAGTTGTATACCCCAAATCGATATGTTGCGCTAAAAATGGAGAATTGAGAAAAAGATTTAAAGAAATAGCAAGCGCCGCTGCCGCTGGTATCGGAAGCCCTGCAAACCGCTTTCTATCATCTTGCAACTCTTGCTTACTCTCTTTTAGCTCGTACGAGCGCACACTATAGCGCACTAACCTGAGCACTCCACTGATCGTATAAAACAAACCACCCATAGAAGCAAAAATTGCCATCCACTGACCTGATGTTAAAACCAAACTCTTTAAAAGAAGTACCGAAGGCGCTACACCAAAAGAAATAGCATCCGAAAGAGAATCAAATAAACATCCAAAATCACTCTCACCATGCATCGCTCTAGCCACCGCCCCATCTAAAAGATCAGCAAACGCTGCAAGCATTAACAAAAGCGCCGAAGAGTAAATCAATTGATATGTATTCTCCCCCACAACACTCATGTTTACTTTGAAAATAACAAATAAACCACACGAGAGAGAGAATGCTGTAATAATATTGGGAATAACGTAGCTTCGCTTCAAAAAAATAGTCCTTTATCGTAACTTTTTCAGACTGACCTATCATACTTCTTTTAGTATGAAAAGACAAAAAAAAACCGATTTTTTTTCTTTTCCCGTAATCCTTTGCTCTTCATATGCTTGAAAAAAAATCACCTATTTTTTTTATAGATACCCTATTTTTTTTATAGACTAAATCCCCCCAACTACCATATATAGTGTGTTGTAAGCGTTAAGCAACACAACATGTGGTATTGGAAAAAAAAAACCGATTTTAAAAATACCGTATAATTAAGTCTTAATTAGTAAAAAATATAAAGAAAAACAATGGAATAACAATCATGGCAAAAAGCAATAATAGTGACGTTATAAAGACTTCAAAAGAGGGTAAACCTTCTTTCTCTGCTCTTTGGATAGATGCTATTCAAAACCAGCTAGATCAAATGACGAGCGTTACACCTTATACTGTTGCAAAAAGAGATGGTAGTATTGTTCCTTTTAGGCAAGAGCGTATTTTAAAAGCATTAGATGCAGCTTTTAGAGATACCTATGCTATTGCCGCGCCCACACCTATTACTAACGACATCGCTATAGCGATGCAAAAAGTGGCTGTACTAGTAATTCAACAAGCACTTGAGCTAGCGAGCAAAAAAGTTTCTCTCACAGTCGAAGGGCTTCAAGATCTTGTAGAAGTAACTTTGATGAAAAGTGGTTACCACAATGTAGCCAGGGATTATATCATCTATAGAGATAACCACAAAAAATTGCGTTCAGACGATCCTAGAAACATTATGGTTTTAAGAGGAGACCAAAATTCTCCCGCACGTTTTAATCCTATAAAAGTAGCCGCCACACTCGAGCTTATTTTTAGACATGTACACGCTGTAAACGGGCAAACCCCTTCTAACCTTATTCATATGGTGAACCGCTTAACAGAAAAAGTGATTGAGCGTGTTGTAGAACACCACCTAATGCATCAACAACTAACCACATCAAATATCCAAACGATGATTGAGCAAGTATTGATGGGCTCAACCTACTTTGAAGCAGCTAAATCCTACATTCTTAAACAATCTGAAAAACTCGCGGCTCACGAAGAGACTGCACTGCCCCAAGAAAAGCAGCCCATCAAACAGAAAAAAAGCCAAAAGTCTTTTAAAGTGATCAAAGCCGATGGTAGCGAAACTTCAGTTTTTGAAAGTGATTTACTAGAAAAACTAGAATTTGCTACCCGTTTTTATAAAGAAAAAATTGATGTTGAAGAAATGCTTAAAGCAACAACACTCAACTTTTATGAAGGGATGAAAGAGAGTGAAGTAGACACAGCTCTTATCATGGCATCTAGGGCAAAAATTGAACAGGACCCTATTTATAGCAACATCACGGCGCAACTACTTTTAGATACAATTTATGAAGAAGTTTTAGGAGTTCCTGCTTCTACACCTGATCTTTTTGCCATCCACACAAACTATTTTCAAAAGTATATCGATAAAGGCATTGAGCTAAAAAGAATCTCTCCAGAACTCAAAAAGTTTGATCTTGAAAAACTGAGCAAAGCGATGCACCTTGAAAGAGATTTAAAATTTCAATATTTAGGCCTACAAACGCTTTATGACAGATACTTTATCCATGATAAAGGTACGCGTATGGAAACGCCCCAAATTTTTTGGATGCGTGTAGCAATGGGTCTTTCGATTAAAGAAGAAAAAAAAGAGGAACGAGCACTTGAGTTTTACTCTGTCCTATCCACTTTAGACTACCTATCTTCTACACCTACACTATTTAATGCTGGAACTTTGCACTCACAACTTAGCTCCTGCTACCTCTCTACCATCATGGATAATCTAGAACATATTTTTAAAACCATTAGCGATGACGCTCAACTTTCTAAGTGGGCAGGAGGTTTGGGTAATGATTGGAGCAATGTGCGTGGTACAGGTGCTAGAATTAAAGGAACCAATGGACAAAGCCAAGGGATTGTTCCTTTCTTAAAAGTAGCCAATGACACAGCTGTAGCAGTAAACCAAGGTGGAAAAAGAAAAGGTGCAATGTGCGCTTATCTAGAAACATGGCACATTGATATCGAAGACTATTTGGAACTGAGAAAAAATACAGGCGATGAGCGTAGAAGAACCCATGACATGAATACCGCTAACTGGATTCCTGATCTATTCATGAAAAGAGTAGCGCAAAATGCTCAGTGGACACTTTTTAGTCCTAACGAAGTACCCGATCTTCACAGCCTTTATGGAGCAGCGTTTGAAAAAAGGTATTTAGAATATGAAGCAATGGCAGAGAATAATCAAATAACTCTATGGAAAAAAGTTGACTCCTTACTGCTTTGGAGAAAAATGCTTACTATGCTATTTGAAACAGGCCACCCATGGATCACTTTTAAAGATCCTTGTAACATAAGAAGTCCTCAAGACCATGTAGGTGTCGTACACTGCTCAAACCTATGCACAGAGATCACTTTAAATACGTCGAAAGAAGAAACAGCTGTTTGTAATCTGGGCTCTATCAATTTAGCCAACCACGTTACTCCCGAAGGTCTCAATACAAAAAAGCTACAAAAAACGGTTACAACAGCCATACGTATGCTCGACAATGTAATCGACATCAATTTTTATCCTATTAAAGAGGCTAAAACCTCTAACTCTTTACACAGACCTATTGGTCTTGGCCTCATGGGCTTTCAAGATGCGCTAAATATTCAAAAATTTAGCTATGCGAGTCATGAAGCGGTGCAGTTTGCAGATCAAAGCATGGAAGCTATTAGCTATTTTGCTTTGCTCTCTTCAAGTCACTTAGCAAAAGAGCGTAATCCCTACCCTAGCTATAAAGGTTCAAAATGGGAACGGGGTATTTTGCCCATTGACTCAATTGATCTTTTAGAAAAAGAGCGCGGCCTACCGATTAAAATGAATCGAGAAACCACGATGGATTGGACCCTGGTACGCGAAGCAATTGCTAAAAATGGTCTTAGAAATAGTAACGTGATGGCCATTGCTCCAACCGCTACCATTGCAAACATTGCAGGAGTGACCGCTTCTATCGAGCCTAACTACAAAAACCTGTATGCTAAATCTAATTTATCCGGAGAGTTTACTTTCATTAACCCCCACCTAGTTCAAGCCTTGAAAGAAAAGGACCTTTGGGATGAGGAAATGATTGATGACTTGAAATATTTTGATGGCTCGGTGCTGGAAATCAAACGTATTCCGAATGAACTTAAGCAACAATTCTTAACCGCTTTTGAAATTAATTTCGAGTGGATTATTGAATGTGCTAGCCGTAGACAAAAATGGATTGACCAAGCGCAATCGCTCAACTTATTTGTAGACAACCCCAATGGCAAAAAGCTCAATAGCATGTATTTTTTAGCATGGGAACATGGCCTTAAAACCACTTACTATTTAAGAAGTCAAGCGAGAACCAGCATTGAAAAATCTACCATGGATATTAACAAGAGAGAGCTTCAGCCTAGATGGATGAAACATGCTTCTCCTTCATCCAGAGTAGATGTGGGTGGTAAAAAGAGAGAGAAACCTTCCGTACCTGTGTGCAACTTAGAAGAAGGGTGTGAGAGTTGTCAGTAACTAATAATAATAATAATTTAAAAATTAAGTAAGGAGAAACGTATGGCACAGCAACAAGGTAGCACTTTAAGCACGCGCGTCGATGTGGATCAAAAAAGACTCATCAATTGCAACACTGTAGATGTAAACCAACTAATGCCTTTAAAATATAAGTGGGCTTGGGAACACTACCTTAATGGTTGCGCTAACCATTGGATGCCTACAGAAGTACCTATGAGCCGTGACATCGAGCTTTGGAAATCGGATAAATTAAGTGATGCTGAAAGATTGATGATCATGCGTAATCTTGGTTTTTTTGCTACTGCTGAAAGCCTCGTTGCAAATAACATTGTCCTCTCTATCTATAAAAACATCACCAACCCTGAATGCCGTCAATATCTTCTAAGACAAGCTTTTGAAGAAGCAATCCACACCCACACTTTCCACTATATTGTTGAATCGCTCAATTTAGATGAGGGCGAAATTTTTAATATGTACAACGAAATTCCAGCGATCAAAGAGAAAGATGATTTTGAAATGAAGCTCACCTCAGATATCATGGCAAATAATTTCAACACCACCACAGTTGCAGGAAAACAAAAGTTTTTAGAAAACCTTATTGGTTACTACATCATCATGGAAGGAATCTTTTTCTATAGCGGTTTTGCTATGATCCTCTCTCTCCACAGACAAAATAAAATGACAGGAATTGGTGAGCAGTTTCAATATATTTTAAGGGATGAAACCGTGCATTTAAACTTTGGTATCGACTTAATCAACGGTATTAAAGAAGAAAACCCTGAAGTATGGACACCCGAATTTAAAGACCATATTATAGCGACTATTGCTGAGGCTGTAAGGCTTGAGTCTAATTATGCCCAGGAATGTTTACCCACAGGAATTTTAGGTCTTACTGCTCCTATGTTTGATGAATATGCTAAATTTATTGCCAATAGACGCCTTGAACGTATTGGACTGCCCAAACAGTACCAAGCACAAAACCCTTTCCCTTGGATGAGTGAAACCATTGATCTGGGTAAAGAAAAAAACTTCTTTGAAACAAGAGTAACAGACTATCAAAGTGCTAGTCTCTCTTGGTAGAAATTTTTAAGCTGTCACACACTATTAAAAAAGGGTATCCATGCATACAAAACCACGCTACGCTATTAATGAAACCATCGAGGGTTTCACTGTAAAAAAAGCTTCTTTTATTGAAGAACTTGGCATGGTTGCCTATGAACTGCTCCACACCAAAACAGGGGCAACGGTGATCCAGTTAGAAAATGAAGATGTAGAAAACATGTTTGTTATCTCGGTTCAAACACTACCTTCAAATTCTAAAGGCACGGCGCATATTTTAGAACATATCGCTCTATGTGGATCAAAAAAATACCCTATTCCTGATCCCTTTTTTTCTATGACACGGCGCAGCTTAAACACCTTTATGAACGCCATGACAGGTTCCGATTTCACCTGTTATCCAGCCGCCTCTAAAGTAGAAAAAGATTACTTCAATCTGCTTGAAGTTTATTTGGATGCTGTCTTCCACCCTCTTCTTGATAAGATGAGTTTTTTACAAGAAGGACACCGTTTAGAAATTAAAAATTTTGGCAAAGATAATGAATCTTTAGAAAACCACGGTGTTGTTTATAACGAAATGAAAGGCTCCTTGTCCTCTAGTGAAACGCGCCTTTGGCACGAGATTATGCTCCATCTATTTGAGAAACTTCCCTATAGACACAACTCTGGAGGAGAGCCCAGCGCTATCGCCAATCTCTCTTATGAAGAGCTTCTAAAATTCCACCAAACATTTTACACTCCCTCTGATGCTATTTTCTTCTTCTCAGGCAATATCCCGCTAGAGAAAAATTTAAGCTTTATTAACACTCAACTATTAAATGCTGAATCCCCTAAGAAAAAACAACCACCCACAATGGCCTTACAACCCGCTTTTAAAAAACCGAAAAAGGTGGAAGGATTTTACCCTTGTGAGGATAAAAATTTAAACGATAAAGCCTATGTTGCTTTCTCTTTTGTTTCTTGCCCAGTAGAAAACCAAACCGATCTTTTAGCGCTGTTACTACTCGATTCTATTCTAATGGAAACAGATGCCTCCCCTTTAAAAAAAGCACTTATTGACTCCAAACTGTGCTTAAGCGCAGACTCTTATATTGACCAAGAAGTTCTCCAAGTACCGATCGCTTTTGTTTGTCAAAATAGTAGCAAAGATAAAATAGACGCCTTAGAAAAACTTTTTTTCGATACGCTCAAAGAACTTAAAACAAAACCTTTTGATCAAAATCTTATTGATGGCGCGTTTCTCTCTTTAGAATTTAGCCGCCTAGAAATATCGCGCTCTTTTGGCCCTTTTGCTCTTTCTCTTTTTTGGCGCTCAGGACTTTTAAAACATCATGGCATTGATATAGAACATGGCCTCTTTACCTATTCTCACCTCCAAAATCTTAAAAAAGCGATTAAAGATCCTGCCTTTTTTAGTAATCTAATCGATCAATATTTTTTAAATAATCCATCCTATGTACGCCTCCTCTTTTCTCCGAGTAAAACATTGCGTCAAGAAGAAGAAAAAGCACTAAACAGTGATCTCGCAAAAAAGCTTGCTGCTATGAATACTCTTGAAAAAGAGGCTTTGATAAAACAGGAAAAAACATTTGCTCTATACCAAGAGAATATGGCCAAGCAAAGTCTCGAATGTCTTCCCAACCTTAGCCTTAGTGATATTCCCCTTGAAGGCGATAATTACGCCTTAACTACCGAAAGCTTTTCCTCTTTTACGCTCTACCACCATACGAGTTTTACAAACCATATCATTTACGCCGAGCTCTTTATGGAAATACCCCATTTGAGTGAAGAAGAAATGCCTTTTCTAAAACTACTATGTGATCTTTTACCTCACCTAGGAGCGGGAAAAAGAAACAGTGATGAAAATTTAATCTTTATTAATTCTCACTTAGGAGATTTTCATTCTAAACTCCATATTTTTAACCAATGGGGTGAAGAAGATAGTGCAAAAGTGCAGTGGTCTATTGGCGGAAAAGTAATGGAAGATTCAATCGAGCATCTATTTACTCTTTTTAACGACACTCTCACAAACCCCCACCTTAGCGCTATACCCACCATCGAAAAACTCATTACGCAAATAACCTCTTCCATAGAAGCAGGAGCTAATCAGCGCGCGATGGGCTATGCAAAAACCCTTTCTTGCTCTACGCTTTCTAAATCAGGAAGATTAAGAGAACTATGGTATGGCCTAAGTTATGCCAACTTTTTACTAGATATTAAAAAGCAGTTTGCTAAAAGTCCTGACAAGGTAATTGCCTCTTTAAAAAATGTATGGGGAAAAATAACCTGCAATAGTGGCGCTAACAATTTTGTTCTCACCTGTGATCAAACATCTAGAAAAAAAATCACGCCCTATTTAAATGCTTTTAATCTAAAAATATCTACCTCTAAAAATATTTTCACGCTGCCAAAAATTGTATCTCTACCCAGCCTTGAGGGGAAAATCATCACCTCTCCTGTAGCTTTTTGTGCTAGCAGTTTCTCTCTTCCTCTAAGTTGTCAAAAAATAGCCCCTTTCATTGGGCTAAGCACATACATGATGGAAAATCTTTTCCTACACCCTACGATCAGAGAAAAAGGGGGCGCTTACGGATCAGGTGCTGCTTACCATGCGCTGAGTGGTAATTTTGTACTCCACTCTTATAGAGATCCTCACATCAAAGGTACATTTAACGCTTTTGATAAGGCTTTTTCTATTTTCACCTCTTCAAAAGTTTCAGAACAAGATTTAAGCCAAGCTATTCTCGGCATGATTCAAGATCTAGACTCCCCTTTAAGCCCAGGAGACCGGGGCGTTGCAGCTTATAGTTATTTAATGATTAAAAAAAGTTTCAAAATCAGACAAGAGCTAAGGGGTAAAATGCTTAATGCACAACTTAGCGATATTGTTGATGCGGTACAAAGTGTTATTACCAATAAAAACAAAGCGTGTGCACAAGTAGCTTTTTCTAATAAGGATAAATTATCTAGCGAGTTAAAAGACTTACCTGCACATATCTCTCCTGTTTTTAATTTAGATGTTTAAGGGTAGAAAAATTTAGCCACTTTCTGTATTTTAAAGACTTCAATATGAACTCTATTATTTTGGGAGATTTCGATGTTAACCGCGTGTGTTTTATTTTCACTTATTTTTTCTACTCAGGTTATGGGACAACAAGCCCCTGTAGAGAGTGAAGCATCAGAACAAGCGGTATACTGGGACAACCAGCAAAACGCTTCTACTGCTTATGATAGCAAAGAATTCTCTGCTCCTTTTATTTACGTATCTGAAAAAGCAACCCCTGCTTGTATTTTTATTACAGCCGAAGGGAAAAAAGTGCAAACGAATGAACCTTTTGATCTTTTCAATGATGATTTCTTTCACCATTTTTTCGGAAGCCCTTCTAAAAAACGGTCTACAAAACCCTCTCTTTCTCAAGGATCTGGATTTATTGTCTCTCATGATGGTTACGCTATGACCAACGCTCATGTTGTTGCAGGCGCAGATAAAATCCTTGTCCATCTTCAAGATGAATCCAAAAGACAATTTGAGGCAACACTCATAGGTGTGGATCTCAATACAGACATTGCGGTAATTAAAATAGAGGCAAAAACAGGCGAATCTTTCCCTTTTTTAGAAATGGGTAATTCAGACTCTATCCGCGTAGGCGAGTGGGTGGTTGCTGTAGGAAACCCTTTCGGTTTGCAGTCCACTGTTACCACAGGAATTATCAGCGCTAAAGGACGTCAAAATCTCAATATTACTGACCATGAAGATTTCATCCAAACAGAGGCTGCAATTAATCCCGGTAATTCTGGCGGCCCTCTTATAGACTTAAGGGGTCTTGTTATTGGTATGAATACAGCGATCTACTCACAAAGTGGTGGACACATGGGCCTTGGCTTCGCTATTCCTCAAAAAGTACTTTCTAACGTCAAAGATCAGCTGATTGAAAAAGGTTCTGTAACACGCGGCTTTTTAGGTGTTACACTACAATCCATCAGCCCAGAGCTTGCTCAAGCATTTGATTTAAAATCCACACATGGCGCACTTGTAGCAAGCGTTATAAAAGGATCTCCTGCAGATAAAGCGGGTATTAAACAGGGCGATATTATTCTTAAGATGAATGGTAAAAAAATTAAAGATCCCGCTTTTCTAAAAAATTCTGTTGTTCTTATGGCTCCAGACACCACCGTTACTTTAACTATTATCCGCAATGGCTCTGAGAAAAAAATGCGCGTAAAACTTGCAACGCATGGACATAATACGTTTGTATCTAGCCATTTTGAAAGTAAGCATTTAGGTCTTAGAATTGACAATTTAACTCCTGAAAATTTAGAGCAATACCGGATTGCACAAGAGCAACAAGGAGTGCTGATTGCAGGCGTTACTCCCGATTCTCCAGCAGCCAATGAAGGCTTACGTTCTGGCTCTGTCATTGTGATGGTAAACCGTCAAAAGGTAAAAAACGTAAGAGAGTTTGAAGAGATAACTAAAGATGTTAGCAAAGGCGATCACGTCTTGCTTCTAATTAAACAAGGTAATGTTTTCCGCTTCTGCACTTTGCAAGCGGACTAACAAACCCTCTCGTATCTATAAAAAGGCCTACCTATACATGGGCTGGCCTTTTTTAAAAATTCTCGACAAATAAAATATAAACAAGCTATATTCTTTGCAAAAAAAAGGATATTATTATGGCTGCCGTAACAGATACACAACGCTTGTTAAGGCAACAAATAGTCCCAGATTTTACGCCTACTATAGATAATACTACTGCAAAAGTTGTACTTTTAGTAGTAGTAAACGGTGTTTTCCACCTCGCAAGAACCGGCCGTATTGCTAATTCTTTTTTAGTAAAGTTTGCTACTTCACGCTGGTACACACTTCCAACAAACGCGCTTATACGTGGCTGGATCTATTATGCAAATAAACCTCGTCAAGAAGAGGAAAATGGAGAAACTTACACCATCTCTAAAACCTCTTTACGCTCTCATCCCACGAGTGTACGCGATACACTCTGTTTTGCTATGCTATTTTTTGGCTTTAATAAGACCAGCATCGCTGTAGATATTGCTAAAGAAGTTGGCCTTCTTTTACACCATGCAGGCCTGATTGATAACGCCCATTTCTTTGGCTCTCAAGCGGGTAGTATTCACGGTTTTGTAAACACTCTTGATCAAAACCAAACACGGAATGGAAATGAGCGCGGAGATGCTTTATTAATCCTCGGATTTGAAGAGAGTGATTTGCCTGAGCCATCCAGCACGGCCTCACCAGCAGAGCAAGAAAAAGCCAACCATAAGCGTAATACAAGAATTAAAGAACGAGCTGATCTATTTATTTCCCTTTGCTGCAAAGCGCGTGATAACACACTCTGTACAGATCCCATGAAGCATGTACTTACAAACGCAAACATTAACATAATTAGAGCAGAGAGGGCGCTATGTCGCTACTAAAAATTGTATCCAATTGCTTTACAACTGAAGGGATTGTCTGGCAAGGATTTCCTCCACGAGCTGCAATAACAAGCCCTTCAGGCACAGTAAAAACCCACGATCCAGGTGTTGCTGAAATTTCAGCCTTAGCGCTCACTATAATTGCTTTATTGGTAAAAAGTAGATCTAGCAATAAGCGGATCAAAGCTCTTGCCGCCTCGCGCAAGGTTTTAATCCCTCTTAATCTACTGCCTCTCGTTTTAGTTTTAGCCAAGCAGCGCCGTAGACAAGAAAAAATTGACCTCTCCTCTCTTGCAATCAATATGGCAGCTTTATCCTGCTTATTTTTCAAAAGAACAAAAACTTCTATGTGTATCAATGCCTTAGCTTCAACCGCTTATCTTACCCTTATATTTGGACTAGCAAAGATTAATCAAATGATCCGCTTAATTCAAACGGTAAACCAAAACATAGAAAACGGAACAGACTACTCTTTACCAAATAATGCTCGCAATCTATTAAGCCTAAACAGTCACGTATCTGAAGACATGGATAATTTTGAGCGCTATATTTTTACTGCCAGCTGGGTAGTCGGCTTTAAATACACCAACAACAACGTGGACAACTCTTTAGAACTTCCTGACAATGCTGTATTAGAACGAGTCCAACAAGCTTTTGATAATGCTTATAAAACTGTTACAGGAAAAGAGCCTCCTGAACCTCCCGAAATCCCCTTTTTAAATCCACCGGTATAAAACAACCGGTATAAAACAAAATGACGACACCAGTAAATTTCACTCCAAACTCTAATATCCACCGAGCATGCACCAGCTTTACAAGTTTTCCCGATAAGACGAGCGCAAAAGTGGCTCTACTTATCTCCATGAACACTCTATTTTATCTAGTCACTTCAGGACGCATAAAAAAACCTGCTGCATGGCTGAAAAAAGTAGCCTCATCTTCTTGGTATACTACAGCTCTAAATGGCGCACTGCGCTATTGGATCAGCAAAGATCATGGAAATTTTAGAACACAAACACTCCAGGAATACTGGACTGAAAATAACGAAGAAGATGCATATGTTAACCAGTGCGAATGTAGTGTCACTGATAAAGCTCTACGTTTTGATCCTATATGGAAGCAGCAAATTGTTTTAACTACCCTACTCTTTTTTCGCTTCCATAAAACTGTTTTACTCGCTGACCTACTACATGAATTAGTCCCCCCTGTACGCAATTTTGACCCACTAGTACACTTAAAAGAGATTCATGCTGAACCTCCAGAATATGATGCAGATAATCTACACCCATGGGCTTGCCGTATACTCGACCTAGAATTAAATCCTTATCTAGAAAGAAATATTGAAGAGCCAAAAGCGCTCAAATTAAATACACAATTAGATCAACGCGCAACGCTCATGCGCTCTATGTGTTTTGTAGCGCTTCAAGACACATCTCTTACAGAGAACGAAAGAGAGTTTCTTCAACATCTTACATATCAAATAAATGACGCTGAACACATACTAAGATTTGTACCGGATTAAGATTAAGGCCGAGTAAGCTTTTTAAACGCAGACTCATCTCTTATACTATCAAAATAGCTACTCTTCAGCTCGTTCTCTGAATCGCTGAGTCCCTGATCTAAAGCAGCTTTCAGCCACCCTATAGCATGTCTCACTTCACTGCCTGCCGCATAAGCTTTAGCGTTGATAAGAGCAACGCTACTTGTAGGGAAAAGTTTATAACACTCGCGCGCCATTTTTTTAACCGTATCCAAATGTTTGCACCGAAAAGCTGCCTCATGCAATATTTTGATATTTTCCCCTCGTAATTGCTTATACAAAGGGTTTAAATAATTAAAAGCTTCTGGATAATTTTGCGCTTCAAAAGCCATTTTTGCCAAAACCTGCGTAGCTAGAGAGTATATAATACCCGAACATGCCACTTCACGCACTTTTATAAATGTAGCTTTAGCACCCTCTTGATCCCCATTTGCAAATTTCTCTTGCCCCTCACGGTATAAAAAAGTCACTTCTTCGTTCTCATCGCTTACCGATTTAAACGCTATTTGCCTAAGGTGCGCAATGTTTTGAAACACAAAAAGAAGCACTACGATACCCACAAAAATACTAAAGTAGCTAAAAGCAAATACACTTACAGCTGAGCCAAAAAAAACACTTAAAACTAGTGCTATTCTCTCACCATGTTTTTTGAACAAGCCTTGAAGCACAACGCGTACCAATTGCCCTCCATCAAGAGGAATAATAGGCAGAAGATTAACCACGGTCCAAAAGAGATTTACCCATACAAATACATCGAGCATATAGGCAAAAAAGCTCCCTTTAGCAAAAAAATTAAATGTCGTGATATAGGCGGCCAGTAAAAATAGGAGAAATCCAAAAAGTGGACCGCAAAATATAACGGTAAACTCTTGCCACTTTTTAATCTTTTTAGGCCCTGGAATAGTGAGGCCACCAAAAGCGATGAGTTTAATCACAGGGGCTTGCCCAAACATTTTAGCACTTAACGCATGGCCCAGTTCATGCACCAAGATAGAGATAAAAATTACTATCATCCAAGAGATCATGGCAGTTAACATATGGGGAGCTTCTTTTGATCCTAAGTAAGCAATCACTGCAGAAGTTACCCAGTAAAGAGGAGCTATCGAAATAGGAATTTTTGATCGCATTTTTTTTATTTCCTATTGCATCGCTTTGAGCATCGCTTCGCCCATCGTTGAAGGAGAATCAGCCACTACGCCTCCAGCTTTTTTCAACGCTTCTATTTTACTCACAGCTGTACCACTAGAGCCTGAAATAATAGCGCCGGCGTGTCCCATACGTCTTCCTGGAGGAGCTGAGCGTCCTGCAACAAATGCAGCAAAGGGTTTACTGCTATTTTCTTTAAGCCATTGCGCCGCCTCTTCTTCAGCTGAGCCGCCAATCTCTCCAATTAACAATATACCCTCTGTTTGAGGATCTTTTTCAAACAGTTTCAAAACATCAATAAAGTTAGTACCATTTAAAGGATCCCCTCCAATACCTACACAGGTAGATTGGCCCAAACCATTTTGCGTTGTTTGCCATACCGCTTCATATGTCAAAGTTCCAGATTTTGAAACAATCCCTATTTTCCCTTTCTTATGAATGTAACCAGGCATAATCCCTATCTTACACGCCTCTGGCGTAATAATACCGGGGCAGTTAGGACCAATAAGGCGGGACTTCGAATGCTTCATCACTTTAGAGACTTCTAACATATCCCTAATAGGAATCCCTTCTGTGATACATACAATTAAACCAACACCTGCATCTTCCGCCTCTAAAATAGCGTCCGCAGCAAACGGTGGAGGCACAAAAATCATGGAAGCATCTATATCTAATTTAAGTTTTGCCTCAGCAACAGAGTCAAATATAGGTAGTCCTAAAACTTCCATCCCTCCTTTTCCAGGAGTTACTCCAGCAATAAATTTTGAGCCATAAGCTAAACATTGCTCTGTATGAAATTTCCCTGAAGTTCCTGTAATCCCTTGAGTGATAATACGCGTATTTTTATCTATTAATATCGCCATAATCATTTAACCTTGTGTACTATTTTTTTACCGATGCCACTGCTTTTTTTGCTCCATCATTCATAGAATCTGCAGCGATAATATCAAGACCTGATTGTTTCAACGTCTCTCTCCCTTTTTCCACATTATTCCCCTCTAAACGAACAATTAAAGGAACCTTTACACTTAAATCTTTTGCCGCTGCTATAACGCCCTCTGCTATCGTTTGGCAGTCCATAATGCCTCCAAAGATATTCACAAAAATCGCCTTCACACTCGGATCAGATAAAATGATTTTAAACCCCGCTGCCACTTTTTCTTTATTCGCACCGCCGCCGACATCTAAAAAATTAGCAGGCTTGGATCCATAAAGCTCAATAATATCCATCGTTGCCATGGCCAAACCCGCACCATTAACCATACACCCGATATCTCCCTCTAAAGCAATATAGGCCAGATCGTGGAGTGCCGCTTCCACTTCATTGTTTGGTATTTGCGTAGCGTCATAAAAACTTGCTATTTCTTTTTGTCTAAAAAGAGCATTTTCATCTACAGAGAGTTTGGCATCAATAGCGTGCAGTTTTCCTTCCTCATCTTCCACCAAGGGATTAATCTCTAAGAGTGAAGCGTCTGTTTCAATAAAGGCTTTGGCTAAGGCTTTTACAATATGCGCGCCTTGTTTACGCGCCTCTTTTTCAAACCCCATAAACTTTACAAAACGCATCACATGATAACTTTTCAAACTTCCATCGAGACCAATGGGAATTTTTAATATTTTCTCAGGATATTTTTCCGCTACTTCTTCAATATTCATTCCCCCCTCAGGAGAGGCAATAATCATCGCTTGAGCATTTTCTCGGTCAATAATCGCTCCAAGATAAAACTCTTTTTTTATATCTATGGGATCAGCAATCAACACAGAATTGGCAACAATACCCGCTGGTCCTGTCTGGTTATTTACCATCTTCATCCCAATGAGTTTTTCACTGAAACTAAGAATCTCTTCTGGGGTTTTAGCAAATTTTACCCCACCAGCTTTTCCTCTTCCACCAGCGTGCACTTGAATTTTTACCACGGCACTACTTAAATTAAGATCTTGGATAACCTTTTTGGCCTCATCTAAATTTTTTGCTATGCCATATTGAGGAATAGGTAGCCCATATCTCTCTAAAATAACTTTAGCTTGATATTCATGTGTATCCATTTACGCGTGTCCCAGATTATATCTTCTAATTCCTCTATCTGATATAAAAGACATTCCTTCAATGAAAAAGAGTTCCCCATGCTAAAAAGTTGGTTTCAAAAATTTAGTAAAATTAAAGATGCTTTTAAAAAAACACGCTCAGCTTTTGGACAAAAAATTCATCAACTTTTTTCAAAACCTCTCGACGACAACCTTTTAGATGAACTAGAGCAAATTTTATATGAAGCAGATCTAGGAAGCGCTTTTATAGAAAAATGCACCGGCCATATGCGCCGCTATAACCAATCCAACCCTGGAGCCTCTTCTAAAGAGTGTATCCATACCATTAAAAGCTTTTGCCTCTCCATTTTAGAAAACTCTGAAGAAGTCCCGTCCTCCACTACCGAGTCAAAGCCTAAAGTTATTTTAGTCGTCGGTATTAATGGAAGCGGAAAAACTACCACTCTGGCCAAACTAGCCAAAAAATACCTATCTGAGGGAAAAAGTGTTCTGCTTGTCGCTGGAGACACTTTTAGAGCCGGCGCCTGTAAACAATTATCTATCTGGGCCGAGCGCTTGAAAGTTGATTGTATCTCTTCTACACAGGGTAGCGATCCTGCAAGTGTTGTTTTCGATGGCCTATCTGCAGCGCTATCTAGAAATATAGATATTGTTCTAGTAGACACTGCTGGCAGATTAGAATCTAAAACAGATCTTATGCTTGAACTAGAAAAAATCCGTAAAATATGCGCTAAAAAAATACCCGGAAGTCCCCATGAAACTATACTTATATTAGATGCTACTTTGGGACAAAATGCTATAGCTCAGGTAACTACTTTTCACCAGTTCACCCCTATCACGAGCTTAATTTTAACCAAGCTCGATGGCAGCGCTAAAGGGGGCGTTATTCTTCCTATTTTCGACTCCCTTAAAATCCCCACCTCTTTTATAGGTATTGGTGAAGCTGTGGACGATTTAGCCCCTTTTGATAAAAAAGCTTATGTCGATGCTCTGTTTGATATTTAACACCTATTATTGACGAGAAAAAGAGGATCGATCAGAGTAGATATAATGAACCCTTTAGAACAACGCTATATAGATCTAGTCGATCAAACACTTAACTTTTTGCGCGGAGAAAATAATACTACTAAAACTCCAACAGTTTCGCCTATCCCTCAAACATTTCCTAAAAAAGCGGCTGTATCTGTCTCTGCACCTGTCTCTGCTCCTGTATCTACTCCGGCAAAAAAAGCACTTCCGCCTGCCCCTCAGGTAGAGCCTAAACCGAAAACAAAACCCGAAGCACAACCTATCTTAAAAGAAACGGTTAAACCAGCGCCTATACAACCTGCTGCTGCTCCCCAGCCAGTTTCTCCTTCCCCGATAAAACTCATGCCTCAAACCGAGCCTCCCACGCTTTCATCTTCGGATAGTTTTCTAACTTTTATGCAAAGGAATTTTCCCCACAACAGGCTGCATAGAAAGCCGCAAGAAGACCAGCAAGCAAAATCAATCCGTTTTGGATGGCAAGATAGAAAGCAGCTCTCAGAAGTTGTTCTTCTCTATGACAACTCTCTTTTAGTCTACAAACCTTTTTTAGAAAACATTGCCAGGGCTATTTCTCTTATCTTCAAACCCTCTTCCTTGGTAAACATTAACTCTTTACAAAGTGGCAATGTGTGGCAAACCCTTACAGAAAATGAGCAAATTCAATTAATTCTTGCCCCTGACAGCTTACTCAGCGCTAATCAGCCTCCACTACTCTCAGATAGTAGCGGCGCCTCGCTGCTCGGCACTCACCCGCTTTTAGAGCTGCCAGACCTCTCTCTCTACCAAAAAGACCCCTTACTAAAACGCTCTTTATGGGAAATGATATGTCAAAAACTGCGCAAGAATTAGGCTTTTCCTACATCATTTCTGTTACTTTAGACAAAGGCATTAAAAAGCCTCTTGATTATGGAGTCAAGCCCACTATTACACAAAAAATCAGTGTTGGATCGCGCGTTTTAGTACCTGTAAGAAATTCCCTAAATCCCGCCACTGTTGTTAAAATAAAAAACTCCACACATACACCGGGTGTGCGTCCTATAGAAAAACTTGTCTTTGAAAAACCTCTTTTAAGCCCCCATTTATTTAAACTTGCCGAGTGGATGAGCGCCTACTATACCACACCTCTTTCCAAAGTTTTAAAAACTATGCTACCGACAAGCGTGACCACTCCTGATAAAGAAAAAATGCTACTCTTTGCAAAACCTGCCCTCTCTTTATCTAAACTTTCACAACTTGCAGACAAGTTTAGAGAAAAAAAGAGAAGCCGCGCTGCGCTGATTGATCTTTTATTAAAAAACCCCAAGGGTCTTTTTGTTGCTGATTTACTAAAAATTGCTAATGTTTCCTCCTCCCCATTAAAAACGTTAGCAAAAGAGGGTATTGTAAAACTGGAGCAAAAAAGAGTTCTTCGATCTCCTCTAGAAGACGTTCCCTTTTTTAAAACTTTAGAAAAAATCTTACTTCCTGAGCAACAACAAGCCTTTGATGCTATTTCCACAGATATGGAAAAAGAGAAAGCGTGTACCCACCTTCTTTTTGGCGTTACAGGAAGTGGAAAAACAGAAGTGTATCTCCGTTTGATTAAAAAAGCGCGGCAGATGAACAAGGGTATTTTATTTTTAGTTCCAGAAATTGCGCTTACATCGCAAACTATTGAACGTGTAAAAACCCGTTTTGATGAAAAAATTGGTGTTTTACACCACAAGCTCTCTAGCGGAGAAAAGCATGATATCTGGCACCAAATCCAGCAGGGCAAAATTCAAATTGTCATTGGCGCACGATCAGCTATTTTTTCTCCCATTAAAAATTTAGGCCTTATCCTCATTGATGAAGAACAAGAGCCTGCTTTTAAACAAACAGAAGAAATGCCCTGCTACCATGCACGCGATATGGCCATCGTTAGAAGTAAATATGAAAATGCTACGGTCGTACTTGGAAGTGCTACCCCGAGCCTTGAAACCTATTTCAATGCACAAAATGGCACCTATACTCTGCATGAGCTAAAAAAACGGGCTAACAATAATCCTCTACCTAAAATCCACCTAATAGATCAAAGCTCTCCTTTAGAGCGCGTTGATGGCAACCACACCCTCTTTTCTAACTCTTTAAAAAAAGCTATTACTGCGCGCGTTGAAAAAGGGGAACAAATTATTTTATTTCTCAATAGACGCGGCTATAACACCTGTATGCTATGCCAAGATTGTCAAAGCTCTTTCAATTGCCCCAGTTGCGATCTCCCCCTCACTTTCCATAAAGCCCTAGACACATTAAAATGCCACACCTGCGACTACCATATACACCCCACTCCCAAAGTGTGCCCCACTTGTAACAAACGGGAACCTATACTCTTCAAAGGCGTAGGTACAGAAAAAGTAGAACGCACCCTCCATGCCCTTTTCCCTGGCATCCGCTCTTTAAGACTCGATGGAGAATCAACCAAACAAAAAGGGAGCCACGCCACCATTTACCAAAAATTCCTATCCGGTAAAGCCGACGTTTTAATCGGCACACAAATGGTTGCTAAAGGTTTGCATTTTCCCAAAGTAACCCTGGTCGGTGTCATGAATACCGACGGAGCTCTCAATATCCCCGATTTCCGCTCCGCTGAAAAATGCTTTTCTCTACTCACTCAAGTCTCTGGCCGTGCCGGTAGGGGCGAGGTTTTGGGCGAGGTGATGATTCAAACTTATCTCAAAGACAATTCTGTTTTAAAACACGTTCAATCAGGTAGCTATCCTCTTTTCTACCACGAGGAAATTGACATGCGAAAAGCTTTTTTCTACCCCCCTTTTTGTAGAATCACAAAAATTATAGGTAAAAGTAAAAATGAAAATTTTGTCCAACAGCAGATGGATACTATCCATCACTATTTAAAAACCCATGCCGCCTCAACAATGCACATATCTCCTCCAAGCCCTTGCGGCCATGCTAAAATCAAAGACTCTTTTCGCTACCAAATTATTCTTAAACGCCCCCCTCAAGATTTTTTCCCTCAAGCCTTAGCCTCCTTTATCTCAGCTCAAACTTCTTCTCGTTTTCATGTGACTATCAATCACGATCCTCAAACTATTTTCTTTTAAAATCTCTAGAGTTAATTTTAATTTAATTAAAAATTAAAAGAATTAATGCAA
Source organism: Candidatus Aerophobota bacterium (assembly GCA_002401865.1). Classification (GTDB taxonomy): domain Bacteria; phylum Chlamydiota; class Chlamydiia; order Chlamydiales; family Simkaniaceae. The sequence goes on along the minus strand of NVUK01000011.1, from coordinate 8,585 downwards.
TTGATTATATTAACTAGCGTATTTATAGTTAACAGCTCATTAAACCTAGTATAGAAGAGATATATGAGCGCGTTACAAGCGGTAAAAGCATCGCCAATCCAAGTCCATCCAGTAAAAGCCAAAGAGAATATTGAGACTAATAAAAGTGTTGAAAATATTGCAGCACAAGCGATTGCTAAAGCAACGCTCTCTTCTTCTAAGAAGCCATTGCCCTATATCTCTCAAATTAAAGAGGCAACTCTTGTAAAACAAGACACTTTAAAGCTTGCTGACGGATCCATTGTTCAGTACTCAAAGAGCATTGTTGGCAAAGGTGGATTTAAAACGGTTTATGCAGGAACACGCACCAAAACAGATGGCACCGTCTCGCCAGTTGCTGTTTCTAGCCCTCACCCGTGCCCTCAAGGTTTTTCTACTTTTTCTTTAAATATATCTGAGCAAAAAACAAACCATTGTACTGGTGCAAAAGTTGTGAAGTTAGCTACCAAGGGCGGCTCATATCAACTTATTACTATCAGCGATCTATGCACTAACGAAAACACGCATTATGCAGGAAACAGTGTAAATGATGCTCTATATTTTAAGAACCCTATCAGCAACACTACTCCCCATAATAGGGCTGATAAAAACTATTCAAGAATCCTTTATGGCCTAGTTAAAGGGGTGCGCGAATATTACTCTCTGTTACATGCCCAAGGTTTATACAAAGGGAGACATGGTGACATTAAGCCTAGCAATTTTGTCTTTGACAATAACAAAAAACAACATTTACCAACCCCCTATAGCACGCTTAAACTCATTGATCTACCAGAAGACCCTGAAGGGATTGTAAATGTTACGCCGGGATTCTTTGGTAAAGGGCTAAATAGACATGCTAGAGACATTCATGCTCTAAGAACAATGTTCATCATGGCACTGCATTTCTCTTTACACCACCCTATGATTGAAGGTGATCAGGATTCTCCAACAGTTCTAATGCAACCTCAAGAGCGCTCTGCACTACGCGCCAAAGTACAGCAACTCTTCACCATGAATCAATACGCCCCAACCTCCAGCAAGCAAGTAAAGCAAAAAGAGGAAAACATAAAGCTTTTAATAAGAGAGCTCAATACACAGTTAACAGCATTTATAACACAAAAAAACTTCCGCCAAAAAACTGGTTGGCATGGGCATATTTTAATCACACTGTTTAACTCCATAGTAAAATTAAACTTATCTGTACGCCTGGTACAACGCTCCTCTTTCGGTAAAAAGTCACAAAAAACAGCTATATTCTGCATGGATAAATTCCTCCAATTTATAAAAAAAGATCTAGGAGAATCAGGACCTACAGGAAGCCCTATGAAACCCCTACCTGTACCTGCAACTGCAGCTGCATCAGCGGAAAGGGGTAGCTCAAAGCGTAAGCTGAGCCCCAAAAAACTGCTTCCCCCCACAAAAAAAAAACCATCTAACAACTCATCCTCGTAAAACAGATCAACACTGGAATATAAAAACACATGTCTCTTGTAAGCCCCATCACACGCCCACACATGGCGAACTTACCGCACTCTCTTCCTGTAGTACAACCCGGTCAAAAATCTACTCACAATCAACGTGTAAACCGCGCTGCGCGCATCCCTTTGCAGCAAATAGCTCCACCGTCTCCTAACATTAAAACCGGTAAAATCCGCAATAAAACACTCCTTATCAAGGACGGATCTAGTGTGGAGAGGGGCACATTTCTCGCTAAAGGAAACTTCAAAAAAGTTTATCGAGGCTTACTAACAAAAGCTGACGGAACAACCTCTCCAGTAGCTGTTTCTACCCCTTGTGAGATAGAGCGCATTTCCACTTTTGCTGCACGGCTGCACAAAACAGCTCCTCGTCACTTTATTGCCGCTCAAATGGTAAGAGTCCAGCCAGACCAATATGTTACAATAAGTCCTCTATGCTCTTCACAAAACACCCATTACGCAGGTAAAAAAGTAAAAGATGCTATCTACTTTTTACACCCGACAAGCACAAGAACTCCTCATAAAGGCCGGCCCGACAAAAATTTTTTAAGACTCCCCTTTGGTATGATTCAAGGAACCCTTGAATATTATAAGGCACTGAACCATCAGGGCTTATACAGAGGATCCCATAGTGATATCAAACCTGAAAACTTTGTCTTTAACAATACTAAAAAGAGCCATTTAGCAGCCTCTTATTGCACAATTAAGCTCATTGATCTCCCAGAAACACCCGAAGCCATGAATCTGCCACACACACATGGTTATACCTGTGTGGATCTAAACAAACATGCCGATGATCTCTTTGCTTTAAGAGAAACATTAATATGCTCACTTTATAACGCTATTGGAGTGACTATGTTTGAAGGCGATACTACTTCTTTTAAAAAGATGCTTAGTGAGAGTCAAAGAGAAATGATCCAATCTCAACTAGACAGGCTCGACACAGTTTTTGAACTTAAATCTTCTACAAGCCGGTTTTCTGATTCTGACAGCTCAGAAGAGAGCGCTGAAGGCGCTGAATTCATTCCTAAATCAGTTGCAAATCTTGGAGACAAAGAGTGGCTAATAAATAAAGAAATGCACACCTTGCAAACTTTATTTAAACAGTTACCAGAAACACCTTTACGCCATGTCCATACGTTAACTGTTCTTATCGGGTGCATTAATAAATTATCTGCCGGTATTAAAAAAAGTGATCAAACAAGTTTTGGAAAATTTTCTCAATTAGAAGCTATGAAGTGCATGAGACGTACCAGAAAGATTTTACAAAAAGAATTAGGACCATCCGGACCGACAGGCAGCCCTATGAAACCCCTACCTGCACCTGCAACAGCTAGTAGTTCAAAGCGTAAACTTAGCCAAAAAAGACTGCTGCCACCCACAAAAAAAACCTCCTAAAACACACCATGGAAAGTAAAAAATAAATGTCCCTTCTTGTAGCCAATACCCAGCCAAGCACCTCTTCATCCCCCATGCCTAATTCTCCAGCAACAAAGGCACATTCTTTAGCAGTTACATCCCAACGTGTTGCTCTACAACATATAAACACTAATACCACGTACACAGGTCAAGCTCTCAATGGGACTGAGCTTGAGCTCGAGAATGGCACTATTGTTACAATAACGGAAAACAAAATTGGAAAAGGAAGCTTCAAAGATATTTATGCAGGAACAGCCATGAAAGTGGATAAATCAGTACGCCCGGTCGCTATCGCTGCACCTTTTACCCCCTCTACTCCTTTTAGCACCTTTACATGTAGCCTATCTGCTACAAACCCAACCCACTTCATCGGACCACAAATTGTCAGGGTCCCCACAACAAGCGGAACATATAAATATATTACAATAAGTGAATTATGCACTCCAAAGGGAACATACTATGCGGGGAAAAAAGTAAACGATGCTTTAAACTTCCAACATCCTGTCAGCAAGAACAAACCTTTTGTAAATCACCCAGACAAAAACTATTTAAGACTTCCCTTTGGAATGCTTCAAGGCACACTTGAATACTATAGTGCGCTAAAAAAAGCGGAGAAATATACCGGCGCTCATGGCGATATTAAAGCTAAAAATTTTGTTTTTAGTAATAAAAGAAAACATAGAACCCCTTACTGCGTAGTTAAACTCATTGATTTACCCGAAGACCCAGAAAGAGCCTCTCTTCCCTGGACCAAGTTTTACCAATGTAAAGGATTAAATAAACACGCCAATGATCTCTATGCTCTAAGGACAATGTTAATTAACGCTCTCAATCATGCATACGAAACTCCTATGTTTGAAGGAGATAGTGAATCCGTTCTAAAATCACTTGATACAGACAATCCAAAACAAATTGACAGCGTTCTGAATAATATTGCCGTTATTATTCAAGAAAAATCTAAGTTAACTGAAATAGAGGCAAAAGAAAAAGCAATCCTTGAACAAGTCACCCTTTTAAAAAAGGCTCTACAGCCGCTACAACAGATCTCCCCTCAGCATGCAAACGTATTACTAACACTCACCAACTGCATTGGAAAATTATCCTATGGTATTGAAACTACACATAACACTGCTTTTGGTAAACATTCTCAAGTAGCGGCTATGCAGTGCATGAAAACTGTCAGCAACTTTTTACAAACAAAATTAGGACCATCTGGACCTACAGGAAGCCCAATGAAACCCCTACCTGTACCTGCAACAGCGAGCAGTTCAAAGCGTAAACTTAGCCCGAAAAAAACCTCATACAACACACCAAGGAAAGTAAAATAAATGTCCCTTCTTGTAGCCAACACCACACAAAACACCGCACTCAACACCCCTTCATCCCCCATGCCTAATTTGCCATCAACAAAGGCACATTCTTTAGAAGTTAAATCCCAACGTGTTGCTCTACAACATTTAAACACTAACACCATGCAAACAGGTCTAGCTATCAATGGCATGGCCCTTAAGCTCGATGACGGCACTGTTGTTGAAGTAACGCAAAAAAAAATTGGAAAAGGAGCCTTCAAAGAGATTTATGAAGGAACAGCCAAGAAGGTGAATGAATCAGTGCGCCCGATCGCTATCTCTGCGCCTTTTATCCCTCCTGTTCCTTTTAGCGCCTTTACATGTAGCCTATCTGCTACAAACCCCACTCACTTCATCGGACCACAAATTGTCAAGCTCCCTATAAAAAACGGAACATATCAATATATTACAATAAGTGATTTATGCACTCCAAAGGGAACACACTATGCAGGGCAAAAGCTAAAAGATGCTTTAAACTTTAAACATCCTGTCAGCAAGACAAAACCTTTTGCAGTACGCCCTGACAAAAACTATTTAAGACTTCTCTTTGGAATGCTTCAAGGCACACTTGAATATTATAAAGCACTAGGCAAAGCAAAACAATATACCGGCGCTCATGGTGACATTAAAGCTCTAAACTTTGTTTTAAATAACAAAACAAAACATATGGGCCCTTACTGCACAGTTAAACTCATTGACTTACCAGAAAACCCAACAAAACCCTCTCTTCCTTGGACCAAATTTTACCGATGCAAAGGATTAAATAAACATGCCAATGATCTCTATGCTTTAAGAACAATGTTAATTGTTGCACTTAGCAGTGTACGCACGAATCCTATGTTTGAAGGAGATCATAAACCTGTTCTAGCTTTGCTTAATAAACATGATCAGAAACAAATCAATAGCGCTCTAGATGCTATTGGCACCATTATTCAAGAAAAATCTAAGTTAGCCTCCATAGGCGAAAAAGAAAGGGAAATTGTGAAGCAAGCCTCCCTCTTAACTAATTTAATAACACCTCTAAAAAAACTCCCCCCTTACCATAAACAAGTATTGCTAACACTTGCCTGCTGCATTGGTAAATTGTCCTTGGGTATTGAAAAAACTCACTTCACGCATTTTGGCGTAAATTCTCAATTAGAAGTCATTAAGACCGTAGAAAATGTTAAACATTTTTTACAAACAAAATTGGGAGTATCAGGACCTACAGGAAGCCCTATGAAACCAGCACCATTGAGTAGCTCAAAGCGGAAACTAAGTAAAAAAAGACTCGTGCTACCAGCACAAAAAAAATAGCAAGTATCATAGCAAAAGGTAATTGTAATTTTATTACTACAAAGTTAAATTTTTATTTGTTTTTAAAAGTTTTAATTTAACAAAAACAATAATTTAATTAAAAATTCGATTGATTATTGGTTTATTTTATATTAACATTCTGTCTTTAACCTAAAAGGACACTAACATGGCAACTGCAGGCGTACACCCCTCACCAGACCACATGCGACACTACTCACCCACTGCCGCTGCTGCCGCTTACCAACACTCACCTTTGCAAGACACAACCAATCAAGTGCAAGACACAACCGATCTTACAGTAAAACGTTTGTTTGTCTTTAAAACTCCTAAAACAGCTCCTACGCCACTAAGCTTAAAACTTATAGAAAAGATTGGAAGCGGTTCTAACAAAGACGTATTTTTAGCTACCACTAATACTGGGAAAAAAGTTGCTGTTGCCTTTTCTAAAAAAATGGGATCATTTGCTAAACCATCGATATGGGAAAACCATGACAGATCCCGCGACACACAGTTTTTTATTCCTGAAAGAAAGCTTGTTCAAGTTGAGGGTCAAGAACCTAAAATGGCGTGGATTTCCGAGCCTTTATCTGCTAAAGGCACGGCTTTTGAAAACGACCCTGATAGCTTTACAACGCAATATGAAACGCGTATTCCAACAAATCATCCTCATCCTGAAGGATCTAAAAATGCGATTAGATTATTAGCTCTAGGACCCATTACAGCGCTTAATGCTCTTTACACAACAGCTTACACCAAGAAAATGTTTGCATTTGTACATGGAGACATGAAAGAGCTACAATTTACTAATAAGGCTAAACACAAACAAGGCATCGACAGCGCCTATATTACAAGACTTCTTGGCGACGTTCCTGAAGAGTTTGCCCCCGTGGAAAGAACCATTGGATATTGCGATCCTAGTCTGATGCCACTAAAAAACCGTTACTGCATCGATGATTTAATAGGAATAAAAACTACAATTGCAAAAACGCTATACATGGCGTTAACAAAAAACCCATTTCAAGAGGGCCCTGAATACACTTTTGCCCCTACACTCGAAAAAGAGGAGGAGTTAGAAAATCTTTTAGTGGCATACTGCTCCAACGATGTCAATTCATCCGCATTTAGACAGCAATGTAAAAATCACGGCTTTCTTGTATCAGATGAGGCTTATAGCAGCACGGCTGAAAAACTCATTTATGCTAAAATTCACCATGTAGAACAGAGCATGAAGTATTTAACAGCTTTAAACACCGACATTAGGACAAACTTTTCAAACGCATGTCCAGACCGTAAAAGACTAGTTCTATGCCTCATTAACTGTCTAGGCCTCATTGAACAAGACATTATATTATTGCATAATGAAATGTGTACGATAGGAATTCTAGAAAACCTAGGTCCTCTACCAACAAAAGAGCAAAGCATAGTAGACAAACACTACTCTTCACTAAGTGCAAAAGATCAAACATTTAGCCCGCAAATACAACTCGCTATCATTAATGAGCGCTCTATTACCCCTGCAAATCTAAAAACCTTTCAAAGAAAGAGCCAAGAAGTTGTACTAAGCTGTTTGAGAAAGAGCGAGCAATATATAAGACGTCATTTCTTAAAAAATACAGGCGCTACAGGAAGTCCTTTAAAAAGAAGCCTCTCTCCCAGTGCGGCTAAAAAACCTAAAGTAAAAGCTACACGTGAAGGTCAGTAAAAGCTTTTTTTTATAAAACAGGCTTGATTTCAAGCTTGTTTTCACGCTTGATTTCACTCCTTATCCCGCTCTTTAAAAAGCTGTGCGAAAAAACATTTTTGAGTTAAAATAGCCTGAAAAAAGGACTCTTTACTTATGACCCAAAAATGCGTTTCTTCCTCTACTCCTGCCTATCACAATTTTGAAGAGTTTCAAACTAGATTGGATAAACTAGAAGAAATTAAAGCGCTGGGCATATCCCCCTATCCTCACAGTTTTAAGCCCACAACGACTATTGAAGCAATACAAGATGAGTACAAAGATAATCCTTTAGGCGATAGCGAACAGGGCAAATTAGGGAAAACACCCGAAGTTACTATCGGTGGCCGTTTAGTTCTGTTTAGAGCAATGGGCAAAAATGCCTTTGGCCAAATTTTAAGTGGGAATAAGCGCCTGCAAGTAATGTTTAACCGAGACGTTTCTGAAGTTACAGGTCTTAAAAGAAGTGATGATGCACCTATTAGACCCATCAAATTCATAGAAAAAAAATTAGATCTTGGCGACATTCTTGGCCTAACAGGACACCTTTTTAGAACAGGTAAGGGCGAGCTTACTCTTTTTGTTAAACAAGTCACTCTACTAACTAAAGCGCTTTTGCCTCTTCCTGAAAAGCATGCTGGTATCAATGATCTGGGCGTACTTTATAGAAAGCGTTGGCTCGATCTTCTAACAAATCCTACCACGTTTAACAATATCAAACTTAGAAGTGACATCATCCGTGAAACAAGACGCTTTATGGATCAAAAAGATTTTATGGAAGTGGAAACGCCTGTTTTACAAAACATTTATGGCGGGGCAGAAGCGGCACCTTTTGTAACGCACCTCAATGCATTAAACTCTACTATGTATATGCGTATAGCGCTTGAAATTGCACTTAAAAAATTAGTCGTAGGCGGCCTTGAACGGGTGTATGAGATAGGCAAAGTTTTTAGAAATGAAGGCATTGACAAAACGCATAATCCAGAATTTACCATGATGGAAGCGTATGGAACCTATCTAGATTACAACGATATCATGGTTTTAACAGAAAATCTTTTCGCGCACCTAGCGACTAAGCTTTTTGGCTCTACACGTTTAGAGGATCGCCTAGATAAAGCGGGCAATGTGCACACCATCGATTTAAAGACTCCTTGGATCCGCATGACAATGAAAGATGCGATTAAAAAATATGGCGAGATCGACGTGAATCTTTTAAGCGATGAAGAAACAATCAAAAAACGAATAAATTTAGTAAATGAACATATACAAAAAGACATTGAAATCGAAATACTTATACCTTTTGAT
>NVUK01000010.1 GCA_002401865.1 Candidatus Aerophobota bacterium | reverse complement strand
GCTGCCGAAGCTGCTGCCCTTACTGAAAAACAACTAGCTGCTGAGACTAGTGCAGGGAGTGACAACACGGACGAAACACCAAAGCAGGCTACTCCTTCAGAAAAAGAAGAGCCCGCCCCTCAGGAAACGAAAGAGGTGGAAAGTAAGAACCACAGCTCCACAAACAAATTTAAAGTTAAGCCAAGCGGAGACGTTGCTTCTAAGAAAGTTGAGAGAAAGCATACACCTTCTGCTCCTCCAAAATCGACAACTCCATCTAAACCTGCTTACGATCCAAAAAAGCGCGAAGTGAAAAAGCGTACTACTGCCCCTGCTCCGCAGTTTGATTCTAGAGCCCGTCAAGGTTTAAGAATTGGAGAGGAAAATGTATGGAAAGCACGCAGAAAGCACCGACGTAAAACGCATAATAAATCTTATATTGAAATAGTTAGGCCTTCAGCGATTAAAATCGCAGTACCTATCTCTATCAAAGACTTAGCACAAAGCATGAAACGCAAAGCTTCTGAACTTCTTTCCAAGCTGTTTTTACAAGGTGTTGTTATCACGATTAACGACTATTTAGACGATGATACAACCGTTCAACTACTAGGTCATGACTTTGGGTGTGAAATCACCATTGATAAGTCTGAAGAAGAACAACTGCAAATCACAGGCGCAACGGTAGAAGAAGAGATTAAAAAATCTGATCCTAAAGAGCTTAAAAAAAGAGCTCCTGTAGTCGCTTTCATGGGCCATGTTGACCACGGGAAAACCAGCCTTATCGATGCTATTAGAAAAAGTAACTTAGCCGCTGGCGAAGCTGGAGCTATTACGCAGCACATAGGTGCTTTTGTTTGTAAAAGAGACAAGGGTAATCTTACTATTTTAGACACCCCTGGACACGAAGCTTTTTCTCTAATGAGAAAACGCGGAGCAAGCATTACCGACATTATTGTTTTAGTAATTGCCGGAGATGAGGGTATTATGCCTCAAACTGACGAAGCTATTAAGCATGCGAAAGAGGCCGGAGTTCCTATTGTAGTGGCCATTAACAAGTGCGACAAACCGGGCTTTAACCAAGACAATGTATTCAGACAACTATCTGACCACGATCTTCTACCTGAAGCTTGGGGCGGCGAAACTATTACAGTTAATTGCTCTGCAACAACAAAAGAGGGTATCGACGCTCTTTTAGAGATGCTTGTTTTACAAAGTGATGTTTTAGAACTAAAGGCGAACCCTTCTATGAGACCAAGAGGAGCCGTTATCGAAGCACAAATGCATAAAGGCTTTGGTTCTATAGCAACGATTTTGGTTCAAAATGGAACGCTTAAACTAGGTGACGCCTTAGTCATTGACCATAACTGGGCAAAAATCAAAACCATGCACGATGAGACAGGCAAACTCATTCAAGAAGCACCCCCTTCTACACCTGTAAAAATTACAGGTATTTCAGGTGTTCCAAGTGCAGGCTCTGACTTCATTGGTGTAAAAAATGAAAAAGAAGCAAAATCTTTGGCTTCAAGAAGAGCTTCTGGACATAAACATAAAATAGCTCAGCGCGGCAAAATTCAAGGCTTAGAATCACTAATAGCATCAAAGCAAGAAGAAGAGACGAAAAAAGTTCTTAATCTTATTATCAAAACAGATGTATTTGGTTCTATTGAAGCGATTCGCAACTCTCTTTTAAATATTAAAACAAAGAAAGTTAACCTCAATTTTATATCTGTAGGCGTGGGTGAAATTTCAGAATCTGATGTAAAGCTTGCTCACACATCTGGAGCGATAATCTTAGGATTCCACACGCAGGTAGAATCACATGCTTTGGGGCTTATTACTGATTTGAACGTACAAATAATTAATAAAGATATTATCTACCACCTAATTGATGAAGTAAAAGTTTTAATGACAAACCTTTTAGACAAGATTCGAGAAGAGCGTTATGTTGGAACTTTCGAAGTGAGACAAATGTTCAAGGTATCAAGGCTTGGCACGATAGCTGGGGGTGTAATTACAGATGGTATTGTAAAAAGGCAACATCTTGCCAAAATTTTTAGAAAGGACGAGCTTATTTTTGAAGGTAAAATCGCCTCTTTAAAACGCAACAAAGATGATGCTAAAGAAGTGGGTAAAGGCCTTGAATGTGGTATAATGGTTGGCTCTTTTAACACTTATGAATTAGGGGATCTGATCAAAACTTATGAGGTCCTCTACCTAGATCAAGATTTATAACAGGGGATAATTTTTATGACAGCTGAAAGACGCATTGAACGTTTAAACTCTCTTCTTAAAGAGGTCATCAACGAAGTTATTCGAGATGATATTAGAAACCCAAAAATGGCTAAACTTATCTCTGTAGCAAAAGTTGAGTTAACCAAAGATTTAAGCATAGCAAAAGTCTTTGTTTCCATCATTGAAGACGATGAAACTCTGCGTAAGCAAACAGTTTCTATGCTCAATAAAGCTGCCGGATTTATCTCTGTTTTATCTTCGAAAAAAATGGTAATTAAAATGTTTCCTCTTCTCAAATTCAAGTTAGATACGACTGTAGATAGTCAAATGAATATCCATAATATTTTGCAAGAAATTGCAAACAAGCGAGCGAGCCAAGCTTAAATGACGACTACTTCGACTTATGAAGGAGTCCTCCCTGTTGCCAAACCCAAAGGTAAAACATCCTTTTATCTTATTAAGCTAATGCGCAAAGTCTCAGGCATAAAAAAAATAGGCCACACAGGCACCTTAGACCCCTTTGCAACAGGTGTTATGGTTTTACTACTGGGCAGAACCTACACAAAGCAATGCGACGCACTGATGGCAAATGAAAAAGAGTATGAAGCTACCTTTCGCCTTGGTATTTGTACCGACACTCAAGATGTGGATGGCACACCTACTGAAACGTCAAGTAAAATCCCAACTCTAGAAGAAGTCAACAACGCCATAGCCAAATTTCAGGGCTCTTTTGAACAACTACCTCCTATGTACTCTGCAAAAAAAATCGGCGGTAAACGTCTATACACGCTTGCAAGAGAAGGCATCACTGTAGAAAGAAAGAAATCTCTGGTCACGGCTTACGTAACACTCATTAGTTATACCTACCCCTATTTAAAAGTAGGGGTTAAATGTTCTAAAGGAACCTACATCCGTACTTTAGGGTATGATATAGGACAAATACTTGGCTGCGGAGCTTATACACAAGATCTTGCACGCACAAAAAATGGCTCTTTTACTCTAAGCGACTGTTTTGAATTTAGCGAAGGATTGATTGAAAGAGATAGTTTTTTACCCTTTTTACTCAAGACAAGCCCATGAAAATTTTTACTACATTTGATTCTATGGAAAAATTGAATGAAGCGTGCGCTTTGTCCATTGGCGTCTTCGATGGCATCCACTTAGGCCACCAAAGGATTATTAAGCAATTGCATAAAAAAGCGGGTAAAGGGTGTAAAGGAATTGTAACTTTTGACAAACGCCCTGCTTCTTATTTTAATCCACTCGGAGAAGCTTTGCCTATTATGACACTAGAGCATCGCCTTTCTCTACTTGAAAAGTATGGTTTAGATTTTGCCTTAGTACTCTGTTTTGACCACACGATTGCGGACCTCTCTTTTGAATCTTTTCTTCAAAAGATTATGGATAAAGCTCCCATCAAAAACCTTATTTTAGGTGAAAATGCTAGCTTTGGAAAAGAGCGCGGCGGCAATGAAACAACGTTGCCTTCTTTTGCACACAAACACGCGTTTAATCTCACATTTCTTAAAAAGAGCCTAATGCAAAATAACGTGATTTCTAGCACTCTAGCGCGTAATTTAGTCACCGATGGAAATTTAAAAAAGTTAAAAAAAATTTTAGGACGGCGTTACACCCTTTTTACCCCTAATTTTTCTCCTAAAGAACTTACTAAAAAAGGAAAATGGCACACCTTCCAGCTCTGCTTTGAAAATCTCACGGCGCTCCCTAGTGGTACATATACGATCTCTATTGAAAATGGCTACGTAAGCCTTCCCGGATTTGCCCTTCTTACAACAGAATCATCCCTCTCCCCTAAACGCTATGTTGTAGATGTCTTTTTCGGTAGCGGCACCCTACAACAAGGGCCTCTAACTCTCCTATTTATCAATCAAACACCACCCAAAGCACAAAATCACCCTTTAAAACAGTTTGAACACTCCCTTTCTTCTTCTCTACTTTTACAAACTTCTATGAAAAACATAACGACCAAGGAATAATAACAAATGAAAGACCTTTCTTGTGGCATTGTAGGCCTTCCCAACGTAGGTAAATCCACACTTTTCAACGCCCTTTTAAAAAAAATCAAAGCGACTGCTTCGAATTTCCCTTTTTGCACCATTGAACCCAATATAGGCATTGTTAATCTTCCCGATGACAGGCTTTCCGTTTTAAGCACTATATCCAAATCGAAAAAAATTATACCTGCAACGGTTACTTTTGTAGACATTGCAGGCCTTGTTAAAGGTGCTGCTTCTGGCCAAGGTCTGGGGAATAAATTTTTATCCAACATCCGTCAAACTGATGTTATTTTACACGTAGTACGCTGTTTTGAAGATGACAACATTACCCATGTAGAAGGCACTATTGACCCGATCAATGATATTGAAGTAATTGAATTAGAACTTATACTTGCCGATCTTCAAATGGTGGAAAATTCTCTTATCAAACTACAAAAAAAAGCGCGTATGCAGCGTGACCTTGACCCCATGATAGCTGCTTTAAAAAAAGCAGAAGCGCACCTGAGTGACAATAAAAAAGTGATCAATTTAGAACTAACAAAAGAAGAACAAGAGCTGATTAAGCCCTACCACTTCATCACGAACAAAAAAACACTCTACGTTGCCAACGTTGCAGAAGATGAAGTAGCCAACCCCACCAGTGATATGTTTAAAAAAGTAGTCGATTATGCAGAAAAATGTGGCTCTAAAGTATTGCCTATTTGCGCCAAACTCGAAGAAGAACTCGCTGCTCTATCCGAAGATGAGGTAGCAGAGTTTTTGACTTCTATGGATATTGAGCAAACAGGACTTTCTAACCTTATTTCCACCTCCTTTTTTACCCTAGGACTCGTCACCTTTTTTACCACCGGCGAAATGGAAACACGCGCTTGGACCATCCAAAAAGGTATGCGCGCTCCCCAGGCGGCTGGCCGCATCCATTCCGATATTGAAAAAGGATTTATTCGCGCAGAAGTAGTGCACTACAACGCGTTGAAAGAGTGTGGCAATAAAGCACGCGCCAAAGAACAGGGAAGATTGCAGATGGAAGGCAAAGATTATGTTGTTGCAGATGGCGACGTGGTCCTATTCCACCACAGTTAAATACTTGATAAGGCTCCTTTCTTCAATAATTTGCTGAAAAGCTTCTTGGCTTTTAATAAACGCGCGCTTTAAAATGCGTGCTTATAGACAGCACAACCTCTACTGAGTATGGCAGAAAAAACCGAACAGGCAACCCCTAAGAAGCTCAGAGATGCGCGAAAAAAGGGACAAGTTGCCAAATCTAAAGATTTCCCTTCGGCTTTTACGTTTGCCACATCCTTTGCCCTCATTGTCGCCACCTCTGGCTACTTCTTCAAAAACCTTGCAGGCTTTCTTATTACTTGTTTTAAAGCCGTCTCTCGGGGAGAGAATCTATCACATGTTCTTCCCAGCTTTTTTAAAGAAGCAGGACAGGTGATTTTCACCACCTCCATGCCTTTTATGGTACTGATTTCTATTGTAGGCATTGTGATTAATTTCCTTATTGTAGGCCCCATGTTTAGCTTGCAAGCGATGAAGCCCGATATTAAAAAACTCAATCCTGTGACTAACTTAAAAAACATGTTCAAGATTAAAACATTTATCGAACTGCTCAAGTCTATTTTTAAAATATCCGGAGCTATCGTCTTAATCTACTCTGTGATTTCCAGTAGCCTCGATCAAATTATCGGAACAGCAGCCATGCCTATGATTGGCGCCGCTATTGTTTTTAGTGATTTTTTAGTCACCGTCGCTGTCCGTGTAGGCATCTTCTTTTTAGCCATTGCTATCTTCGATTTAGTGTTCCAAAAGAAAAACTTTGCCAAAGAGATGAAGATGGAAAAGTTTGAAGTGAAGCAAGAGATGAAAGATACGGAAGGAAACCCTGAACTTAAAGGAAAAAGACGCCAACTACAGCAAGAAGTTGCCTATCAAGAAAGCCCCAATGCGGCCGGACGCGCACGCGCTATTGTCACCAATCCTATCCATATAGCTATAGCCCTATCCTATGATGAGGAAGAAGATCCTGCTCCTAAAATTATTGTCATGGGAAAAGGTATTACCGCAGAAAACATTATTAAAGTGGGACTAGATAACAACGTTCCTATCATGAGAAACGTTACTTTAGCACAAGATCTATACAATAAAGGAAAAATGGGTCACTATGTACCGGAAGATACGTATGAAGCAATAGCAGAAGTTCTCAAATGGCTGAACCAACTGCAAGCGAGTGAACAGACCGTGGATTTATTTAAATGAAAAAACTACTCAATGCTCTTGCAAGTCCTGGCCTCTTAAAGCTAGCGAGCAAGTCAAGTGACCTTGTACTAGCAGCTTTTGTTGTGATGATCATTATGCTCATCATTGTTCCCGTTCCTCCTGGCGTCATTGATCTCTTTATTGCCATTAGTTTAACCGTCTCGTTAACACTACTAATGATCGGGCTCTACATCCAAAAGGCTGTACACCTCTCCATCTTCCCCTCTCTCCTTCTTATCACCACTCTCTTTAGACTAGGGATAGAAATTGCAGCAACACGTCAAATTCTTCTACATGCGGATGCTGGAGAAATTATCTTTGCCTTCGGTAACTTTGTTGTCGGCGGTAACTTTGTTGTCGGCGGTGTTATCTTCCTTATTATCACGATTGTCCAGTTTATCGTTGTGACAAAAGGTGCCGAGAGGGTTGCTGAAGTGGCTGCGAGATTTACTCTCGACGCGATGCCTGGTAAGCAAATGAGTATTGATGCTGATATGCGTAGCGGAACCTTAGACGCAAACCAAGCACGCGAATTAAGACTGGCTCTACAAAAAGAGAGTCAACTCTACGGAGCGATGGACGGGGCGATGAAGTTCGTTAAAGGGGACGTTATTGCCGGTATCGTTATTGCCATTATTAACATTATTGGTGGATTAATTATTGGTGTGGTCCAGCACAATATGACCGCGCTTGAGGCGGCTAAAATTTATGCTCTTCTATCGATTGGTAGTGGTCTTATTACCCAAATATCCTCTCTTATGATCTCAGTAACTGCCGGTATGGTGACTACAAGGGTTTCTAGTGAGAGTAAAGAGGGTAACTTAGGAAAAGATATTACGAACCAAATATTTTCCCACACACGAGGTCTTATTCTTGCTGGTAGCGTAACACTACTTATGGCGTTTTTAAAAGGTTTCCCAACACTAATTTTCCTTATTCTTGCTTCTCTTCTCATAGGAACTGGGGGATATAACGCATGGAAAGAGAGAAAAAAAACTGCTCAAATGGCGTCAGGGGCTATGGGTCCCACTTCTATAGACACCGATGTAGAAGGGCACTCAGTGCTGCAAGGAGGGCTCAGTGATTATGCTCTTACACTCCCTGTAATTTTAGAAGCAGGCTCTTTTTTAGCAGACATGATTAAAAAAGAAAAAAGTGCCCAATTTATAGAGCAAATGATTCCTAGGCTTCGGCACGCTCTTTACCAAGATTTAGGGGTTAAATTCCCAGGCATTCACGTACGTACCACCACATCTTCTCTGAAAGCTAATGAATATGCTATTCACCTTAACGAAGTCCCTATTGTTACTGGCAGCGTTTTACAAAACTTCGTCCTGACCAATGAAACAGAGGAAGCTTTAACAAAATACAATTTACCCTATACACACTCTAAAAACAGTATTGGTAACGCCTCACTTTGGGTAGAAGAAAAGTATATAGACATCTTAAAAAATGCAGGCATACAATACTGGGATTCTTTAGAAGTGATGATTCTCCACCTCTCCTATTTTTACAAAAAGCATGCAGGAGAATTTTTAGGAATTCAAGAAGCTAGAGGGATTTTAGAATTTGTGGAAAAATCTTATCCTGACCTTGTCAAAGAAGTCACAAGGCTTGTTCCTTTGCAAAAGATGACCGATATTTTTAAACGGTTAGTGCAAGAAGAGATTTCTATTAAAGATCTTAGAACAATTATGGAAGCACTTAGTGAATGGGCTCAAACAGAAAAAGACCCTGTTACTCTTACTGAATATGTACGTTCTTCGTTGCAACGCTATATCTCTTACAAATATTCTCTTGGACAAACTGTTCTCTCTGTTTACCATATAGACACTGAAATTGAAGAGATGGTAAGAGGAGCGATTCAACAAACCTCTGCAGGATCATACCTACGTCTAGACCCTGATTCTGTGCAGCTAATTTTACAAGCATTCAGAAACACAGTTGTCCCCACTCCTCCTGGAGGCCAGCCTCCTGTGGTATTAACCTCTATGGACGTTAGACGCTACCTTTGGAAACTTGTAAAAGGAACTTTCCCTGACCTACCTTTCATCTCTACACAAGAAGTTGCATCTGAAATCCGGATTCAACCTTTGGGAAGAATTCACATCTCTTAAAAGAGCTTGCTGACGAAAAATAGCTTTTACCGTTAGTATCGGAAAAAAAAGCTGATTTTAAAAAAAGTTTGTTATGTCCTTTATTCCTCATATTGATCCTTCCTCACAGCCAAACAGAACGCAAGCTGCTGAACAAAGTGAAAAAAAAGACAATGCCATGCTCAGAGCCGCACGCCAAGTAGGCAGTGAAGAGTCCTTAGAGCAAACCAAAGAAATGGCTTTTTTTAATCCTCGAGAAACAAATAAAAGTTTCAAAACGTTGCAAGAGCGGCAAACATTGCAACCTGAACCCACTACCAAACAAAGCTCCGATGTAGACAAGCAAGAGAAACCTCAAGATCCCAAAGTAGCGCAAACGGCAAATAACTATAATAAGAGTAATCCTGAGTTAAAAGAGCAAACTCTACTTATTCTCTATGGCCAAATCCCAGAAGAGGGTAGCGAAGAAGATATTCAAAAAGTCGTTGATGATTTTTACAGCGATAAAGCACTTGCTGATGAAGCAATCGATTTCTTAATTGAAGTTTCAGAAAATAAGCAGATGTTGAAAAAGAAGCTTATTACCACCAAAGAGCGTTTCAATACCCATTTTGGTCAAGAGATTCGCGCAGGAAGAAATATTTCTACCCAAGCAAGGCTGTTTTCAACCAAAGGTCTTGGAAACCCCACCTTTCTAAGAGACATTTACAAGGGTATTATAGAAAATAAACGTTCCGCTCAAGACCTCTTCGATGAGCTCACAGAGAAATTTAAATTTTCTGATATGAAAAATGTTATTGATTTTGTGCTCCACGCTCTAGGGGATGACCTGAAATCTAAAGGATCTTCTATTACAAAAGGTGAATTACAAGCTTTAATGGGCGAGTCGAAAAATATGCAAGCCATCTTAGGACTATTTCGCTTCTTCCAATCACGCATGTCTCTAATCAAACAAGGATTTAAACATAAAGATTTAATGCTCCCTTCAAGAATGAGCTTTGAACTCTTAGCAAGAGTAATCGTCCAGTTCTTAAAAGAGCGCTACCCCTCTTCTGACAAAGTTTTAAAACTCGCTTATCTACTGGGTGTTTCCGATGAATTAGAAGCGCAAATGATTGTTTTCTCTCAATATAGAGATGCGATGAGAAATATCTCTCCCCTCCTCTTTTTTTCTGACAGACACCGACAAGAAGTGTTGACCGTTTTTATGGAAACACTCAGTGATTTAGAAGATGAAATTGATGATGAAGAAGATGAGAGTGAGGACCAAAGTTAAGTATGGACTTTTTTCAAAAACTTATATGGGATATAGGAGAGAGCTTAGATCTACCTCTCCATGCGGATGAAAACCGCAACTGTAAATTAATTCTCGAAGAAAAAATGGCAATGCAACTGGCATTAAGCGATTGTGATACCTATGTTATTGTTGCTCTTTTTATTGCAGAAATTCCTCCTGGCGCTTTTAGAATTAATGTCTTAGAAACAGCTTTGAATGAAAACTACAAATCAACGAAACTGGGATATTTTTCTTATAGCAAAAAATATAATGCTTTAGTGTTAGAAAATTTTTACGAAAAAATTCATCTCCACGATGGCAAAGAGTTAGCCAACGAATTAGAAAAAATAACTGAACTCGGTCTTGTCTGGCATACAGCTATACTCAGCGGTAACTTACACTCTATTGGATAACAAATCACCCGCCATGAAAAATTTTGATCTTGTAGAACACTTAAAGACCACGCCTCTTTATCCTGTTTGGAAAAATATTGGCATCGGCCACCACCACGGTATACAACTACTTCTCAGCTCTATCTATTCTAAAAAATCGATTATGATCGGAGATTACTTTGATCTTATACCAATGATTGAGTGGTGTAAAAAAATAGGTTTTTCTTTTATCCAGCTCTTACCTATTCAAGATACTGGAGACATGACAAGTCCTTATAGCGCGCTTTCATCACTTGCTCTTCACCCCATTTATATTAATTTAACCGCTCTGCCCTATCTAAACGCCTCTTTCTTAAAAGATTTAAATCTTTTAAAAGAGCAAAAAAGTGAAAAGAAAATCCACTTTAGAAACATCTATAACCAAAAAATACAATTTCTTCATCGATACTTTGATCAAACCAAAAAACAGCATCTTCAAGACAAAGATTTTTTATCCTTTATCAAAGAGAACCCCTGGTTAAATAATTACGCTCTTTACAAAACTTTTTCTGAAAATTTTCAATCCAATATATGGGAGTCATGGCCTATACTTTATCAAAACCCCTCTGAAGATCAACTTAAACAGTGGACGCTTGAATATAAAGAACAAAACCTTTTTCACATGTTTTGCCAATATATATGTTTTTCTCAAATGAAAAAAGTAAAAGCTATAGGTAAAAAAATGGGTGTTATGCTCAAAGGAGATGTGCCAATTCTCATCAGCCCTTACAGTACAGATGTATGGTCTGAAAGACACTATTTCAATGTTGATCAAGAAGCAGGGTCCAAACCCTCACACGATGACCCTAAAGGGCAAAAGTGGGGATTTCCAGGCTTTAATTGGCCCGCACATATAAAGGATGATTTTATGTGGTGGAAACGGCGCTTAAGCATCGCTAACAATTTTTTCTCTCTTTATAGAATTGATCATTTTATAGGGCTATTTAGACTTTGGCTTATTGATCATGGGGAAAAACCTTGTGATGGCCATTTTTCTCCCAAAAGTGAAGCTGAGATGCAAACTCAAGGAAATGTTATTGTATCCCACATCATTGCCAGCTCTTCTATGTTACCTATTGCTGAGGTTATGGGAAGGCCCCCCTCTTTTATAAAACAGAGCCTTTTTAAAGCTGGTATCCCTTTTTTAAAAATTACCCGTTATCCAAAAAAAGAAGAAGGACCACCAGAATTCACTCCCCTAACAGGATTTAACCCTCTTTCTATTGCCACCGTATCTACACACGATATTTATCCCCTCCGTCTTTGGTGGGGAAAAAATAAAACACTTGCTGCCGCTTTTGCTAAAGCGCGTGGACAACCTTATAAAGAGCAATTTACTGCCCAGATGCAGTATGTTTTTCTCAGAAACTGCCACCAATCCAGTAGTTTATTTCATGCCAATTTGCTCCTAGAGTATTTAGCTATGGTCCCCTCTCTTTCTTGGGAAAATCCAGAAGATGACATCATCAATACTCCAGGAACAGAAAACAGTTCTAACTGGAGCTACAAACATAAAACGGATATTGAGTCTATTGTAGAGTGTGGTGTACTGTGTGAAAAAATGAAGGCGCTACTTTGAAAAAAATTTTTCTTCTTCTCACTTTTTTTAGTGCCACGCACCTATTTTCTCAAGAAAATGCACACTCCTCCATGCTATTTAGCTCGCTGAATAAAAAGTCTATTTCTCAATTATTTGCTTTTTATAAAGCTTATCCCAACTCAACACTGGGGGAACAAGCACGCACACAAGCTTGGGAGCTGATTAATTTATATAGAGATCAGCCGTGGGATACACTCTCCTCCCTCTTAATCCCTGACATCCATTTAATGGGACTTGTCTCCTTAATCAATGGCCCCTCTAAAATTGAGAACCGCGCCTTATCCAAACAACATTTGCTCCAAATTCAACAATTCTCTTCTCACCTAGCTAACCGTAAACTTGAAGGATTTAACACACTTGACAAAGAACGTGTCGTCCAATTACCCACTGAGCAAATAGATTTATCTCGAGCGATGCTACTTTTTTCTTATGATGAGAGCTCTCCTGATTTTGAGGAAAAGATTTTGCAATTTGAAGCAACGCTTGATCTCATGGCTCTACAAATTTTAGCCTACCTGCCAAAAAATGCTACGGCGTTGGATAAAATTCGCACGATCAATCAGTTTATCTTCTTTGAACAGGGTTTTCGTTTCCCTCCCCACTCTCTTTGGGCCCAAGACATCCACACCTACACCTTTCTTCCCTCTGTTTTAGACAGCAGAAAAGGGGTTTGTTTGGGCGTTTCTATCCTCTATTTAAGTCTTGCTCAACGCCTAGATCTCCCTTTGGAAATCATCACTCCTCCAGGCCATATTTACATCCGCTATAAAGGAGAAAAAGGGCTAAGAAACATTGAAACTACCGCGAGAGGTATTCACCTCCCCTCCTACCACTACCTAGGTATTAATACGCGTAATTTGCAAAAACGGACGATGAAAGAAGTTGTAGGACTTGCCTTTATTAACCAAGCCTCAGTTAGCTGGCAAGCTGGCCATTTTGATAAAACTATTGACCTTTACAAAAAAGCCTCTCTTTTTATTCACGACAATCCTCTCTTAAATATGCTTCTCGGATATAACCATTTATTTGTTGGCGAAACAGATAAAGGTACCGCTCTACTAAAAACAATTGTAGGTAAACCTTTTGACCATGCCTGTACCCACGAGCGTACACCCGAAGATTTCATCCAGGGCAAAGTAGATGGTGACAGCATCAGGACACTGTTTACCTCTGTAGATGACTCGAGAGAATCTATAGTAAGAAAAAAGGATTTGCTCCAATCTGTGATTAAAAAATATCCCCTATTTCGAGACGGTTATTATCAATTGGGCGTCTGTTATCTACAACTCTCCCAACTCGAAGAAGCATATAACACACTTCTCTCTTTCCATAAAATCGATAATAGCCATCCTGTAGTAGAGTATTACTTATCGATGCTTTGTTTAAAAAAGTATGCTTATAGCTCTGCTTGGAAACATTTTTACCGCTGCCAAAAACTTTTAAAACAGCGCAAACACAGCCCTTACTGCTTAAAACAATTAGCGCAAGGACTACGCCAAGCTTATCCTGATCCTCTTAGACACAAAGAAGCCTTTTTTAAGTCGGACTAAATTTGCATAAATTCTTTGATTTGGTCTTGTAAAACATGAGGCACAATTTCATCCACGCCCTTTTTATCAAACATTAAAAAATAACTACAAGCAAACATCGTTCCAAGTGCTGGACTAAAAAGCGCCATAAAAAGTGCTGCAAAACAGCAAAATGCCCTTTTAAGAGCAAGATATTTTCTTTGAACAAAGCGTTTGATTTTACGTATCTTCCCCCCTGTAACAAGAAGCAAAGCACTTGCAAGGACAAGTTGAAATAAAGAGCTAATACCCCAAAACAGATCTGCGATTAAAAGCATAAAGAAAAAAAGACGCGCAGAAATTTTAGCAAATAGAGAGCTAGAAACTTCTGCTTCCAACGATTTCTTCTCTCTTTCTAATTGTACCTGAGAATAAAATTCATTCAGATGTGGATCTTCTAGAAATCCTTTTTCTTTCTCTACTCTCTTTTCTACGTGATCGAAGAGATTGTAAATAGGCATTATAGCTCCTTTAATTCTTGTGTTTAATTTTATTAAACCCATTTAACGCAGCAATTCTATAACCTTCTGCATAAGTGGGGTAATTAAACACCTGATCTATAAAATAATCGATCTTGGCTTTATGATCCATAGCAACTTGGCCAATATGAATCATTTCTGTTGCTTGCCGACCTATAATATGTACTCCTAAAATTTCAAGAGTATCGCGATGAAATAAGATTTTAAACATCCCTGAATCTTTTCCAGAAATAATATTTCTTGCTATTTCGCTAAAGAGAGCTCTACCCACTTCATATTTAAACCCGAGATGATTAAGTTCATCTTCGTTATATCCACAAGAAGAAATCTCAGGGATGGTGTAAATCCCTACAGGATACAGCGTTGGAAAATGGTGTGTATCTGCGCCAAACGCATGGCGAGCTGCTAAACGTCCTTGCTCCATACTCGTAGATGCCAAACACGGTCCACCTATCACATCTCCTACAGCATAAATATTGGGCACAATGGTTTGAAAAAGAGCATTCACTGGCACATACCCTCTTGCATCTAAAGAGATACCAATTTTATCAATGTGTAAAAGATCAACAGCGGCGCGCCTTCCTAAACTATAAAGAAGAACTTCCGCTTCCACGCTGGGATGATTGGTGAAATTAACGGATACGCCATGGTCCCGTTTTTCTATAGAACAAAATTCACGCTCCCCTAAAAAGGTCACGTTCAAATCTTTTAATGCCTGCTGAAAATGAAAACTAATCTCACTATCGACCATAGAAAGCATCCTTTTACGCTTATCAATTACAGTCACTTTAGTTCCAAGTGCTGCAAAAAAACTCGCATACTCTGCTCCAATCGTACCACCGCCAAGTACCACCATTGTTTTAGGAACTCTGTCGAGCTTAAGTAAACGAGTAGAATCCAGCACGCACTCATTATCAAAAGGTACATTTTTTGGATTACGTGGAACTGATCCTGTAGCGATTAGAATATAATCGGCATGAATCATATGTAATAACTGCCCCTCAGCACTTACTACCGCTACCAACTTTTCTGATTCAAAATGTGCAATACCTTGTAAATAAGTAATGTTATTTCTATCAAAAATTTCCTTAAAATGGTTGGTTTGATGCTCCCAAACTTGATTTAAACAGTAGTTCAAATCATTAATGGATATATCCTCTTTAGGCACTTCTTGTTTTCCATAAAAATTCTTTTTATAAAAATCTGTAAGTGTCAAAATAGCTTCTCTAAGCGATTTAGAAGGAATTGTCCCACTAAAAAGACATCCACCCCCAGGACTTGAGTGTTGATCTATAATAATAGCTGATTTACCCAGCTTAGAGGCCTGCATAGCAGCATTTTGACCAGCTGGCCCCGATCCTATAATCACAAGATCTGCAAAAGATTCTTTAACGGACATCCATTTTCCCCATGAACAATATTAAATATTTATTACTCTTTTTTTACATAGAAATCAATAGCTTGAAGTAAATTGACTTAAACTGATATTATTGGGGATCAAATTACAGATATAGAGACAGGGAAATCTAATGTCCAGAAAGTGTATTGTTACAAAGAAAAAAACATCAACCGGAAAGAGTTATTCTAAACGCGGTATTGCTAAAAAAAAGAAGGGTATTGGTCTTAACATTACAGGTTGTGTAAAAAGACGTTTCCTTCCTAATATTTTCAAAAAGCGCTTTTGGTATAGCGAAGAAAACCGTTTTATTACGTTAAAACTATCGATGCATGGTTTAAGAATTCTTGATAAAGTCGGTATTAATAAAACAGTAGCGAAGCTACGTGCTGAAGGGGAAAAGGTTTAAGGCTTTTAGCCTTACTATTGCCTTATTATTTCTTCTTTTATTTTTCTTATGGGTGATCTATATCCCTCTACCCTGCCCAGAAAATCCTATTGTATTATATGATTCTCAGGCGGTTTCTCTAAGATCACCCCTAATAACATTTATTCACGGCGCAAAAAAGCGTATTCATCTCAGCTCTTTTTCTTTTAACGATCCTCTACTAGCAAATATTTTAATGAAAAAAAGAGTTCAAGGATGTGACGTAGTAGTGGGTTATGACAAACGTTATAAAAAGAAAGTAGAGCGTTTATTTCCGCAATCCTCTTTTCTCAAACCTTTATCAGCTAAAGGGCTAGCACACGAAAAAACGGCTCTTATTGATCATACTATACTTTTTTTATCCTCTTCTAATTTAACACTCGCCTCATCGCAGGTGCACCGCAATATAACGCTAGGATTTTTCAGCCCACAACTCGTCTCTTTATGGGAAGAAGAAGTAGCGGAAGCCAAGGTTAATCTTGGTACAAGTCAGGTGCATTTTTTTAGACTTCCCCAAGCAGGAACAAACGCTCTTTCTACGCTTATATCTACACTAGACCAGGCAAAAAAAAGCATTTCTGTCGCCATGTTTACATTTACACACCAAAAAATTGGAGAGAGTTTAATTAGGGCAAAAAATCGCGGGGTAGATGTCACTATTTTTGCCGATAAAACATGCGCTAAAGGGGCTTCTTTTAGTCTATTAAAGAAGATTGAGGGCTGCGGCATAAAAATTTACCGCTCTAAAGGAGAAGCTCTTTTACACCACAAATGGGCCCTTATTGACCATAGAGAATTTTTATTTGGCTCGGCTAACTGGACAAATGCCGCTTTTCTAAAAAACTGCGATTTTATAATCAAAATAGATAAACTGCCCAAGAGCGATTTGCTAACGCTTAAAAAAGTTATTGCTAGGTTAGAGCTAGTGTGTGAAAATTAATTGATAAAATATAGATCAAAGATCTATGCATTATTTTTTAGAGAGTATGGAGAAATAGTTATTTTATGGATGTTAGCATTGCTTCTTTTATGTCAGTTTGTTTAACGCTTTTTCTTTTGATGGACCCTATTGGTAATGTGCCTGTTTTTTCTTCTTTACTGCACGATATTCCAGTAAAAAGGCAGCGCTATATTATTGTAAGAGAACATATCATTGCGCTCTTTGTTATTCTGCTTTTTGCCTTTTTAGGAGAGGGTTTATTAGACATACTAAAAATCAATTTACACATTGTCAATGTCGCAGGTGGAACTATTTTATTTCTTATTGCGGTAAAAATGATTTTTCCTCAAGAAAAAGCAGCTGGACATACGATGAATGAGGAGCCCTTTATTGTTCCCCTCGCTATTCCGTTAATCTCTGGACCTGCGGTCTTAGCCGCCACCATGGTTTTTTCAAAAACAGAACATGTCTCTGTACTGATAATCTCTGTTGGAATAGTACTCACTTTATCCCTATGTATTTTAATGTCCCTCCCTTTATTAAAAAAAGTTTTAGGCACAAAGTTTTTACAAGCTTTAGAAAAACTCATGGGGATGATTTTAGTCATCATGGCTTTTGAAATGTTCTTTGATGGCATCAAGGGATTTTTTTCAATTTAAGATCCTAAAAAAGAGCTTTTTTTGTTATACTTGCCCCATATGGAACACCGATTTAAACTTATAGTTAGCTATGACGGCACAGATTTTTTTGGGTGGCAACACTCACAAAAAGATCTTGCCACTATTGAAGCAACTCTCTCTGCAGCTTTAGAGAAAATCTTTAACCAACCCCTCAAATTAGAAGCCGCTTCTCGTACAGATGCAGGTGTACATGCGCAGGGGCAAGTAGTCTGTTTTTCTGTCAAAGGCAGTACTATTACCACCGGCCAATTACAATTAAGTCTTAACCAGATGCTTCCCAGAAGTATCCGTGTTTTTCACGTCGATGTGTGTGCGTTAGATTTTTACCCTTCGATCCATGTGTTAAAAAAGAGTTATCAATACCACATTACAACGGGCCCCTACCATCACCCTTTTGACCGTTTTTACAGCTGGCATATTTTATCTCCTTTATGCTTAAAAAGTATAAAAGCAGCGATGCCCCACTTTTTGGGCACACACGATTTCACTGCTTTTGTTAACCAAGGAAACACTCCTTATGCAAATCATACACGTACGCTATTTGATCTCTCTCTAGAGCAAACAGGACCTCAAAAGTATACCTTTAATGTGTGTGGTGACAGCTTTATGTATAAGATGGTGAGAAATATTGTAGGTACTTTAGTGCATGTAGGAAAAAAAAGGATTGATCCTGAAAACATACCCGCTATTATTGCGGGAAAAAACAGAGTAGATGGTGGAGAAACAGCGCCTGCTCAAGGACTTTTTTTACAAAAAGTATATTATAAACAACACGCAATAACTGAAGGCATCACGTTATGATTTCTAGAAATGATTTATGTCCCTGTGGCAGTGGTAAAAAATGGAAAAAATGTCACTACCCCAATAATCCTATTGTCACCCTGAATCAAGACTTACGCCAAAAATATAAAAAACAGTTTCAGGTCCACTTAAAAACAGACGAAGAGATCGATAAAATTCGTAAAGCATGCCAACTAGCAGCCTCTATTTTAGATCAACTCGTCCAATATGCAAAAGTTGGGGTAAAATTAATCGAGCTAGACACCCTTTCTGCGCAGCTACATAAAAAAGCAGGCGCTACGCCCGCACCTCTGGGTTATGGCTACCCTCCCTTTCCTCGCACCATCTGTACATCACTTAATGAAGTGATCTGCCATGGCATTCCTGATGAAACTGTTTTAAAACAAGGCGATATCCTTAACATCGACGTCACCTCTATTTTAGACGGTTACTATGGAGACTGTAGCAAAATGGTATGCATTGGCGCTATTAGTGAAGAGAAACAGCTGGTTGTAGACGTAGCTAAAAAGGCGCTAGATGCTTCAATTGCTATTTTAAAGCCTGGTATTCCCGTCTCAGACATTGGAAAGACGATAGAAGATATAGCTAAAGCTTATCCTGTCTCTGTGGTTAATGAATTTGTAGGGCACGGCGTAGGATGTGATTTCCATGAAAACCCTCAAATTCCTCACCACTACAACTCCGTTAATATCCCGCTTGCTCCAGGCATGATTTTCACCATCGAGCCTATGATCAATGGTGGAGCTAAACGCTCTGTTGTTGATAAAGAAGATAAATGGACAGCGCGTACCATCGATGGAAAAGCTAGCGCCCAGTGGGAACATACTGTATTAATTACTGAGACAGGTTATGAAATCCTTACTGTAAATGGATAATCTCAAGCCTATTTAAACATGCATGGCGGTTTTTGCTTCTTCAATTTGCTCTTTTTTCAAAATGAATATTTTGCGATTGATATCATTGAGTAAATCTTTCAACTCCGATTTGCGTGCTTTTTTCTCTGCTATATGCGCTGTGAGTTGCAGATCTTTTTTCTTCGCTTTTACCTGCTTTGTTAAAAGCAGCAACT
The DNA here is from genome assembly GCA_002401865.1 of Candidatus Aerophobota bacterium. GTDB lineage: Bacteria > Chlamydiota > Chlamydiia > Chlamydiales > Simkaniaceae. Next base: position 28,376 of record NVUK01000010.1, on the reverse strand, counting down.
CATCGGAGCAGGCACCAAAGGCTGTTTGATAATGCGATTTTTGTTTAGAGAGCTTATCGATAAGCTCAGAAAAAGCTTTGACAGAAGGCTCTATTTTTTGCTCTGTTCAGTTTTTAAAGGACGAACAGTTTTTTTAGGTAGGGTAATATTATCCATAGTGGGAAGAGTTTTTTGTTGATTGTATAAATCAAACATAGCTCCGCGATGAAAATGTTCGACACGGTAATAATTTACTTTTTGCTGTAATTTTTGTACCGCGCGGCGTAGGGATGTAATGTGCGCTAAACTACTTTTCTCACTACTGCGTTTCTCTGTTAATTCTCCGCGTAAAACAATTAAATCTTCTCTGTCACTTTTTGCAAGGCTTGTAAAGCTTTGTTTGTCTTGATAAAATTTTTCTATCTCTTTTTCTTTATAGCTAAGAAGCTTATTCAATTCTCGAATTTGCTCCTGCTTTTCTACGCTTTCATCGCCACTTTGCCGCTTGTGCTCAAGAATACCCCTCTCTTTTTCTTGTATTTTCTCTCTTAACTGTTTCAGAGCATCTAAATAGTTATTTTCTTTACTGCGTAACATATGCACATAAGCACGCTCCTCCTTACCTGCAAAATATTGCGCCCACAGCCCAATAAGTAGTGAAGATGTCCATCCAGCTGCTAAAGCTTGCAGCACAAGCGAAAAAGGTGAAAATAGAAAAAAAATTAACTGCGCAGCAAGCGCTAATAAAGCAAGCTTCCATGCTCTTTTTTTTGAAAAGCCCGCTTTAAACGTATAGCGCAAAGATAGCATTGCTAGTGTTACGCCAATAAGATAATAGTAGAGTGGTAAAATCAATCCAAATAGCGCAATATGAATTAGCAACATCCATACAGTAGCTAAGGGAAAAGCTTTTTTTACAAAAGAATCGTTTAGATACTTTTTCTCTTGTTGCGTTACTTCTTCTAAAGCGCTTAGCATTGTTTAAATGGCCTTTAATTTTATTTGTAAAGAGGTTGGAATCCCTTTATAACAGAGCTCGTGCTTTTTTGTAAAAGAAGGCTCTTTTACTTGGCTTGAAAATAGTCTCCTACTTGCTCCATGATATAACTGAGCAAATCTTCATTACCATGAAACGATAACTCAACGTCGACATCACCCTCGCTACCGTCGGGATTACATGTGACTAGGATGTAAGGATAAGTTCTAGCGTTAAGCATTGCTTTTGCTTGATTGTGTGCGAGCAAATGTTTTAAAACACCTTTTGTTTTATCTGTCATCATTAACCTTTATCTTAAATTTTCTAAGAAGTTTTCACATAAAGTCTAATTTTATTCCATTTAATTTTAACTTGATTCCAATTAAATTAATTTATCTAACTATTTAAACTAGTTTTTTTTTCTTATTTCGTTTAAAATGAAAGCCACAACAAGTTCATATCAAGGAGACAATCGATGTTAAGACGTATACTTACTTTTGCATGTTTGAATATCATCATCGTGCTTACACTATCTATTGTTCTTTCGATATTTCAAGTATCTCCCTATTTAACAAGACATGGCCTCTCTGTTTCGTCTCTACTTATCTTTTCTCTTCTCTGGGGTTTTGGAGGCGCTTTTATCGCGCTTTTCTTTTCTAAAAGATTTGCACGCATGGCTATGCGCGTACGTTTGATTAAACAGGGTAAAACTTGGGACAATAATGAGACGCGGCTAGTGCGTTTAGTAGAGGAGATTTGTAAAAAAGCCAAATTTCCCCATACGATTGAATTAGGGATTTTTCAATCCAAAACATTAAATGCTTTTGCTACAGGACGAAGCCAAAAAACGTCGATGATAGCTGTTTCTAGCGCGCTTATTGAAACGATGAATGATAATGAGCTAAGCGCCGTACTTGCTCATGAGCTGTCCCATATACGCTCAGGAGACATGGTCTCCATGACACTACTACAAGGCACAATCAATTCTTTTGTAATTTTCTTATCGAGAATAATTGCTTATGCAATCACTCAAATGGGGCGAGGACAAAAATCCAATAATCGTAGCGGATCCTACTTCTCTTTTTATATTACGACATTTATCACAGAAATAATTTTGATGATTCCAGGCTTGATGCTTCTCGCATTTGTTTCTAGAAAACGGGAATTTAAAGCCGATGCAAGTGCCGCTAGGGTAACAAGCCCCGCGTCCATGATTGGAGCGCTTAAAACTTTAAAGCTTGGCGCGATCGCGAGTAAAAAAGAAGCCTTGGAGCTCAAGCCTTATGCAGCAGCGATGATTAACAAATCACAAAAATCCAAGTTTCGCTTTTTTGCTACACATCCCCCTATTGAAGAACGGATCAAGCAACTTGAAGCCTTAGACGTTTAAACAAAAAAAAGAGCAGCTTTTTAGCTGCTCTTTGAATTAGGACACTGTGTTATTCTTGTATCAAGAACCGCTATCCTGCCATTGTTGGTCCTTGATTCGCTTTTTCGAGGTAAATGGCGTGTGTAACTTGTATCTGCACGAGTAACTCGTCCCGAGTCCTTTCTGACAAATGCTCTTCCCTTATTCCCACATTTCTACCTATAACATTCAAGCTCTCCTCACTTAAAGTGATCAAACCTGCGTTATTAAAGGTGGGTACAACTCCCCCTAAGAAACCATCATATACTTCTTTAACTTTTTCTACTGATAATGATGCTGAGTTTTGTCGAAGATCCGCTACAACTTCCATGGCTTGCGCGTGTGACACCTGCGCCGGTAAATTTTGTAGTATTAATGGTATTGACATGCCCTTCCCTCGCTTATAAAAGTAATTTTAACTATAATAGTATATCACACTAATACATATTATGTAAACTTAATATAAACAAAAAAAGAGTAGCTATATGCTACTCTTTGAATGACGATATTGTGTTATTCTTGTCTAAATAACCACTATCCTGGTATTGAGTCTTGATTCAATTTTTCGCAATAAACGGCGTGTATAATTCGCGCCTCCAGCTGCATTTCTGCCCTAGACTCTTCTGACGGCTCCCTTCCTACCCGTGTCGCTAAAAAATCCAGACTCTCATCACTTAGAGCAATCACTCCCTCGTCGGTAAAGTTCACTTCAACTCCCGCGAAGAACTGATCACGTATAAATGTCACCTTTGCTAATGATCCTTCTCGCGTACTAATTACTAATTGATTTGCTTGTTCCTGTGACACCTGCGCCGGTAAATTTTGCATAAGTACTGCTATTGACATTCCCTTCTCCCTTTTTTTGTAAAAAATTAATTAACATGTGGTATTATTATAACATATCAATGAGTAAAAATTAACTTTAACACAGATAAAAATAAATTAAAAAAACATCATATATTTAAACAAAAAAAGAGCAGCTATATGCTACTCTTTGAATGATGATACTGCGTTATTCTTATATATAACCACTATCCTGGCATTATTGGAACTTGATCTGTTTTTTCGCAATAAACGGCGTGCATTAGTTGTGCTGTCGTCAGTATTTCTGCCCTAGACTCTTCTGACGGCTCCTGTCCTGTCCGTGTCGCTATAAAATTCAGACTTTCCTCACTTAGAGCAATCACTCCCTCGTCGGTAAAGTTCACTTCAACTCCCCTTAAGAAAACATCATGTGCAAATGTTATCACTGCTAATGATGATTCTCGCATATTAAGTACATCCTGATTTGCTTGTTCTGGTGACACCTGCTCCGGTAAATTTTGCATTATTAATTCTATTGACATTCCCTTCTCCTACCCCTGATTTTTATATTAATTTAATTAGTATATGTTATTATTATAACATATTAATGAATAAAATTTAATATTAACACAGATAAAAAGAAATTAAAAAAACATTATACATTTAAACAAAAAAAAGAGCAGCTATATGCTACTCTTTGAATGATGATGATGATGATGATATTGTGTTATTCTTATATATAACCACTATCCTGGCATAGTTGAATCTTGATTCAATTTTTCGCAATAAATGGCGTGTACAATTTGCGCCTCCAGCTGTATTCCTGCCCTAGACTCTTCTGACGGCTCTCTATCCATCCGTGTCGCCATAAAATCCAGACTCTCCTCACTTAGAGCAATCACTCCCTCGTCGGTAAAGTTCACTTCAACTCCCTCGAAGAAGTAATCACGTAAAACTGTCACCATTTCTAATGATTCTTCTCGCGTACTAATTACTAATTCATTTGCTTGATTTTGTGACACCTGCGCCGGTAAATTTTGCATTATTGATTCTATTGACATTCCCTTCTCTCTTTTTGTAAAAATTTAATTATTATATGTTATTATTATAACATATTAATGAATAAAACTTAACTTTAACACAATAACAAAACAAACAAAAGCGTAAGTAGCTTATTACAAGAATGTTAACAAAAGTGCGAAAGAGAGAAGGAAACAGCTTTAGCGGAGAGTTTCGACCCTCTGCTCTTCTTCCTCGCGCGTTTTTTTAAGATCAGCGATAGAAGGGGCATAACACCCTATATGCTTGATGCTTTCGCCAGCGGCAAGGTTTGCTAGGCCAATGGCCATTGGAAGGGCTAAACCAGAGGCTAGAGCGACTACCAGCATACTAAGCACTGTATCCCCTGCTCCGGTGACATCTACCACTTCGCTAGAGTGGATGGGGAAATGATTGATTTGGGAGCCACCAGAGATAAGCGACATCCCTTTAGACGAGCGTGTGATTAAAATATTAGGGCTTTTGGTAATGGAATAAAGATTACGTCCTATTTCCCCTAAAGAATTTTTTTGATCACCGCCGGACGCCAATAATGCTTCTTTTTCATTGGGTTTGATAAGGAAAGCTCCCTGATATTTAGAAAAATCTTTTCCTTTAGGATCTACTATAACTTTTTTTCCAAAACTGGTCGCACGCTTAATAATTTTCAAAAGCATTCCTGGAGAGAAAAAGCCTTTATCATAATCAGAAAGAGCCACAATATCACAAAGATCCAGCTGTTCGTCAAGTTGATCGAAAATCAAATCTTGGAGCTGAGCCGGCAATGCCATATTATCTTCTCTATCCACCCTTAAAAGCTGTTGAGACTGCGCTATATAACGCGTTTTTGTAGGCGTAGGATATTGAGGCTGCTTGATAACCCCAGAAACATCTACTCCTTTCGCCTCTAATATCTGTAAAAGACTCTCCCCTTCATAGTCTACACCCACTCTTCCCATAGCAACAACTTCCGCGCCCATAGCTTTTAAGTTGAGCACGACATTACCCGCGCCGCCAGGCGAAAACTTTTCTTCCACTGTTTTCAGTACAGGCACAGGCGCTTCTGGAGAAATTCTTTCCACCACACCAAATTGATATTGATCAAAGACAAAATCTCCCAAAAGTAAAACTTTGGGGTTTTTAATTTTTTCTAAAACTTGGCTGTAGTGCATCTCTCTCCTGCTTTTAAGTAATTACAGATATAATCAGAAATAGCTGTTTTAAAGCTATAATCAAGAGTAAATTCTACACCTAATTTGTTGACACAGGTGTAAAATTTATCCATATTTGCGCGGGTAAAGTTTTGATATTTACCCTCTAAATCTTTGGGCATAGGTATATACTCGATATTGATAGGTTTATCCATAGCAGTAAACACATACTTAGCCATCATATTCCAAGTATTAGCCTCGCCCATCCCTACATTATAAATCCCTTTAATCCCTTTTTCAAGAAGTAGCGCTGTCATTTTAACCGCATCTTTAACGTAGAAAAAATCCCTTTTTTGACCACCATCGACAAAGTCTTTATGGTTGGAAGCAAAGAGTTTTACACATCCCTCTTTTTCTATATGAAGGCTCATATGATAAACCATAGAAGCCATACGTCCTTTATGCTGTTCACCAGGACCAAAAATATTGAAATATTTTACGCCTGTTACTTTATCTATATGCCCATTTTCTAAAAGCCAAAGATCAAAAGCATGCTTTGAAAAACCGTATAAATTTAAAGGCTTTAGTGCGTGTAATTTTTCATGTGTATCCTCAAAACCTAAACTACCATCACCATAGGTGGCGGCTGATGAAGCGTATAAAAAAGGAATACTGTTGTTTAGAGCAAAGATGGCTAAATCGATAGAGAATTGATAATTATTTTCCATAATTAATGAACTATCAGCACACGTTGTATCTGAAATAGCTCCGAGATGAAAAATGGCTCCTATCTCATCTTGATTCTCTTGAAGAAATTCAAAAGCCCTTGATTTATTTACTAATTGTTTATAACGCAAATTCAAAAGATTATGCCAACAATTGCCCATATCAAAATGGTCAATAATAACAATATTGGTAAAACCCTGCTTATTGTAATAACGCACTAGGTTAGAGCCAATAAACCCTGCACCGCCTGTGATAACAATTAGCTTGCTTGACTGGTCCATTGAAAATGACCTCTGATGTTTACTTGATAATTCCAAATTTTACCAAAAAAAGCAAAAAAAACACAGCGCTTTCAGTAAATAAAAACAAAGGCGTTACTCACTTAAGTAACGCCTTATTATTGCACCATAAAAAATCTATTTAATAAATAGATCTAAGATTTAGTTCTCTCATCGATTTCTTCTTCAGCTTTTTTCTCTAAAACTTCTTTTGAATCAAGTTCTTCACCAGCATCTTCCGGACTCTCAGCAGCAGCTTTCTCTTCTTCCGCATCCAGTCTTTCTTTCTCTTGCACATCTTCTATTTGCTTGGTCGTACCGACTTGAAGCGTCATTGTGGCGCCTACATTTTCTTTAAGAGTCAAACCAATAGTATATACACCTATTTTCTTAATAGATTTTACAAGAAGAACTTGTCTTCTTTCTAGATCAACAAAGTCTTTTTCACTAAGAAGTTTAACGACATCTTGAGAAGAAACCGAACCAAATAGGTACCCTCTAATATCAATTTTAACTTCTATGCAGAAGCGCTCTGTTTCAAGCTTTTTAGAAAGCGCTAAAGAAGCTTCTTTATCTTTTTCAGCCTGAGCAGCACGCTCTTCTTGAAGTCTTTCTTGCCATCTAAGTGTTCTTTTATCTGCAACTACAGCTTTTTCTGTAGGAATAAGAAAGTTTCTAACAAACCCTCTTTTTGCAACAACAAGATCGCCCTTACGGCCCAAATTTTTTACATCTTCTAAAAGAAGAAGTTTTCCTTTTGCTTTGTTCATCCTATTCCTCCCCAACAAATGGTAGCAACGCTACAAGTCTTGCTAGTTTGATAGCTTGTGATAAACGCTTTTGAAAGTAGTAAGAAACACCTGTAATACGGCGAGGCATAATTTTACCCTTGTCCGTAATAAAACGACTTAGCGTATCTATATCTTTATAATCTATAGTCTTAAACCCAGCTTCTTTGAACGGGCAATTTTTTCTTTTACGAAAACTTTTAAATTGTTGTTTCATAATTAAGAAACCTCCCCGAGCGTTTGAAACTCTATTTTCTCTTGTACTGCTTCTGTTTTAAAAATCAGTACTCTCATTAGATCTTCGTTAATTTTATATTCTTTTTTAATCTCTACAATAGCTGACGGTGGTGCTGAAAAATAGATGAGAAAATACTCACCATGACGCGCATTGTTAATTTCGTAAGCAAGTTTTTTCCTACCCATAGAAATTACATTCTTAATCTCTCCACCAAATTCTTCAATAGTAGATTTTAATCTCGCTACCGCTTTCTCTAGCGCTCCTTCACTAAGCGATGCACTTATAATATGCATGCCTTCATAAAGATTATTAGCCTTCGTGCTCATAATTCTCCTTAATTATTTGATTCACCCTGGGACCGGTTTCTAAGTATTGATCTAAAAAATCAACACCCGAGTGCACAGTCGCCCTAATTTTTTCTTGTTCTTCTTGTGTAAACTTTCTTAATACATAGTCAGCAAGATCTTCCTCTTCAAAAGGAGATCCTATTCCCACTTTTAAACGGGAATACTCACTAGTACCTAAGTGTTTTTCTATATTTTTGAGCCCATTATGCCCCGCTGCTGACCCTTTTTGCCGGTAGCGTAACTCGCCCGTTGGCAAATAAACATCATCGGCAACCACTAAAATGTTGGAAAGATCTATTTTGTAGTAATCTACTACTTTTCTCACAGACTCTCCCGACAAATTCATATACGTTTCCGGCTTTAACAAAAAAACCTTAACGCCTTGATGGGTTGTAGTCGCCAGTTGCGCTAAAAATTGCTTTTTAGCAGCAAAACTCGCTCCCAGCTTTTCAGCCCAAGCCTCTAAAACTATAAATCCTATATTGTGACGCGTATTTACATACTTTGCCCCAGGATTCCCTAGCCCTACAACTAATAATGGACTCTGATTACTATTCACTACTACCTCTTAGCAATCACAGCTAAAACGTCTTCTTTCTTAACCAGTAGCTTCACATTACTGCCGCTTTTAATATCAGCAACTTTTGTAGTCGCTCCAATGTTAAGATGACCGATCGCTACAGGAAAATCCGTTGGAATATCCTTAGGAAGGCAACGCACTCTTACATGGCGCATCACTTTTCTTAAAAAGCCACCTAGTTTAATACCTACGCAGTCCATCTCCCCTGTAAAATCTACAGGAACTTTGACTAATAAAGGCACATCCTCTTCAAGGATTTGAAAATCTAGGTGTTGAACATTATATGTTGTTCTATGGTACTCAATGCCTTTAACAATAGCTTTGAGTTCTTTCCCTTCAATATTTAAATGGAAAACCGTTACAGGTAAATACCCTTCTTTTACCCCACGTAAAATCGCAGAATATTCGTCACCTTTAACAGTAACTGATATATTCTCTTGACGAGATGAATATATCACTGCAGGTATGTCACCAGCACGCCTTATTTTCGTCAGCTGGCTCTTCGAGCTCGTATCTCTTTTTGACAATGTCAACATCTATTTTTACTCCAATGTTTGGTTTGCACCGTAATACTTCGCCGTTTCATAAACCGTGAAAATTGGATAAAATTTTTATAAAAAAACACCCCGAAAAGGGCCTGACCATCATCTTGATAAAAAAGGATTTGATCTCTAGTTGCTATAAATCACAACAAAAACCTTAACGTACACACTTTGAAAGCGTACATATTTTCCTTTCCTTTCCACTATTTTATAGCAGAAGCACAAGATAGAAGAGGTGATAATAACCGAAGGCTTTATCTCCTACTGTGGACAGCTTTTTTATAAAAGCGCCTATCTCACTATTTAGAAAACTTTCTATTCTAAGCAGTCTAACACAAACTCCCGAAGACTTCTCTACTTAAAAAGATTATCTACCAAAATTTGTACAAACTACTCAAATTTGGGGTGGGAGGATTCGAACCTCCGCATGGCGATACCAAAAACCGCTGCCTTACCACTTGGCTACACCCCACCATTGAGAACAAATATAACGGTTTTCACATTTTTCTTTCAAGATAGATTTCAACTTTCAATTCATCTCCTTTAGCTGATGGAAAAGTGCTTACTAGTTAACTAGGTAAATAATATACTTGTTTCAAAGAGTTTTTTTACCTATAAAAAATTTATTTATGTTTGAGAGTACTCTATGCGTATATTACAAGTTGCAACAGAAATAGCCGGTATTGCAAAAGTTGGGGGTATAGGAGACTATATTTTAGGCCTATGTTTAGAGCTCAACAGGGAATCAACCGCGGCAGATTTACACATTGCTTTGCCTCTTTATAAGAGTATGGACAAAGAGTTTCTCTCTACCTCTACTTTTGAAAAAATTCCTATAACAAGCAGTTACAATTTAATTCCTACCCATAATGTTATATGGAAAACCCAATATAAAGGAATAACGCTACATCTTTTCAAAATGCAAAACCCTGACAACTTTTTTGAAAGGGACAATATTTATGGCTACAAAGACGACAGTTTACGTTTTTTAAACTTTTCTATTTTAGTACTGCAATATTTAAAACAGGAAAAACTCTCATTTGACATTGTCCATCTACACGACTGGCTAACAGGATTTATCGCACCTCTTTATAAAGAAAAATATCGCCATCTAGGAGTGGAGATAAAAGCGTTGATTACCACTATTCATAACGCTGGCTATCAAGGAAGTTTTGCCAAAAACCAGTTGCAAAATTTTGGCCTCTGTACGCAGATGTTTGACGCTTCTAACCAGCTTCAAGATCCAAAAAAGAGTACCCACTTCAACATTCTTAAAGGAGCATTGCACTACTCTGATGCTTTAACTACAGTTTCTAAAAGCTATAATAAAGAAATTCAGTCCACCTTTGGATTTGGCCTACAGAGTTACTTTGAAAAGTTCCAAGACAAAATAAATCCTATTTTAAACGGTATTGATACAACCTATTGGCATTTAGAAAATGACCCACTACTGCATAAAAAAACTGGCCGCATAAAAGATATACAAAACCTCAAAACCTTTAAACAAGAATGCAAAGAACTACTTCTTAAAAAACTCCACATTCCCATCACCAGCCACCGTCCTGTTTTTTGCATTGTAACGCGTCTTGTAGAGCAAAAGGGACCTGAGTTAATCGCTAAAGCGATGGATTATTTAGCAGAGAAAGAGGCTTGTTTTATTTTACTTGGATCAGCCCAAGACGCTTCAACGCAGCGTTTATTTGAGTCTTTGAAGAAAAAGCATGCAGTAAACCCTTATATTAGCTTAAATTTTGGCTTTGATGAAGCACTTGCCCACTCTATTTTTGCCGGAGCCGACTTCACTCTCATCCCCTCCATCTTTGAGCCGTGTGGACTAACACAAATGATTGCGCTACGTTATGGCACCCTTCCACTAGTGCACCACATTGGAGGACTTAAAGACACCATCGATGAAGATAAAAATGGATTCGCCTTCAAAAACCCCACTCCAGCAGATCTTACCCACTGCATAGATCAAGCACTACTGAGCTTTACCAATAAAAAAGAGTCTTTAGATACGATGATTTGGAATGGATTTAACCATGATTGGAGCTGGAAAAAAAGCGCAAAAGAACATTTAACTCTCTACAAAAAATTAACCACCTCGCTAAAAGTCTAATTTTTTAAAAATTTAAATTTATTATTTATGACGCGGCTCTACACGAGAGACCGATACGACATGTTTCCAGTTCACTTTGAGATATTCCAGAGCAGAAAGAAGCGTAATAATAGCGCCACAAGCCATGGTGTAAACAGCAATCAGCTGAAGCACAAATAAAGATATGCCACCATAAGCATGCCATGCCATAGCAACGACAATGACATAAACGGAAACAGCTTGAATAATTGCTTTGATCTTACCACTTTGTCTTGCAGCCAAAGCTACACCTTTAAGAGCGCAAATAGTTCTCAATACTCCAATCACACCGTCTCTAAACACAAATATAAAAATCAGCCAAATAGGTAGATTCACTGGTGGCAAAGTAAGGGTTAGAAAGATAATGGAGCGCGTTACACTATCACACATAGGATCGAGCACTTTTCCAAGATCTGTAACCACATTAAATTTGCGCGCTATGTAACCATCGAAAAAGTCAGAAACTTCTGAGAGTGTGATAAGAATCAGTAAAATAAAAGGCACTACCTTGATAGAGAGTCCTATCCCGCCATGCGAAATATAAAAAAGAAAAAAAATAGGGCCCACGAGCAAACGGCTAACAGTTAAAAAGAGGGAAATATTTTTCCATTGCCTTGGCTTGAGTGTCATAGTGCTAAGCTTACTTTAATTTGAACTTAAATCAGATAAGGCTCTTTATACCGCTTTTACTTCAATAGGAAAAGATTTTTTTTCCATAAAGGCCAGTTGTCCACAAGCCGCGTCAATATCTGTACCCTTGGTATATCTTATCGTCACATTCACACGTCTTCGCTTTAAGACACGTACAAAAGCTTTGATTTGAGCCGTTTCTGGCCTTTTAAGATTTACTCCCTGCACAGGATTGTAAGGAATAACATTCACTGTGCACTGCTCTTTTCTCACCAGATCTGCCAGTTCATCCGCATGGTGGAGCTGATCGTTAACATCTGAGAGTAAAATGTATTCGAGGGTAACATCTCTTTTTGTCATTTTTCCGTAATTAAATACGGCCTTTAGAATATCTGCTATATCAGCTTGTCTTGCTGTAGGTATAATTTTTTTTCTAATTCTTTGGTTAGGAGCGTGCAAAGAAAGGGCCAAATTAACGCGTAAATCTTCTCGCATTAATTGCTCTATTCCCTCAATAACCCCTACAGTAGAAACCGTAATTTTGCGATTAGAAAAGTTTAATTTATCACTGTCCATTAAAGTTTTAAGCACTGTGATAATTGTGTCTGTATTGTGAAAAGGCTCGCCCATTCCCATAAATACTAGGTGAGAAACACGCTCTTCTTGTGGTTTGAGATAAGCGCCTATCATAATCACTTGCTCAACTACTTCTGCCACACTTAAATTTCTAATAAGACCACGCCGTCCAGAAGCACAAAAAGCGCACCTAGCTTTACACCCTACCTGGGAAGAGACACATACTGTATTTCTACCATCAGCTTTGATAAGTACTGATTCTACAAGTTGCTCATCTTGAAGCTTCCATAAAAATTTAATCGTTTCCTCATCTTTAGAAACAGAAGTTTTAACCAGCTCTAAACTGGGCCCTTCAAACGTTTGTTGCAACTTGGCTCTAACCGATTTTTTAAGATTAGACATTTGTGAAAAATCTAGAACTAGTTTGTCATACATCCACTGCATGAACTGCTTAGAAGTAAAAGAGCTCTCTCCTTCATTGGCAAACCACTGGGTCCAATCTTTGCTACTAAGTTGATGAGGTATAGACATAAAAAATACTTTTTTAGACGTAAAACTTTATAATATGGGCTTAATTATCGCATAAAAGCTATTTAATCCCCAAGACTATCCTAACAAAAACCAAGAGCAATCCCCAAAGAAGCTCTCTGTAAAAACATAATTTTAAAAGTCTTAAAAACGTAACTACTAGCTCTCGGAATTAGCCTGTATGGTCCATATGATCAGCGTGTAACTGTTCTACATCCTGATTCATTGATGCTACAGCCTGGGCCACCATGAGGTTCTCTGCTAGACGACTCAGTTGCGCGGTCACAGCTAGAACTAATCTTTGACTTAAATCTGACAAGTCTGGGTTCGCTTCAACAATCTGGTGAATGTAGCTACGTGCAATAGTTCTAGGCTCATCCAATACATGGCCATGTTCTGGACCACGATTTAGAATTCTTTTCTCTATGTTGAAAAGAATAGTATAACACAGTTGTAACGCCCTCGCGTTATTGCCTTCATCGCATAGAGATCGAACCGTATAGAACGGATTAGCAACAGCTCCACCTGGTTGTACCGGTTGTGCTGCTGGATTTATACTCATTCTTTCTCCTTTAAAAATGTCAAGACGTGGGACAAATCTTAACATTTTAAAATATAAAATTTAACTCTTTTTTAAAGATAAATTAAGCATACCCTGCGTCGCCGCCTCTACCTAGCAACGGGCTACCCCCTGTCGCCTAAGTCTAATTTTTCTACCCCTACTTGCTCCATGCTGCGTGCTTCAGCACAAGCGCTCATGTGTTCACCCACTCGCTGGCACACAGCATGGTGTAATCTTTGACTTAAACCCAATAACTCTGGGTTCTCTTCAACAATTTCATGAATGCATCCAGCCATAAGATTTCTAGTATCATGGACTTCATCAGCAATCGGAAAAGAGCTGAGAGCGCTAATTTCTACTCTTAAAGACACCTCATAACACCACTGTAAAGCATTCTCGTGATCGCCTGCATTGAGAAAGGCTAAAAGAGGAGCTACTTGTGAATTAAGAGAAGCTCCACCTGGTTGTACACTCATATGTTCTCCTTTAAAAATTTCAAAACCTGGATAAATTATAACATTTTAAATTATAAAGTTTAACTCTTGTTTAAAGATAAATTAAGTATACCCTGCGTTGCGGCCTCTACCTTCAATTTAGCAAGCACCTGATTCTTCAATGCCTGACTTAAAGGAGCCAACCCAACATCTGCACAAACCATTTTCTTTATTTCTCCATGAATAATACTCCCACGCAAATGGTCCTCGTCAATAACTGCCTTGGTATAAAGAACATAAAAACTTTTTAAAGTATCTCTCCCATTCTCTTGTCTTAGGCTTTGCAAATCCCCCAATATACGCACCACATCGGAAAGATCTTCTTTTACTAATTGTATACTCATCTTAACTCCACTAACCAGGCATTGCGTTTGTTGAAGAGGAATAAACCTCAAGAAACCAGTTTTCGATTTTATGGGATAATTCTGGATTCTCACTTCCTATCTGGTCAATTTTTTGAGCCATTTCTAACGCAAACCCTGCGCGTCTTCTATCAAGGGCTCTTGTTAAAACATAAAAGCATCGGTCCAGCTCTTGCTCAATTGGGGCTTTCTCCCCAAATATAGCTCCATTTTGTGAACTGCAATAGACCCCTATACTCACCATATCTCCTTAAATAAAATTCGAAAAAAAAAGAGTTTAGCAAAAAAAAATTTGATGTCAAAACATTGCTTGTTTCACAGCCTATTTCAGAGAGAAAAATCTCTTTGACAAGAGCGCTGTTATTACACTATCATAAGCCCCATGTTGACATTTCAAAAAATCATAGAAAGACTCACTACTTTTTGGGCAGATCGCGGGTGTGTGGTGCACACAGGCTGCAATGTGGAAGTGGGAGCTGGAACCTTTAACCAAGCCACTTTTTTACGCTCTCTTGGCCCTGAGCCTTATAGCTGTGCTTATGTGGAGCCTTCAAGAAGGCCTCAAGATGGTAGATTTGGAGAAAATCCCAATAGGCTTCAACTATTTCACCAATTTCAAGTATTGATCAAGCCCTCACCGGCCCATATCCAATCCGCTTATTTAGAGTCGCTACAAACCATGGGTATTAAGCTTGAAGAGCACGATATCCGTTTTGTTCACGATGACTGGGAATCTCCGACACTAGGAGCTTCTGGTCTTGGTTGGGAAGTGTGGATCGATGGCATGGAAGTTACTCAGTTCACCTACTTTCAAATTGTCGCAGGACAAACGCTCGACCCTATCAGCGTAGAAATCACTTATGGTTTAGAGCGCCTTTGCATGATTGCACAAAATAAAAAAGACTTTTTCTCTATGCAGTACAGCGACAATGTCACCTACGGAGAAGTTTTTCACCGCAACGAGGTGGAGTGGAGCCACTATAATTTCCATCACGCTAGCACGTCTATGTGGCAAAGACATTTTGAGGATTATGAACAAGAGTCACAAGCATTGATTAAAGAGGGATTTCCTATCCCTGCCTATGAATTCACCCTTAAAGCTTCCCACGCTTTCAACATGTTAGAAGCTAGGGGCGTTTTATCCGTTACAGAAAGAAACGGATATATTACACGCGTACGCCATTTGGCAAAAGAGTGCGGAAGACAATACGTTCAAACAAGGGAAGAATTAGGTTTTCCTCTACTTAAAAATCAAGCGCCCGAAGAATCTGTAAAGCAAGTTTCTTTAAAGCTTACTCCAGCAATGGAAAAATTAGATCATACGAGTGATTTCTTATTAGAAATTGGCTCTGAAGAGCTTCCTGCCACCTTTGTTCCCATTGGAATGAAAAATTTAGAACAAGCGGTCGCTACTCTTTTAAAAAAACACAGTATTAGTAGTGAATCAATCCAGGTGTATGGCTCTGCCAGGCGTCTTACTCTGCTTATTAAACAATTAAGCCATGGCCATGCTGGTCAAATGGTAGAGAAAAAAGGGCCTCCTCTAGCGCTATGCTTTGATCAAGATGGCAATTTAACACCTCAAGGCAAAGGCTTTTTTGGCTCGCAAAATCTACCCCCTCAAAGCAAAGCGGATATCACAGAAATCTCTTCTCCAGTGAAGAAAAAATTGATAGGCAAGCAAGATTATCTTATAGCAACAACTAAAGAGCCGGACACGGTTACAGCCCAGCTTTTACAAGAACATCTGCCACTCATTATCAAAAATTTAGCGTTTCCTAAAAAGATGCGGTGGGGAGGGTCAGATTTTAGTTATGCCCGGCCATTAGAGTGGATTTTAGCTCTCTTTGGAAAAGAGGTGCTTAAGTTTAATGTGGGCAATTATATTAGCGGCAATACCACTTGGGGACACAAGCAAAGAAGCAATTGTCCTCTAGAAATTACCGCGCCAAAAATGTATTTGGAAACACTAAAAAAACATTATGTGCTTATAGATACTGCCGAGCGAAAAAACAGCATTTTAGAACAGCTGCAAAAAATTGAATCACAACTT
This sequence comes from Candidatus Aerophobota bacterium, assembly GCA_002401865.1. Classification (GTDB taxonomy): domain Bacteria; phylum Chlamydiota; class Chlamydiia; order Chlamydiales; family Simkaniaceae. Next base: position 12,179 of record NVUK01000010.1, on the reverse strand, counting down.
AAATGTGAAGCTATCAACAAACTAGCCGTGCTTAATGAAGTATTGCACCTATCTGAATATCCCCGTTTAGCCGTAGGAGATTTTTCCGCCAACTTTCTAAAATTGCCCAAAGAGGTGATTGCAATCGAAATGGTAAATCATCAACGCTATTTTCCTCTACAAGATGCAAGCAAAAAACTTTTGCCCCACTTCATCTACACCGCGGACCAAGAACCTCAAGAACTGATTAAATCGGGTAATGAGCGCGTCCTTTCAGCAAGATTACGCGACGGTGTGTTTCTATATGATACCGACATAAAAACGCCCCTTTCTCAAATGGCAAAGCAACTTGCGCGCGTAACATTTCATGCAAAGCTTGGCTCTATACTCGATAAATCTGTGCGTATAGAAAAAATTGCAGCGATGGTGGCACAAGCGTTTGGTTTTGATGATCAAGAATCAGTTCAAAAAGCAGCGCATTTATGTAAAGCAGACCTAGTAAGTGAAATGGTGGGAGAGTTCCCCGAACTTCAAGGAGTGATGGGGAAATATTACGCTTTAAACGAAAAGTTTTCTAAGCAAATCGGCGCCGCTATTGAAGAGCATTATAGTCCTAAATCTGACAAAGCTCCCCTTCCTAAATCAAAACTAGGATGTATTATTTCTATCAGCGATAGAATCGATAATCTCATCAGCCATTTCTCTATAGGATCAAAGCCTACCTCTTCTAGTGATCCTTTTGCTTTGCGGCGCCATGCTATAGCCATTATAAAGCTACTATTAGAGTTCGATATTTCTCTCCCCCTAGACCAAGTTATAGAGCAAAGTTTAAGCCTTTATCCCGATGGCAAACAGTTAAAGCCTCATTTGGATCTTTTACCTTTTATTTATGAGAGAATGAAAGGGGTTTTAAAAGAGAAGGGCTATCGCAGCGATGAGATAGAAGCGGCGCTTTTCAAGCCCTCCTTCAACCCTTTAAACGATGCTAAAAAAGTAAAAGCTCTACACACATTTAGAAAAACAGCCTCCTTCAATCCTCTACTAGAAGTTTTTAAAAGGGCAAAAGGGCAGCTTAAAGGTGTGGGCGATTTGCAAACGGATGAGAGTTTATTAACAACAGATGCAGAAAAGAATTTGATTAAAGCGGTAAAAACAACAAAAGAGCCTTTTGAAAAGAGTTTAAAAGAGAGCGATTATGGTCTTGTTTTTGACACGCTTGCCAAGCTGCATCAGCCACTCGCAGAATTTTATTCTGCTGTAAAAATTCTCGATGACAATCCAAAAATTCGCGAGAGTCGACTAGCACTTTTAAAACAAGTGTTTAGCTATTTTGACAAAGTACTCAGCTTTGAAAAAATCCAACTAGATTAATCTAGGTCTGGCCATTTTTTTCATAAAAATAAATCGGTGATTTATAAAGGTCATTAGCATAAACAACGCGGCTAGCTTTCCATCCAGGAAGAGCAAACACCAATGAAATAATAGTCGATCCCTCTTTTAGCTCTTTTAAAAATTTAGGAGCTAATTTCTTCATGCTATAAGGGCATAGATAACATAGCACCACATCTTGCTCTGTTAAATCAGCTTTGAAAAAATCTTGCCACAATAGGCGCAAAGACAATTTACCTTTTAGAAAAAAAGCGAACAAGAAAGGTAGAAGTGAATTTTCATATCCCGTGACTCTCGATCCTGGATACTTTTTAGCCATACCGACCACTAAATGGCCCCACCCCGATCCAAGGTCCACCACATTTTTTCCTGTAAAATCAAGATCCAAACTTTTGAAAAAAGTTTTTCTCATCGATAAAGAGGAGGGCATCGGAGAGATTTTATTTTTCAATGTCCAAAAAATAATAGAAAGAGCAAAAACAAACGGCACCACGATGGCGACAATAAATAAAAACACCTTTTTTACTCCTGATCCGTTTTTTGCTTTTCCCAATCAAAGTTGGTAAACTGGCGCGTTAAAGCGTCATAGCGCTGAGCGAGATTTAAAACCTTTTCTTGATCGAGTCCCTCTTCTTTCATCGCTTCATGGATTTTTTCTTTTTCAAAATAAAAATACTTTTCCCGCATTTTTTTAACTGTTTCAAAAGCTCCATCATACGCACGTTCTGTATTAATTTTTTTCTCCATAATTTTTGTGAAAAACACTTTTTCTTCTAAACGGGTAAAAAATATGGATAAAGATAATAAATCGATCGATTCACTATTTTCATAACGCGCTTTTATTTTTTTAAACAAGGTTTGGCAGTTTTTAGAAAAAAAGTAATCTTCTTCAATACTATTAAAAATAGAATCGAGTACTTCTTTATCTCCCTCTGGCATCAACAATATCCATCGAAGAAGATCTATTTCCAACACTTCTTCTTTAGACTCATTTTTTTGACTAAGACGCATCGATGTTTTAACAATAAAATCTTTTTCTATTGTTTTAGGTTTGGCTCCAACAAGCTTTTCAGGAACTCTTGTGACCCTAGCCAATTTTCTAAGTGTTTCATGCACCAGCAAAGGGTGTTGCCAACGGCGCACTTTGGAGACAATTTTTTGTATCATCCTGTTTTTTTGACTCGGCGAAGACATATCCACATCTCTCCTATAATAGTCGACTAAAAAATACAAATAGTCTTTAGAGCTTTCCATCTTTTTTACAAACGCTTCAATACCCTGGGAAAGTAAAACTTGGTCAGGATCTTCCGCTTCGCTAAAAGGTAAAACTTTCACCTCTACACCCTCATACTGAAACATATCACCCACACCTACAGCAGCTTTTTGTCCAGCCTCGTCTCCATCAAAAGCTAAATAAACCTGCTCAACACCGAGTTTAAGAAGTAGCGCTAAATGCTCTTTAGCAAACGCTGTACCTTGCGTTGCAACACAAATATTAAGCCCTTCTTGAATTAAACGGAGCGCATCAATCTGCCCCTCTACTAATACAACTTTTTTCTCTTTAACAATTCTACGCTTACAAAAACTCATACCAAATAAAACTTCTGATTTTCTAAACACTACAGTCTCTGAAGTATTCATATATTTGGGGCCAAATTCTTTCCCTTTGCCATACACTCTAGCAGAAAAACCAATCACACGTCCCATGCTGTTTTGAATAGGAAAAGTGATGCGGTTAATAAAAAAAGGAATATTGTCTCGCCCGCTATTTTTAATCAGGCCAGCAGCGGTTAAAATCTCTATACTAAATTTTTTCGCCAACATAAAAGAGATAAAAACACCTCTTTGAAGAGGCGCTATCCCCACTTGAAAACGGATAATAAAATCTAAATCCATTCCCCTTTCATAAAGATAAGCAAGAGCGCGCTGCCCTTCATCTGTATGGAGTAAGAAGGCATGAAAGAACGCTGATGCTTCATCCAGCGCCGATAAAACATCTTTTTTTATAAACCTTTTACTATCATCGCCTCCCTCTTCTGTTTGTAAAATCACCCCGTTCCTATCCGCAAGCATTTCTACAGCTTCTTGAAAGCTCATACTCAAATGGCTTTTTAAAAACTCAATAGCATCCCCATGAGCTCCGCAACCAAAGCAGTGGTAGTGTTGAGCCCCTTTTTGAACTGTAAACGAGGGTGTTTTCTCACTATGAAAAGGACACAGCCCTTTCCAAGAAACTCCCCTCTGTTTCATAGGGACATGCGCTGCGATAATATCAACAAGGTCAACTTTTTCTTTTAAGCGATCTAAACTTTCTTGAGTAAATAAGGTCATAGATTGGAGTATAGAAAAAGAGAGAATAATGAGCCAGTGCCGTGAAAATAAAATCAAAAAGAGTTTGAAATAAAACTTTTTTTTGCTATGGACATTTGTTAAGATTATCCTCCAGGTAACCCACAAAAAAGGTTTTTTGCTCTATGGGTGAAGAAAAACAGTCTGATCAGTTCAAAAAGAAACGGTATAAAAAGCTAACGGAATCCCCTTTAAAAGCATTTATTGGACCAGACACGATTGCCTCCATCAATAAAACTGCTGTGACTAATAAAAAAATTATCGCCACCAAAGCTTCTAAGGGTTTAAGAGATGCTTTTAAAGAACTCTTTCTTCCCCTGTTAATCGACGTATTTGAACTGCGCCAAATTATCAACAACCATAAAAGCTTAACAAAAGAAGACTTTACTCTTGGGAAAATAAACAAATCTCCCCAGGAAATTCTATCTCGCCTTGAACAAATGCAACAAGATATTAAAGAGTCTAGAAGGTGGTGTGAGGGTGTTATTTTACAAATTGAGCATGGCATCAAAGATGCAAAAGAAACACTGGAAATCATAGAGCACGATCGCCAAAACCTTTTAAAAAAACAACACAAAGCTAAAACCTTTTTTCTCTCCCTACTTAAAAAAGTAAAAGCCCGCCCTTAAACTCTCCACTTCACATACACCACGCCTCTCTTGCAATTTGGAAGCAAATTCGCTAAACTTTAAAAAGTCAAAAAAACGTACCAGGACCACTATTACGATGAAAGGCAAAGGGGACACGCCCATGATGGGGCAATGGAAAGAGTGTAAACAACAAGCGCCAGGAGCCTTACTGTTATTTCGTCTGGGAGACTTTTACGAAGCTTTTCATGAAGATGCTGAGCTGTTATCTAAGGCTACAGGTATTACCCTTACCAAAAGAGGTAATATTTTAATGAGCGGCGTGCCCGTGCAAAGTTTGGATACCTACCTTCCAAAACTCGTAGATCAAGGTATTTTAGTCGCTATCGCAGAGCAAACACCCCCTACTGATGAAACGCAAAAAATAATGGGACGCAAAGTTGTAAGAACAGTCTCTTCAGGAACAGCTCTCTCCTCCGACCTACTCGATGCAAAAAAAAGTAATTACTTTGCCTCCATCCATGTTCTAAACCAAACAGTAGGGCTCGCTTTTTTAGAAATGACCACGCGCCAATTACTTGTCACAGAACTTCCCAAAGGTAGCGACTGCTTAAGAGAAATAGCCCAACGCGCTCCTAAAGAGTTTTTACTCTCTAAACAAACACGAAAAGAGCTCTCTTCTTTCTTTGAAACATACACTCAAACGTGCCGCGAAAATGTTAAAGATGCGTGGTATTTTGACCTAAAAGAATCCAGCGAATTGTATCAAAGTATTAGAAACCAAGAACGCGACCCTCTATATGGAAAAAGTGCAGCGGTTATTGCTACTGGCGCTTTGATTAAATATTTACAGGAGCAGATGCACGCCCCCGCTGATTTTGCTGCTAATCTCACCTATTTTTCTCAAGAAAATGAAATGAAACTCGACTCTTTAACTATTGACCATCTCGATATCGACATCAAAAAAGCACGTGGAAAACACTCCCTATCCCTAATTGAGCATTTAGATTTTACCAAAACTCCCATGGGAGGAAGGCTTTTTAGAGAGCTGGTTTTAAAACCTTTGGTAAATGTGGAAGCAATTCATGAAAAACATAGTGCCATTGACAATCTACTTACCGATCCTCCACTTACCTCGCGCTTAGAACAACTATTAAAACAAATAAACGATACAGAGCGTTTAAGTGTCAGAATCAGTTTACGTCAAGGAGGAGCTAAAGACCTTTTAGCTCTAGCCACGTCGCTAACAATTTTCCCTCAAGTAAAAGCTCTTTTAGCCAATGCAATAGCTCCCCTGCTACAGAAAGGTTTTTATGCACTACCAGACTCTATCCCTTTAGCTCTACATATAACAAAAGCACTTGTAGATGACCCTCCTGCCAAAGTAGGAGACAAAAGAACTATTCGCATAGGCTTTAATCAAGAGCTCGACACCTACTATAATCTTAAAGAAAATAGCCAAGCCAAACTACTACAAATGCAAGAAGAGCTTAAAGAAAGTACAGGCATCAAAACCTTAAAACTTGTCTTTAGCAAAACATTTGGTTACTGCATTGAAGTAAGTAAAGGTGCCACGCACCTAGTTCCTGATTTTTTAGAAAGGCGCCAAACCCTGGTCAATGCTGAGCGCTATACGTATAAAGCTCTTAAAGAATTTGAAGATAAACTGCTCCATGCCGATGACAATATTATGGCCTGTGAAAAAAGGCTACTTGTTGACCTTGCTATACAGGTGTCTGAGCAAGTATCTACACTTTGCTCTTTTTCACAAGTTATAGCGCGCATCGATACTCTCTTATCGCTAGCCCTAGCAGCTAAAACCTACCGGTACACCAAACCCCTGGTCGATAACAGTAAAATACTAAGAATCCAAGAAGGACGCCACCCTCTTTTAGAGAAAAAGCTCCTTGCAGAAACCTTTATCGCCAACGATGTCTATTTAGACCCCTCAGTAGAGCAGACACGTATCATCACAGGCCCTAATATGGCCGGTAAATCGACTTATATTCGCCAAGTAGCCCTTTTGACGATCATGGCCCAAATAGGCTCTTATATCCCCTGTAAAGAGGCGCATATTGGCATTGTAGACCAGGTCTTCACCCGTATTGGCGCTAGTGACAATCTAATGCTTGGAGATTCCACTTTTATGGTGGAAATGAAGGAAACAGCGCATATTCTGCACCATGCCACCTCTCGCTCTTTGGTAATACTGGATGAAATAGGTCGAGGAACCAGCACATATGATGGGATAGCGATAGCTAAGGCTGTAGTGGAGTATTTATTAGAGATTGAAGGAGAGGGGGTAAAAACGTTATTTGCAACCCACTACTCAGAACTTTGCGCATTAAGCGCGCAACACACTCGGGTGAAAAACTATAGCGTTGCAGCCAAAGTTAGTGGCGACCACATCACTTTTTTGCATAAGCTAATTAAAGGTCCTGCAAGCAAGAGTTACGGCGTGCATGTAGCAAAACTAGCGGGACTGCCCGAGCCTGTTATTAAGGCTGCGAATACGTATTTAAAACATTTAGAGGATATTGCGCCCCACTCGAAAAGCGCCTCTCCTTTCAAAAAACAAGAAAAAAGCGGCGATCAAATGGAGTTATTTAACTAGCAAGATAGCGCTCTATTTCCTCAAAATGCCTTTGAAGATCAGCGTTTGGTCGACAATTTTCAACGTCTCTACAATAGGTAGTATAGGCTTGATATCTCTGAGAATAGCCTTCTGCTTGTAACTCCTTCTCTTGTGTAGCCTCTCCAAATCCTGTATAACGCAATTTCAGCTCCATTTCCTTCCTTGTTAATGCCTCAGATTTTTCTACAACAACGGGCGGCTCAATAACAACAGGCGGCTCAATAACTGCTCTTAACGCTCTTCTATAACTATCAACAAGGCGTAAAGCTGTATTGTTAGTGACTAAGGCTTGCTCTAGTGCCGATGAGCTCATGAATTGAAATGTTACTTTCTGCCACATAGTTGACGGATTAGCTATTGTTTCAGCCCTAGCGCGTAAAACTACTGCGACTTTGTCCAGCTCTGCAACACGGACAACAAGCGCACCTTTTTCAGCTGTATTTAAAACAGATGTTGCACGCTGCATACGTCCCATTATGGTCATAGATTTGCTGAACTGCAGGCGCTGAGAAGCTATTGTCCACTTCGCTTGAGCCTTAGCGTATATAGAGCTTAACGCTTTATCCGTTTGAAAAAATGTTTCCACTCTTCTCTCTACTGCCACTAAGGCAGGCAAACTAGCGCTGGTAATTCCTATTATTGTTGCCATTATTTTTCTCCTCCACCGCTTGTAAATAAGCGATCCCAAAAAGATTTGGTCTCTGGTAACACTTCACTGCTCTGAGCAGATTGAAGACTTGCCACCATTCCTTTATTCAAACATCTATAAGCAATAGCGTCAGTGATGGCCACAGCACACACCAGTGTAGGGATATCTTTTGTCGCACACCTAACTACGAATTTTGCAGCCGAAAAAGCTACACTTGCAATTTGTTTTATCATTTTTATTCCCCTTCTATTTTACTGAAATATTATTTACTAAACTCCGCAAGCGCATCAGCATGTGTCTTGGATATTCTTCCAAAGTCTTACGCAGCATAGATATTGTTCCATCTAATTTTGCTATTGAAGCTGTTAGTTGACTTCTCATTGCCTTTGTTTGCTGAGCACTACCACGAACCAAATCCGTAACGGAAGAAAATATACTACTAACTTTCTTTAAAGCTACTGCCATCTGCGCTCGTTGTGTTAGTAAGGATGAAATCCGACCTGTTAAATTTTCTTCTACTCTATCTAATTCTTGTTTCAACTTTGCAGCTTGTTTTACATATACGAACTCGCGGCCCATACTATTTTTCTTATACTGATCGGATGCAATCACTGTTGCCAGTGCTAACTGAATAGACTCATTACACTTCATCAACATTCTTAATTTACCAGCTGGTTGTATTAGTCCTTGTTTCACAAAATGTTGCGCAGACTTCTCGGCTACATCACTACAACTCTTCCCATATTTTCCTAAACACTCTTTGAAAATTGCTATTTGAGCGGTTATGGTAGCTTGCATTTTACGCTCACCTTCTCCTCCTCCTGAGGCCATTAAAGCTAATGCCATCTGAGCAGATCTCAATCCTTGTTTCACTGCAACTACTCCCGAACCACCAAGTTTTTTACCATCGGCATGCAATAAGACTCTCTTTAAGCTCTCACACCCCTCGCTTCTCGGCCTAACCTGCGTTTGCATCTCTACGTTTTTGGCTGCTAATGCTTGTTTAGCTCGGTGATTACTATACAATGTCTTGCAAATAGAGCCTGTCAAAAGAGCTCCAAGAGCGCCTGCAACGTGTGGAGTTTTAACTTTTGAAAGCATTTGAGCTGCTTGGCCTACTAATCTTCTAATAACTGTTGTCATGATTTTCCCCCTTCTATTTTACTTAAATCTTATTTACTAAAAGCCACATTCTCATCAGCATGCGTCTTGGATATTCTTTCCAAAGTCTTACGCAGCATAGATATTTTTCCATCTAATTTCGCTATTACAACTTCTATTTTTTTTCTCATTTCTGGCATTTTCTTATTTGGACCGCGAAACAAATTCTCAAAACTAAATTTTGGATTGTTAAGATTCTCTAACATTTTTTCAAATCCCGCTTTTCGCTCTACCAATATTGGAAGCTCACTTTTTAAAAATTTTTCTGCACCATCCACTTTTTGTTTTGATAGCGCCAACGCTTCTAAGCTTTCTAACTCGTGAACCATACTATTTTTCTCATACTGATCAGATGCAATCACTGTTGCCTGTGCTAACTGCATAACATTATTACACTTCATCAACGCTTTTAATTTATGCACTGGTGTTGTTGTATTGTTTGCCACAAAAATTTCCAAATTTTGCTGAGATGTTTTGCTAAAGGTAGCTCCATGTTTTCCTAAAAACTCTTTGAAAGTTGCTATTTGATCGTTTATGGTAGCTTGCACTTTACGCTCACCTTCTCCTCCTCCTGAGGCCATTAGAGCTAATGCCATCTGGGCAGCTGTTAATCCTTGTTGCACTAGTAGTTTTCCAAAATCGTCAAGTTTTCTACCATTGACATTCAATAAGATCTTCTTATCTACTTCCAACTCCTCTCGGTCCTGCGTAACCTGTGTTTGCATCTCTACATTTTTGGCTGCTAATGCTTGTTTAGCTTGGTGATGACCGTATAATGTCTTGCAAATAGAGCCTGCCACAAGCGCTCCAAGTGCGCCTGCAACGTGTGGAATTTTAACCTTAGCAAGAACTTGGCTTGCTTGGCTTACTAATTTCCCAATAACTGTTGTCATAATTTTTCCCCTTAATTATTTTTTTTTCTTAAAATGCAAACGCACATTTACGCATAGCATCTGCAGTTTCATTACAATGCGCATACATCTGCGCATAATAATTTAACCGCTCTTCTCTCCACTCTTGCTGCTCAGGTGTTCCCTCGTCACTGCCTGGTAGAGACTTTCTTAATTCTTTTTGCTGCTTACTAAAAACTACAGCCGACTCTAAATATTTGTCATGACATGCATTGTATAACTCTCTTAAAGAGCGTTTATCTTCACGGTGCTCGCTTTGCAGGGTTTGCGCTACTTCAGGATCTAATCTCTCTGTCACTTCATTTAAACGTTCTTGATGATAACTTTGCCACGGAGCGTTCGTGCAAACTTCTGCTCTTTCTAAAATGGACATATGCAATAAAGCACACTCTTCTAAAGCGCTTTTTTCTCTCGTCTCACTTTTCTCTATTGCTGAAATTTGACCAACTGCACTCTCTTGCACTGTAATCTCTTCAACTGATTGTTTATATGAGTCTCTCTTAATAGGAAATGTGCCCGTGCTATAAGCAACTATTCTATCCTTTAAACATGTAATTTCAGACGATTTTATCTCTAACTGTTTAAACTCTTCCTTTTTTCCAAACTTTAGCATAGTGCCCCGCGATCCCCATATCATCAGATTTGATTTTGCTGTTTTTAAATCTTGTTCCATTTTTAAAACTGCGGGCATCAATTCAACAAATTTGCCCTTTGTTGCCACGCCATCAGATTCTGGTGAATTCAAACGTAAAAACCGCTCTAATTTATTATGAGCTGCTCTTGTTTCTTCATCAATTTCACCACCATTTATAGTAACTTTATTGTTCCTTACAACACTATGGGCCTCACTAGTCGCGTCCTCACGTGCCCGGTATCTTGTTTCAGCATATGCTGCATGTTTTGCTTGACTGTAACTATTTACAGATTGAGCAAATTTTTGCACCTCGTTTGCTGCGCTATGCGTTATTGAAGATACTCTGCTCTTCGCTAATACTCTACGTACATTCTTCTGAAGTACCGTTGCTGCCTCGCCTTCTCTCTTCGTGTTTTGCCTAACCGATCTACCTCGCACAACTCCTTGCATTAATACAGCTGCGTTTCTACGTTTTCGACGCAAAAGTAGGTCTGCCTTAACTTGTGCTGATTTCTGTTTCTGCTCTGTTACCACATCCCTCGGTGTAGCCTTAGGTACAGCAGTCTCATTTGTAGAACCTTCCCGCATAACTTCTACTACTGGCTCTGCGTTATAAGCTTGTACTACTGCTTGAATAGCTGAAGAAATTGCCTCTCTATTTTTATAAAGTGCAAGAGCAGCGGCTCCCACGAGCGTAACTTGACATACTTTGTTAAATGTATATGTAGCGCTTTGCACTACTTGGTTTGTAATGGCTCTTAATCCCATTATTCTTTCCCTTCTTTAATCTTTAAACTTTCATTCCCATAGTAATAGAAAAATGTTGCTACTACTGAATAGTACGTCTTTTTCACCGAAGCTTGCAGCACTGTCATCGGACTCTCATCCTGTGTAAACAGAGTAGAAAAATCCACTTCTCTTATTTTTTGCCGAGCTGTAGCTGGTAAAGAAGCATTAGCGTGGATCACCATAGCGCCATAATCGGCCAAACGTGTTTTCAAAATAGAAAGATCCCCTTCCCAGCAAAGCATTTCTCTTTCCAAAAGAGCTAACTCTTGTGGATTTTGCTCTTGCTTTATTACTTTCTTTAAAATGCGTATCTCTTGTTCATGCATAAAAACTTCTGGCTTTATACGCTCTAAATGCCACTGCGCACACGCCTGCTCTGTGATATGTGTGGATTGACCAGAAATTCCTAGTCCAGTGCCTAAAACAGGCGCTCTTTCTCTAAGCGCTGTTCTCTCTATTTGGGGCTCTGATCCGTTAATTTGTTCAAATTGGTATTTGCCCTCTTTTTGCACAATTTCGACTTGTACAAGAACAAGATTTGCATTGTATTGACCCAGTAACTGATTACGCGCCTCTACCCTGGTTTGCAGTTCTTGCTTAAGTTCATTCTGCAGCGCTGGCGCGTGCTCTGATTCATTGGGATTTGCCGCTTGTTGCATAGTAACAAGTTTTTCTAAGACATCTATGCGCGCACTTGTTTTTTGAATATGTTGCAACATCTGGCCTGAATTTTTAGCCATATTTCTTGCTGTTTGAGATAGTGTCTTCAACCGCATTTTTTTAGATTCGACTCTCTGCCTTGCCTCCTCTCTAATAACCCGGTTTGTACCCGTCTCGCTAGTCGACTCTTGCTCAAGTGTTTTTTGCATGAACGGAGCGCTCATATAGCCTAGCACTTTAGAGCTTAAAGTCTCCCCCATACGGCACATTCCGTATAACTGATCACCTATCTCCACAGCCGCATTAGCCATACCTAGTATATCTGTAATTGATCCTAAAACCATTATATCCCCATCTCTTTTATAACAATATTATACACTATTTTTAGTTTATTTTAAATATAAACAATATTTTAATTCTTGTTCTTTATAACAAA